>NZ_MIEP01000004.1:0-197634 GCF_001866375.1 Rice orange leaf phytoplasma | reverse complement strand
CGCCTGTTCTATTAGGATCAAAGATGGTAAGTTCAGTGTTAATTTTTAATAATGTTTGCAAAGCCTCAATTAAGGCGTCTTTTCTTTTTAAAACCTCTTTTTTAAAATCAATCATTTTTATAACCCCTTTAAAACTTTGGATGGATAATTTTTTTATGTTTTTGTATCAAAATAATCAAAATAATTATAAACACAAGTAATGAAAAAATGAACTTTTAAATTTTTGTGAAATATAGAGATAAATTTTTAATTTTTTGAAGTTTTTGCAAGTAGCAAAGTTGGATGCCAAATGTCTGGTTTTAAAAACAATAGGTTGTTAATTTTATTTTGCTAATTCATATAAAGCTTCTGTGTAAATGACAGTTAAGGTAATTAATTTATCAATTGAAATAGATTCATTTTTTTGATGAATTAAAGAAACTTCATCGACAAAAGTAGGTCCAAAAGGTACTAAATTAGGGGCGCATTTTGCAAAAGAACCACCACCCACACACATAGGTTTGGAAACTAAATCATTAGTATGTTTTTGATAAACTTTTAATAATGTTTGCATTAATTCACTTTTAGGATCAACATACATAATGGGATGATGAATGGTATTTTTGAGGCAAAAATGTTGGCTCTTGGCTGCTTTTTCCAATTGAAAAAGGATTTTTTCAAATGTAATTCCTTTAGGATATCTTAAATTAAGAGTTAAAAAAGCTTGATTATTTTCTAATTTTAAAACTCCAGAAAAACAAACCAAATTATAAGTTTCTTCATCAAAGTGATTAATGCCTAATTTTTTTCCATCCAAACTATCTACCAAATATTGATCAAAAAAATCAACCAAAGTATTTGTAATTCCCAATGCTTTAAGAACTTTCATCAAATCATAAAGGGCATTTTTTCCTATTTCAGGAGTCGAACCATGCGCAGAAACGCCGTGAACTTCAAACTTTAACAAATCGCCTTGTGGTTCTAAAGTGGCTTTGATGCTGTTGGTTTTAACAAAATTATGGAATAAATCTGAGTAGTTAGGATCAAATTTTAGAACTGCTTGTGCCAAATCAGGAACAACATTAGAGGCTTGCCCGCTTTGAATACTTACAATTCTATTATCTAAAACTGTGCCTTCAAAAGTAAAATCCCCAATTCCTTTTTCGCAATAAATAGCAGGAAAATGGCTGTCAGGAACAAAACCAGACACAGGCACTTCAGGCAATTTAGTAAAATAATGTTTCATACAACGAAATCCAGTTTCTTCATCCACACCCAAAATTAATTTAATCCTTTTTGATAAAGGCAATTTGAGTTCTTTCAAGATTTTTAAAGCAAAATAAGCAGCAATTGTAGGTCCTTTATTATCTTGTGCACCTCTGCCATAAATTTTTTCATTGGCAATAAAACCTTTATAAGGGTGATAAGTCCAACCGGTTCCTGCTGGCACTACATCCAAATGACCAATCATACCAACCCATTCTTTTTGGTTGCCGTATTCAATATGACCAGCGTATCCTTCTAAATTCAGGGTTTTAAAGCCGCTTTGGGAGCCTAAATCAAGCATAAAATCAAGGGCTTGTTGATTTCCTTCGCCAAAAGGAGCGCCTGTTCTATTAGGATCAAAGGTGGTAAGTTCGGTGTTAATTTTTAATAATGTTTGCAAAGCCTCAATTAAGGCGTCTTTTCTTTTTAAAACCTCTTTTTTAAAATCAATCATTTTCTAACCTATTTTTTATTATTTTTATTTTTTTTGTTAATTTTGTTAATTTTAATTTTTTTGTTTGTTGCTTATGTTGTTTTTTGTTTGTATATTTTGTTGTAAACACTTGCAAAATCAAAAATACAAACACAAAATAAAATGTAAGCGTAGATAAGGTATTTTTTTTAATTTCAGTCATAATAATCAATATTAATCCATATAATAAGCAGATATTTGAGCAAAAATAAGAGGGAAAGGCGGAAAACAAAATATTAATTCTACATTTATTTTTATAATTTATCTACATCTTAATACTTAAATTTTAACATTATTTTAGCATTTAAAAAAAGAAAAATATTTTTTTTATAAAAAAATAAAAAAGTGTTTCTTTTTCGTTTTGATTCAGTTATAATATTAGTGGATTTTAAAGGAATTCGAAAAATTTTCAAAAACCGCTAGTAATAAATTCGTTTAAAATTCTTTATTTCATCTTAAACTTTTTGCATTTTACAAATTTGTACATTTGGATTTCGCAAAGATTAAGATATTAGAAAGCAAAAATAAAATCATTGAAAAATATTTACCAAAAACAACCTTGTTTAAAACAAAGGTTTATTTATTGTTTAAGTGCATTATTACTTTTGATCTTATTTGTAATAAGTTTTAATTACACTTTAAAAGCTGCTGGAACAGAACCAATAGATATCAGCACTATTGAAAAAAATATAGGATCTTTTGAAAGTGCACCAAATGACAAAAAAATCATTGAAAAAATTGTAAAAAATCAGAAAAATATAAATGGTCTTGCTATTGGAGACGATTTAGAAGTTGTTTCGATAAACAATAACAAAGCAACTGTCAAAGCAAAAGAAAATTCTAAAAAAATTAAAGGTCAAGTAGAAGTTATTTTTAATGTCAAAGAAGACCTAAATGTTTTAATTCAAAATAAAGCTTTAGGGGATATAGAATTAAATAAAATTCACAGTGAATCATTGATTTCTAATGAGGATTTATTAAATGCCATTAAAAGTAAAAATAATGGTTTAGTAATTACAAAAGAAGATGTTCATTTTCCTAAAAAAGATCGCTCAAAAGGTTATATAACTATTGAAGCATTTGATAAATCTCCTAAATATAAAGGAAAAGCTAAATTAACTTATCAAATTAAAAAAATAAATAAAGAAGAGTTTATTGCAGAAGTTAAAAAAAAATATAATATTCCATTTGACTCACCCATAAAACAAAATCAATTAGATGAAACAATTGAAAATGTAATTGCAGAAGAAGCAGGAAACCCAGATTCAACTAGAGACTTAGTTATGCAAAAAGTTAAAGAAGCAGTCGCACTTTTATTAAATGATGACAATACTTTATCTGAAACATTAACAACTTCTATGTCCAATAAAGAAGAGTTGCAAAACAACTCACAAACAATATTATCTCCTAAAATAACAAGCGAAAAAACAGATTATGGATTTTATATTGTTATTGCTTGCATTATATTAATTTCCATAACTTTTTTAAGTTTGCTTTTTGTTATTTTTAAAAAAAGAAATACTCAATCATAATTAAAAAATATCAAAGAGGTTTATAGCCTCTTTTTTATTTTATATTTATAAATTTATAAAAAATAAAATAGAAATGTTGGAAAAAAAATATAATTGAAAATGCCATCTTTTAAAAAAGAGATAATTATTGTAATAATAATCTTTTCTATACTTTTAATAATATTTGGTTGGTTAGGATGGCAAAATAACTTTTTTGCTTTAGAAGCTTCACAAAATTCTACTAAAAATACTTCTTTATCCTCTAAAAATTTTAATTATAATGATTTACAAGATTTACCAAAAAACCAAAATGAAAAAATCGAAGAACAAGCTCCAGAAGCAAAAGAAAACAATTTAGATAATCCCAATCAAAAAGGGAAAAAAACATTGTATCCACAAATAACAGAAATTGAAGAAATAAAAGAAACACCCAAATACAGACTAAAATCAACTCCCAAACCTAACCAAAACAACAACACACAAACTATCAAAAAAAATCCTCATTTACAAAAAGCCAAAAATAAAATAAAAGTGATGCAAAAAAAACTAGTTTACCAAAACCAAAAAATTATTGATTTAAAAGAACAAATCTTACTTTTGGAAAATGAAAAAAACAAACCCAAAGAACTAGATAATCAATTTAGTGATCAAATTAAACCTCAATTGGAATCTCAAATCCAAGGAATGAACATTTATAATGTATATTTAGGGAAAAAAAGCGATAAAGATATGGCGTTAGAATGGTTACGAAAAAACTTTTCTAATCAACATTATCGAATTAACTTTTCTTATGGTTTGTATAATTCTCAAATTATCCAATCCACAGTTTTTTTTGATTCACGCATCAAAGAACCAATACCCCAAAACCTTTTATTAGTTTATTTTGATGGAGGCAAAAGAAATAAAGATAATAATTGTTATTCTTTGGAGGCATTAAAAACTTTAGGTAATGGTGCTCAAAATATGTATATTCTTTGGCAAGATGAAAGTCCTTTTAATGACAAAAACTTTATTCAAAACAACTTTTGCACTGACCTTATTTATGAAAAAGGATGTTTTTTGGGTGGACCTTCTTATTTGGATGTCAAACACATTGCTTTAAAAAATATTAACACCAATGAAATTATTGCCACTTTTCCTGTTAAATGTAAAATTGAAGTGCCTTGTTTACTTGATGGACTAAATTTAGAGTTAAAATTTCCTTTTTATAACTACAAAATAGAAGGTTTATTGTCAAATACTCATATCAAAAGTCTTAGAAAAATTGATGTATATTGTAAACACACAGGACAATCAAAAACACTTTTTTACAAAATTTAAAAAAATAAACAGTAGATTGCAAATTCAATCTACTGTTTTTTTAATATAAAATATGATGTAATAACTACCTAAATTATAATTTGAATGTTTTTTTGATTTATGTTTGGTTCGTTGTTATTTAATGTTATTATTTAAAATAAAGCATCCCATCTTTAACAACAAGACAATTACTACTTTGATTTTGGGTAAGTTCTTCCAATTTAGTTTGTAATTTGGTTTCAGAAACAAAAGGACAAACCCCAAAATTTAGTACTAAACGACGAGCTTCTTGTTCAGTTTTAACTAAAGCCAAAACAGGAACGGATGGATGAAATTTAGAAACATTATAAGCATCTTTTAAGTCATAGACAACAATTGCTTTAACATCGGTGCGTAAAGCCAATTCCACAGCACTTAATAAAAGGTTTTCTTTGGAGTTTTTAGGTTGGTATACTTGTGATAAAGCTTGATAATTAACTACTTTTTCAGCTTGATAATTAATTTTTTTCATATAAGTTACAGCTTCTACAGGATATTCACCTGAAGCACTTTCGCCCGATAGCATAGTAAAGGTGGTGCCTTCTCTAACTGCATTAAAGACATCAGAAGTTTCAGCTTTGGTTGGACGCGGATTTCTTTGCATAGATTCTAACATTTGAGTAGCTACTACAACTGGTTTGCCGTATTCTAAACATTTAGTAATCATACGTGTTTGGTAAAGTGGTACTAATTCACCATCAACTTCTATTCCTAAATCACCTCTTGCAACCATAATACCGTCTGATTCTTGAATGATTTCTTCTAAATTATCAACACCTTCTTGATTTTCTATTTTAGAAATAATTTGGATGTTGGAATTTCCTTGTTCTTGTAAAATTTTTCTAATATCTTTGACATCTTGAGCTCTTCTAACAAATGAAGCAGCAATATAATCAAAATCTTGTTGGGCAGCAAAAACAATATCTTGATAATCTTTAGGAGAAATAAAATCCATTTCTAAATTAACTTTAGGAACATTTACACCTCTACGAGATTTGATGGAGTGAGTATTTTTGGCTTTAGTAACTAATTGTTGTTTGGCTTCGTCTTTGCCTACAACTTCCAAAGATAAGTATCCATCATCAATATTAACCATATCGCCAACTTTTAATTCATTGTATAAATTAGAATAACTAACTGAAAAAAGTTTAGCATTACCTAAAACTTCTGTCATAGATATTTTTACTTCAGAATCTTTTTGAATTGTTACTACACCATCAAATTCGTGAGTTCTAATTTCAGGTCCTTTAGTATCTAACATAAGTCCTGTGTGTTTGTCTAATTTATCGCTAATAGTTTTAATGGTTTTCATTAAAAGTTTAGTTTGTTCGTATTGAGCGTGAGAAAAATTAAATCTTGCTACATTCAAACCTGTTTGAATTAAGGCTTGTAAAATGTTTTTATCATAAGAAGCAGGTCCTAAGGTACAAATTATTTTAGTTTTGTTCATGAATAACTACATCCTTTTTTGTTTTTTAAAATATAAAAATGATTGTCAAAATTAGTTAAATTATGACATTATGACATATAAAAAAAATTAAATAAGAAATAAGCCAAAATATAGATAATAGGTCCAATAATTCTAGTAGCAATCATAATAAAAGGTAATAAATTGTCTCTTTTACTTATTGACATTATTCCTAAATGTCCAGTTCCTCCTACACTTAAAGCACCTAAACCAGCTGTAAGAGATGTTTCAAAAGGATAAAAACCAAAAGCTTTAGCAAGAACAAAGGATACTAAAACAACTACCAATAAAGCAGTTAAAACCATAGTTAAAACAGGTATTTGTTTTATTCCTCCCATTAATTGTTGCCATTTAACTGTCATTCCCAAACCTGCTAAAATAGGAATAGTGAAATTTTTAGATATTACTTGTCCTGCTTGAGAAATATGACTTTGATTTTCTTGTGATAATAAATTAAAAACTCTAATCAAAATTAAGAAAAGAATAAAATAAACTAACGATTCTAAATAACCCCATAATAATTTATTTAAAAGACCACTTAAACTAAATAATACAAAAATCATCGTTAAACCCATACCAATATTTTTATATTCTAAAGGAGTTTTTTTCTCTGTTGGTTTAGGTGTAAGTTTATTGTTTTTGTATTCTAATTTTCCTTTACCACTAAATTTAGTTTTATCAAAAATAACATACATTAAGCCAGCAAATAAAATACTTAAACATCTAGCCATAATTAAAGGCACTATAATTGCTGTTCTAATAGTTTTTTGATCTAATTGAGGAAAAGCATCTTTATAAATACCATTTGCAAAACCATTAATACCTAAATTAGTTCCTCCATTTGTTAACGGAACAGCTACATAAAAAATAGAGTCTAAAAAGGAACCTTGAGTGCTAAACCCTTCTGGTTTTTGATAATTAAATAAGAATCCTACAAAACCAACACTTAAAATAGCTACTAAACAAACAATTAATGTTAAAGGAAGAAACTTAGAAAGCGATCTTTTTAATAAATTTCTATCAACACTTAAAATACTTCCAGCAATAACACAAGTTATAAAAAAGTTAGCAAAATCAGATCCTAAATGATTATTTGGTGTTTTGGTACTGAAAAAATTTTCATTACATTTGTCTGCTAAATCTTGCGGTATCCATCCTTTATAAACTAAATAAGAAGTAACAAAAATACAAAGCAAAAATCCTAATCCTATTTTATTTAAATAAGGGACACTATCACCAATAAAATTAAGACCATATCCTAAGACAAAAATAATAAATAAAGGGGTTAAAAGAGGATGATATAATTTTTTTATTCCCCATTCTTTAACTGCAAAAAGATGTAAAGCACAAACAACTACAAAAAAAAGAAACATTAAAGGGTGAAACCCAAAAATCTTTATTTGTTTGTCTTTTTTCATTATAATTTACTCCAATTCTACACAAAAAAAATAAAATAACTAATAAATTCATAAATATGATGTAATATAAATAATAAAGTTATAAATAAATGGTTAATAAATTGTTTTTTGTGATTTTTTATTTTCAAAATTATTAGCTAAATAAGTAATCAAAATAACTTAAATAATTAATTATGGTATTCTTAAATAATAAAGTTAATGATTAAACTAGTTTTTTAATTAAACTATTTCCTGTCATTTCTTGAGGTTTTTTAATTTCTAATAAATCTAGCATTGTGGGTGCAACATCACATAAAGAACCCGGTTTTAAGACAACATTTTTATCTGTAACGATGAAAGGAACTAAATTAGTGGTATGAGCTGTGTGTGGATTTCCTTGGTTATCTGTCATTTGTTCGGCATTTCCATGATCTGCTACAATACAGGCTTTGCCTTTAACTGCAAAAATGGCATTTAAAACTTCTTTAAGACAGCTGTCTACTGTTTGAATCGCTTTAATGGTAGCATCTAAAAAACCAGTATGTCCTACCATATCAGGATTTGCAAAATTAAGAATTAAAGTATCGTATTTACCAGATAAAATAGCATTTTTAGCATGGTTGGTAATTTCTAAAGCACTCATTTCGGGTTTAAGATCATAAGTTTTTACTTTGGGAGAAGGAATTAAGATTCTATCTGCATTTTTTAATTGCAGTTCCTTGCCACCATCAAAGAAAAAAGTTACATGAGGATATTTTTCAGTTTCTGCAATTCTTAGTTGGTGCATTCCTAAATTGGCAATTACTTCACCATAAATATTTTTTAGAGTTATTTTTTCAAAAGCAACTACACTTTTAACTTGAGCGCTGTATTTAGTCATTGTTACTAAAAAAAGATTATTTAATAATTTAGTACCGCAAAAATTGGTTTTACCCTCAGAACAAAAAGCATTAGTAGCACAAGGATTAGATAGAGCAGTTGCAAGACGCATGGCACGGTCAGGACGAAAATTAACAAAAATAACTGCATCATTATCATTAATTAAACCATTTGGATTGGTAATAAAAGGAGTGATAAATTCATCTGTAATGCCTTGATTATAAAAATTTTGTATAGTTTTTTCTAATGGCCAGTCAATAACAGGAGCTTGTTTGGATGTAAGCATATTATAGACTAAATTAATGCGGTTCCAATTGTTATCACGGTCAAGAGCATAATATCTACCAACAACAGAAGCAATATTAAAGCCATAATCAAGAAGGTCTTTAATGTAGTTAATACCTGAATGAGGACTTGTGTCTCTTCCATCAGTAAAAGCGTGTAAAAAGGTGTTGTTTGCTAAATTATTTTCTTTTAATAAATCAAATAAAGCTTTAAAATGATCTAAATGAGAATGAATTCCTCCATCAGAGATAAGTCCTAAAAGATGCATTTTACTGTTGTTTTTTTTAACATGTTCGATGGCTTGGAGAAATTGTTTGTTGGTGAAAAAAGATTTATCACGAATAGCTTTATTAATTTGAGTAAGCGATTGATAAACAACTCTTCCTGCTCCTAAATTAAGGTGTCCTACTTCACTATTTCCCATTTGACCTTGGGGAAGACCCACTTCTTCACCTGAGGCTTTAAGAGTGGTATTGGGAAAGTTTTTTAAAAGATAATCTAGATAGGGAGTCTTTGCCAAATGAAAAGCGTTATTTTCTTTTTGGTCGGTTAAGCCTAAGCCATCTAAAATAATTAATCCTACAAATTTTTTAGTCATATTCCCAAACTCCTTACCTCAAAAGAACATCTTAAACAATGGTCTTGTCAATAATAATGTTATTTTGTTTTTATATTGTTTGTATTATTAAATCACTTGTGTTTTGTGTTTAATTGGGATTTATTTTTTCAAATTATAAAAAGTTTTTAATCCTAAAAAAGGAGCTTCTACTAATTGGTCTTCAATTCTTAATAATTGATTGTATTTTGCCATACGATCAGTACGTGAACAAGAACCAGTTTTAATTTGACCCGCATTAGTAGCAACAGCTAAATCAGCAATAGTTGTGTCTTCGGTTTCGCCACTACGGTGAGAAATAACAGCGGTGTAAGAAGCTTTTTTTGCCATTTCAATTGTTTCTAGGGTTTCTGTTAGAGTTCCTATTTGATTTAATTTAATTAAAATAGAGTTTCCTATTTTGTTTTCAATTCCTTGAGCTAATTTTTGGGTGTTAGTAACAAATACGTCATCCCCTACTAATTGGATTTGGTTACCTAATTTTTGGGTTAAGTATTTCCATCCATCCCAATCATTTTCATCAAGTCCGTCTTCGATTGAAATAATTGGATATTTAGCAACTAAAGTTTCGTAATAATGAACTAATTCTTGGCTACTAAAAACTTTGTTATTTTCAGATGCAAGAACGTATTTTTGAAGTTTTTTGTCATAAAACTCGGAAGCTGCAACGTCCATTCCTAAAAAAATGTCTTTTCCTGGCTCGTATCCTGCACTTTTGATAGCTTCCAAAATGATTTGTAAGGCTTCTTCGTTAGAATTAAGGTCAGGTGCATATCCGCCTTCGTCTCCTACTGTAGTTGGGAGTCCTTTTTGTTTTAAAATTTTTCCTAAATGGTGAAAAACTTCAGCCCCATAACGTAAAGCTTCTTTAAAAGATGTTGGTCCAGTTGGTAAAATCATAAACTCTTGAAAATCAACACTGTTAGAAGCATGAGCTCCACCGTTGATAACATTCATCATAGGAACTGGCATTTGTTTAGGTAAAACGCCTCCTACATATTGATAAAACTCAAGATTTAAGTAGTTAGCTGCAGCTTTAGCACAAGCCAAAGAAACACCTAAAATAGCGTTAGCTCCTAAATTAGATTTGTTAGGAGTTCCGTCAAGTTTAATTAATAATTTATCAATTAAAGTTTGTTCTAAGACAGAATAACCTTCTAATTCTGGTTGAATAACTTCAGTAACATTTTTAACAGCTTGCAAAACGCCTTTACCTAAAAATCTTTTGGCATCCCCATCCCTTAATTCAACTGCTTCGTGTTGTCCGGTAGAAGCTCCTGAAGGAACAATAGCTCTTCCAAACGCTCCTGATTCTGTATAAACTTCTACTTCTACTGTAGGATTTCCTCTGGAATCTAGTACTTCGCGCGCTAAAATACTTTCAATATATGGCATAATTAATACTCCTTTTTTAAATTGGTTTTTAATTATAAAATGAAAAATAAAATAACTTTTGTTTGTGGGACAAATAGTTAAATTTACTAACCATAAATATTATAATGGTTTTTTGCTAAAAATGTATTTTAATGTGTAATAAATGAATATTTTTGTAATAATTGCAATTATGACTTTAATAAAGCAAACATTTTTTGTTTGTATATTTCTACTCCGGGTTGATTAAAAGGATTAATTCCTAACAACAAACCTGACATTGTACAA
This sequence comes from Rice orange leaf phytoplasma, assembly GCF_001866375.1. Classification (NCBI taxonomy): domain Bacteria; kingdom Bacillati; phylum Mycoplasmatota; class Mollicutes; order Acholeplasmatales; family Acholeplasmataceae; genus Candidatus Phytoplasma; species Rice orange leaf phytoplasma. The sequence continues at coordinate 186,764 of NZ_MIEP01000004.1, read as the reverse complement.
GCTTTTTGGAAAAAATACGCTAAATATCCAAAATGATATGCATCCAAAGTAGGAATGACAATTTCTAAATTAGGAACTTTACCTTCAATGTGGGCTTGTTTAGTGGCTTGAAGAATTTTTTGATTAATTTGTGAATAAGTTTTTCCAGCTACATAATTAAGATTATCAAGTTCGTTTGGAATGTGAGGAACAACACAATCATCTTTTATTGATGTAACATTTAAAACCGTTTCAAAAAGCATTTTGGTGCCTTCTTGGATAAATTGCCCTAAGGAATGTAGATCAGTAGAATTGTTGGTGGCTCCTACAAAAAGCCCTTTTTCTTCTTTGCCCTCAGATTCAGCAAATAATTGTTTCCACCATTCCGAAAAAGAAAGGAGATTCGGTTCGTAACTTACCAATAGTTCCATTTTTTTGTTTTGTTGGGTGTGAAGCAAATACCTTGCTAAAGCGTACTGATAGGCTTGATTTTGAAAAAGGTCTTCTTGAAAAGTGTCGTGATAAGCTTGCAAAGCGCCTTTCATCATTGAGACAACATCTAAATTAGCAAAAACAAAAGGAAGGATGCCTACACTTGTAAAAACACTAAATCTTCCACCCACAGAATCAGGAATAACAAATGTTTGATAACCTTCTTTAAGGGCTAAATTTAACAAAACGCCTTTTTGGCTGTCAGTGGTTACAAAAATACGATTTTTGGCAAGTTGTTTGCCGTATTTTTCTTCTATTTCTTTTTTCAAGATTCTAAAAGCAAGGGCTGGTTCCAAAGTGGTACCTGATTTTGAAATAACATTAATTGCCCAATTTTTGTCTTTAAGATAATGGAGCAAATTAGTTAAGTGATTGCCTGATACTTGATGACCTGCAAAAAGAATTTCTGGCTTAGTTTTTTTAAAGGGCGTTTGCAAAAATTCAATTCCTGCTTTGGCGCCCAAATAAGAGCCTCCAATGCCAATTACTACTAAAACATCTAAATTAGGGTGGGAATTTTTTAGTTGTTTCATTTTTTCAAGTTCTTGGAAATCAAAATGTAAGGGTAGTTCTAACCAACCCAAATATTTTTCTTTTAGTTTTTGGTCTTGATGTAATTTTTGGTGTATGACTTTGATTTGAGGGGCCAAGGTTTGGGCATAATTGTGCCAATCTAAAAAATTATAAATCCCTTCAAGGTTTAATTTCAACATTGTGTAATTTTACTCCTTTTATTATTTATTATTTGGTGCTTTGTTATAATTTATTAAATATTTTATTCTCATTTATTAAATGTTTAAATATTTTTAAATGTTTTTCAGTATTGTATTAATTTTTATTTAATAATTTTGGTTTACAAAGCATTATTTTTATTTTTCTTAAAACGCGGGGTTTGGTTGATTTTGTTTTGACGCAAAAAAGATACAAATAAATAAGTAGTTGTCAAAAAGACAATAATATTGCTTCCAAAAGTACTTAAACCACATTGAGTAGCATCAAGAATTGAAACATCTTTTAATTGGGGCAAAATGTCATGCAAAAACCATAAAATAGTTATTCTTAAAACAACTCTTAAAAGATTAATTACAAAAATAAGATTAGCATTTTTCTTATAAGATGCGACATAACCCATCATTAAAGTAGTCCATACAGAAAAAAACAAAGAAGTTTGTTCCCAATTAAGGATTTCTTTAAAGGATGTTATTTCTTGTTTGGTAAAAACTTTTTCAGGTTTTAAGGCACGCAATAATTGTTCACCACAAAATTGATTTATAAATACTCCAATAATTCCTATAATAAGAGTAATTACAACAACATTTTTAAAGATTTTAAAAGTTTTGCTATTGCTTTGAAAAGTAACACTTTGAGATACCATAGCAGATTGACTACCTTCAAAAGAATTAGAAATAGCATAAAAAATACCATTAACTGCCATAACAAATCCAAAAATATCTACTAAGTTTTCTTGATCTTTGGTAAAATAACTGTCTATCATAGCAAGAATAATGAGTTTGCCAATTTCATAAGTAGATTTGGCAATAATTAATGTTACTGCTAATTTCAGGATAGTTTTTACTGTGCGTTTAGAAAAGACTAGGTTTTTAAATTGCAACTTAAAAATATTTTTAGAACTAAACATATAATAAAAAGTTACCAAAGTAAGCAATAAATTAGCAATTAAATCAGCTAGGGCTAAATCAATTAAATTAACTTGGTTTTGTTTGATTGCTTTAAAAGCAAAAGAAATACTAATTCTTGTAATAATAAGACAAATATTAAGGATTAAAACAAATCTAGTTTTTTCCTTGGCGCGTTCTAATCCAATAAAAACTGCATTCATAGTAATAGCTACAAAAGTAATTAAAATAAGATAATAATATGTAAGTCCATTTTGGCTATGATAACTTTTATTTAAAAATATATCTCCAAATGGAGCTGGTAAAAGGACACCTAAACCCAAAACCACTAAAAAGAATAAAGAAGAAATAATTGCCAATAAAAAAGCTAGGGTAGCGTATTGTTTGGCTTTAGTAAAATTCTTTTTTTTGTATTCTCTAGCTACTAAAATAACACCTGCTCCACCTAAAGCTATAGCAACACTTTGCAAAATTTTTTTAATTTGTGCCATATAAGAGATGTTTTTATCTAAATTGGTGCTGGAATTGGGTTGGTTCCCAATAATATAAAAATCAATGGATACGGATAATTGTTGAAATAACAAATAAATAGCAATGGGAAAAGTAAGAATAATTAAATTGATCCAAATAGGTCTTTTAAATGATTTAGGGGTTTGGTTGGCAGGTTTGGAAGGGTGTGGAAAATGATTTTTTTCAGTAGACATAAATATACTCCGTTTTATTTTTTTAGTATTTATATCAAAATCAATTGTAATTTATTTGGGGTTTGGGATTTGGAAGTACAAAAATTAATTTTGATAAATACAATATTTTATTCTACAATCATTTTACAACAATTTAGCTACTACATTAAATAATTCATTTTTTTCATAAGTTTTTTCAAAAAGATCACCAAAAATAGTGTAATGCAAATTAAGTCCACAAGTACCAACAGCACAATTAAAAATGTTTTGTTGCAATAAAGAAACGGCATAACTTCCCATTCTAAAAGCAAGGACTAGATCTTCTGCAGTTGGTTTACCACCTCTTTGAATGTGTCCTAAAACTTGGGCTCTAGTTTCGAAACCACTGTAATTTTCTACCTCTTTGGCTAAACTTGCAACATCAAAAATATGTTCAGTGACAACTACAATAGCATGTCTTTGGTTTGCTTGGCGCAAAGATTTAATTTTTTGGCAAATAGTTTTTTGGGATAAAAGATTTTCGCGAGTAACAATAACGTCTGCTCCTGCAGCAAGTCCACCAAATAAAGCCAAATCCCCTTTGTGGCGTCCCATCACTTCAATAATACTGCATCGTTTGTGAGAAACAGAAGTATCGCGCAATTTTTCGATGGCATCTACAATATTATTGAGAGCAGTGCTAAATCCAATAGTAAAATCAGTGGCACAAATATCATTGTCAATGGTGGCTGGCAGTCCTACGCATTGGATGCCAAGTTCGTGCAATTTGGATGCTCCTTTATAAGAACCATCACCACCAATTACAACTAATTTATCAATTCCTAAAGTTTTTAAATTTTGGGCGCATTGTTTGCGAACATCTAAATTATTTTGAAAATCTAAAAAACGAGCAGTTCCCAAAAAAGTACCAGACACATTAAGAACACGAGGAAATGTTTGAGGATTTAAGATTTCGATTTGGTTATTAAAAAGTCCTAAATAACCATCTTTTACGCCGAAAACTTCAAATCCTTGTTTAGCGCTTTCAAAAACTACAGCACGAATAGCTGCATTCATTCCAGGAGCATCCCCGCCTGAAGTTAACACAGCAATTTTTTTGTTTTCTTTTGTTGTTGTTTTTGCTTTTTGGTTTTCATTTTTCATTTTAAAATTAAGTCTCCTTTATATTTTTGAAATATTGTAAATATTGTTAAATGATTAGTTTGATGAATGTTTTTTAATAAATCCGCGTGCGCGAGTCAAAATTAAAATAAATGAAATAAATAGTTGTTAAATGTTAATAAGTAAAAAAATAGTGTACTTGAAAAAGTTCCAAAGCATTTAAAAAAATAATAAAATATAATATGATTAGTTTGGTTTTTGTTTTAACTGTCTTTTTTGTGTCTTTATCCAAATTATAAATTATTATTTTAAGTAAATTTTTAGGTATTTCAAAAACTAACTAATCTTTTTTTATGAAAATTTTTATGAAAAAACTTTTTATGCTAGTCTTAGAATTTTTTGATTTATTAACAGCTACATTTAAATTGTATACGATTTAATCAAATATTGCAATTAAAACGTATTATTTTTGTTCTTTTTGTAAAAATTTTGTGATATTGGGGGCTTTTTCGCAAAATAAACAAAATATTGCAACAAATATTTATTGGCTAAAATAAATAAAACAATTGAAAAATAAGTTTGCAAAAAAAATAATGAAGTTGTTTTTTTGGAATAATTTTATTAGCTTTTTGGATTTGGATTTCCTTTTTTTAGTTGTTTTTTATCTTTGGGAGTAGCAAAAATATTAACACTTATTTTTTTATATGTTATACTTAAAGAGTAGTTAAGAAAACAATTTGCAGTTATTTTAGATTTAATAAGCATTTTTTTGTTATGTTTTTTCATCAAATGCTTGCTAAAAGAAAACAAAAACTTTAACCAATTAAACCTAAAATCTTTTTTGAAAAACTTTAAAAATCCTTAATTAAAAATCCTTAAAATAAAGGCAAAAATATTTGTTTGAAAAATAATTAATTTTTACCTTGACAAAAAAGATACAAATAAACACTTTTAAAAATGCAAAAAATAACTGCCATTTGTTTTTTAAATTTATACTTTTTTGCACAACAAATGCAATAAATATAATAATTTATCAATTAATTTCAATTAATTTCAAATCAAAAGGAAGGTTTTTTAAATAAATGACGAAAAACAAAGTAATTAATAAAAAAGATAAAATAAGTAGGCTTGTTTTGGAGGGAAACTTATTAAAAGCTTTATGGATTATTTCTTTGCCTATTATTGTTTTTAATATTTTTAAAGCTTGTTTCGGTAGTGTTGATACTTTTTTTGGAGCTGGTCTAGAAGGAGCAACCCAAAGCTACATTCAATTTTCCAAATCCGCTCAAAGCATTGTAGAAGCAGTAGGAGTTTGTTTAGGAATTACAGGAGTTGCATTAATTTCGCGCGAAGTGGGTAAAAATAAAAATGTTAAATCTTTAAAAGCTCGTAAAATAGCATCTAGCGTTTTTGTTTTGTTATTCATAGTAAGTTTGGTTGTAGCTTGTGTTATGATTGGTTTTTCCAGCCCTATTTGTAGTCTTTTTTTAAAGGAAAAAGTAATTAACGGAGTACCAAAGGCAATAACAACTGAGGAAAAAAATCTTTGCATTAACGCTTTTAGATTACAAATGTTGGGCACTATTTTAGCTGCTATTAATGTTTTCTTTTTAGGAATTGAAAGAATTTTGGGAAAACTTAAAAAAATTTTGGTTCTAAACTGTATTATGATGGGTTTAAAAATTGGATTAAGTACTTTATGTTTTGGCATCAAAGTCATTGGTTTAGAAGCGTTGTGTCCCAATGTTTTAGGGTTGCAAACAGCTTCATGTATTGCTTATTTATTTATTACAATAGTTGCTTTTTTCACTCTTTTTAACAAAAAAAATCCTTTATTTTTAAGTTTAGGCGATTTTTCTTTTAAAACTTTTTTTCAAGACAAAAAATTACTTAAAACTATTTTGAAATTAAGTATTACTTTAACAATAGGCAAATTTATTTATGAAGGCGGAAGAATGTTTACCTTATTTATGATAGATAGCACATTTGATAAACCATTTTTAGCTGGAACTCCTTTCGAATTTAAAGGTTTGGGCGGCTTAGGTGCAATTGGAGTTGCTGATAGCATTATTACTTTATTTGCTCAAATATCATTTTCGTTAAAAGAAGGACAATTGATGATTGTTTCTGAAAACTTAGGGAACAAAAATAACAAAAGAGCAATTAAAACTTTAATGCTTGTCTCATTTTGTTGTTTTTTAGTATTTGCAGTTACTTATTTAATTTGTGCTCCTAAAGAATATTGTGGGCTTGGTTTTGGTGATGATTTATGCTTATTTTTTAAAAATTTAGGCAAAGAAAAAAAAGACCAAATGACATTAGATATGTTTCATGCAAAAAACCCAGAATTTAAGTCCTTTTTGTTGGGTGCTCTTTTAACAACTGGTCTATTAACTACTCAATTAGAAGTTTTTTCTACTTTCTTAATTGCAGCTAAACAACCTAAATATGATTTGTTGTTAAATTTTGGTCGTGTTTTTCTTTTCAGAATACCTGCCCTTTATTTCTTTAGAAATGTTTGGTTTGGAAATGAAGAAAAAACAAGCATTAAAATAAATAATGCATATGGATTTGCCAATTTCAGTGCTAATTTCATTATGTTAATGTTTATGGTTTTTGTATGTGTTCGTTTTGTATGTGTTCGTTTTGTATATAAATTAAAAAAAGAAAAGCAACCAAAAAGTTTTAAATAAATTCATAAATTAAAAAAGACTATCAATCGATAGTCTTTTTTGTTATATAAATAACTTGAAAATATTGTAAATATGAAATAAATTTTTTATGTTTTTCATCGAAAAAACTTAAGTTTTTTTAATTTTAACAATATTTTTACATTCAGGAAAGCGACTGCAACCTAAAAAATTACCATAGCGTCCTTTTTTGATGAGTAAAGGAGCGTTGCATAAATTACATTTTTGATCGGTTTGCATAGAAGGATTTGTTTCTACAGAACTTGATTTTTCTTTTAAAGAAACAATATTTTTACATTCAGGAAAGCGACTGCAACCTAAAAAATTACCATAGCGTCCTTTTTTGATGAGTAAAGGGGCATTGCATAAATTACATTTTTGATCGGTTTCGATATCTTTTGGTTTTTCTAATTTTTGATCGGCTATTTGATAAAGTTGTTTGAAAGCATCATAAAATTCTTGCAATAATTCTTTATTATTAACTAATCCTGAAGAGATTTTATCTAAATTTTCTTCCATTTTGGCAGTATATTTAACATCAATAATTTGTTTGAAAAACAATTCTAAGTTTTTAGCAGTCAAAATTCCTTGTTCGGTAGGAACAAAACGTTTTTCTACTAAATCAACATAAATTCTTTTTTTGAGGGTAAAAATGATTTGAGAGTAAGTAGAAGGCCTTCCAATATTTAGTTTTTCTAAAGTTTTAATCAAAGTGGATTCAGAAAAGCGTGCTGGAGGATTAGTAAATTTTTGTAAATTTTGGATTTCTTGAGGCAAATAAGTTTCATTTAATTTAAAGGAAGGAATAATTTTATCTTTGGTGCCATCTTGCAAAATTTTTTGATAGCCATCGAAAGTTTTTATCAAACCTTCAGTTAAAAAAAGATGGTTTGCAACTTCAAAAAAAACTTGGGTTTTTTGAAATATGGCAGGTGTCATTAAAGAAGCCAAAGTTCTTTGATAAATAAGTTTATAGAGTTTATTTTCGTATTTATCAAGATGAGGGGATAGGCTTTCGGGCGTTTTGGATAAATCAGTGGGTCTTATAGCTTCGTGAGCGTCTTGCGACTGAGCTTTTTTATTGGTTTTGTAAGTACCTAAATATTCTTTGCCATATTGTGTTTTAATTAATTTTTGAGCATCTTTAACAAAGCTGTCTGCAAGTCTTTGCGAATCTGTTCTCATATAAGTAATTAACCCTATAGATTCACCTAAAATATCAACTCCTTCATAAAGTTTTTGAGCAATTCTCATAACTTGATTAGAAGTCATATTTAGGCTGTTGATGGCTTCTTGTTGCAGGGTAGATGTAATAAAGGGTGGTTTGGGTGATTGTTTGGCTTCTTTTTGTTTTAATTCTTTAACTAAAAAGGGTTTATCTGTGATTTGTTGGACAATTTTAAAAGCTTCTTTGGCTTTGGTTTTGCCTTTGTAAGGATTTTGGTATTCTGCTTGAAAATCTTTAAAAAAAGCAGTAATAATATAGTATTCTTCAGGGACAAAAGCTTTTATTTTTTCTTCTAAATCAACAATTAATTTAAGGGCAACTGATTGCACTCTTCCTGCTGATTGTGATTTGAGTCTCCTTACCAAACGCGACAGTTTAAACCCAATAATACGGTCTAGCATTCTGCGAGTTTCTTGTGAAAACACTAATAGTTCATCGATTTTGCGAGGTTGTTGCAAAGCTTTTAAGACTGCTTCTTTGGTAATTTCTCGAAAAACAATTCTATTAGTTTTTTGGGGGTCTAAATTAAGAATTTGTAATAAATGCCAAGCAATTGCTTCTCCTTCGCGATCAGGATCGGTTGCTAATAGCACTTCTTTACCTTTAGTTTTTTGGATAAGAGTTTCTACGATATTGTCTTTTTCTTTGATAATGCTGTATTTAGGAATAAATCCTTTTTCGATGTCAATTCCCATTCTGTCTTTGCCTTTTAGCGACAAATCTCTAATATGACCTTTGGAAGATAAAATTAAAAATTCGTCATTTAAAAAACGGCTTAAAGTTTTTGTTTTAGCAGGAGATTCTACTATAATAACTTTTGATTTCATTTTTTGGGCTCCCTCAATTAAAAGATATGGTTAGTTTGGGTAATTAATTGTTTTGCGTTTCTATTTTTTGGTTTGGTGGTTGGTTGGGTTTTAGAAAAGTTTTTCAAAGAGAGATAAAACATCTAAGTCAAAATTTAATTTCCCTAAGTTACCTTGCCTTATTTCTTGCAATAACATTTGATAAACTCTAGATTGATCAACTTTTTGATTTTTATTATAAATATTTCTTTTTTGTCCGATAATATCAACTAAATTAGGGTTAGATAAATCATTTTGGTCTAAATTGAAGCGTTTTTGCAAATTGGTACCATAATGTTTTATAAGATAGCAAAGTGCGTGAATGCCTAATTTTTCTAAAGGTAAAATGGAATCTTTAAAGCAGCCTGCAAGTGCTAATGCCAAACTTATGCGAGGATCAGAAAAATTGTGCCACAAAACTCCTGGAGTATCCAAAAACTGGATATTGGGTTTAGCAATGTCAATCCATTGAATGCGTTTGGTAGTGCCTGCTAAATTAGCTGTTTTTAAAACTTTTTTTTGGGCAAAACTGTTAATTAAAGTTGATTTGCCAACATTGGGAGTTCCTACAATCATAGCTTTAATGTTGGGAGTTTGGGTTACTATTCTTCTAGATTTAAAAAGGGGATTTTTGGCTTTGATTGTTGTTAAAGCTTTTTGATATATTTCTTGAAGTTTAGGGGATTTGATAGCATCAATTGTTAAAACAGGAATTTGTTTTTTGTGATAATTAGCGATAAAATTATTGATTTTACAAGGATCAGTTAAAGAAAATTTATTTAGCAAAATAAGGAGGGGTTTTTGGCGTTGGTTAATTAAAGAAAAAATTTGAGAATTGAGGCTTGAAAGAGGAATTCTTGCATCCAAAATTACTAAAACAATATCAACCAAAGATAAATTATTTTTAATTTGGTCAAAAGTTTTTTTCATATGACCAGGAAACCAATTAAATGTTTTCATTGTTAAACCTATTTCTTTTGTTAAGTAAATTACTCTTTTTCGCTTTGATCTGCACTTACTTTAGAGATAGTATCTAAAACTTTTTGTAGATCTTTTTCGAGGTCTTCTTCAGTTTCAAAAATCTTTTTACTATAAATTTTATAAACTTCTTCGCCTGTAATTGCAATCAAAGAAACTCCTATTTGATGATAAATAAGTTCTAAGGGTTTGTCAAAAATTATTTTTTTAAACCAATGAAAAGGATTGAAAAAATTTCTGATATTATTAAAAGTATTAGTTACTTTGGCAACTTTTTGATACTTTTGAATCATGTTTTTTTTAACAACCATTTCTCTAATTACAAAGATTCTTTTTAAAGTCATTTTGCGAAACATTATCAAAATTTTGTTTTGAAATACTTTGTCAACTCTTTGATTTATGTAAAACATCAAAATAAGACTTTCATCAATGGTAAGTTCCAGATAGGGATATTTGGAGCTGGGATAAAATTGGCTTGAGATTTCTAAAATTAATTCTTGGATAGAAGTTATCAAAAAATGCCCAAAATTGCCTTTATCTTTTTTCATTTTTTCTTTGAAATCTTTTTTCTTAGCTTCAATTAATTTAATTATTTCTTGTTGACTAACATCTGTTTTTTCTAGTCTATGAGCTGCTAAAGTTTTTTTCACACTACACAAAGAAAGAAGACAATAAATAAAAGAGCTTAAAATAACACCAGAAAGAATACCCATAAAGAAAGTATTAAAAAAAGCAAATTGTTTTGTTATGTTGAAAAAATTTTCCCAAAAAGACACAATATCATCATCCTTTTTTTATTTTTTATAATTTTTATAAACGGATTCAAATCGCAAAACACTATATAAAGGCAAAATGTAGATGACATGAACTACCTATAATTATATAACAAACAAAGAAATTAACAAACACAATTTATAAAAATATATAATAAAAGGGCTTAAATGTGGTGGATAAAACAAAAAAGTAGTTTAAAACTGCAAAAGTAAGGTGTTTTATTTATTGTTGTCTCTTGATAAATAAAGTCCTGTTTCAGTATTGATAATAATTTTTTCTCCAATATTGATAAAAAGAGGAACTTTAATTACTAAACCTGTTTCTAAAGTGGCATCTTTTAAAGAATTAGTTTTGGTATCTCCTTTGGCTCCAGGTTCGGTGTAAGCTACTTTAATAGAGATTTTGTCAGGTAAACTGATACCTACAATTTCATCATTTTCATAAAAAATAATATCTACTAAAAGCCCTTCATAAAGATATTTAAGAAAATCTTTTAATTGATGTTTGTTAATTTCTAATTGTTCGTAATTTTGAGTATTCATAAAAATATAATTATCTTCCAAAGCATAAAGAAATTGCATCTTAATTTTAGTAATTAAGGCAGGCTGCACTTTGATACCAGCGTTAAAAGTGTAGTCAATAACACTACCTGTTCTTAGGTTTCTTAATTTGGTTCTTACAAATGCAGCACCTTTACCAGGTTTGACATGTAAAAATTCTAGGATTTGATAAATTTGGTTGTTGAATTTAATGGTTTGTCCAGTTTTAAAATCGTTTGTATTAATCATATTTCTAATTACTTTCTTATTTTTTGGAATTGTTTTCGTTGGTTTAATTGTTTAATGTTTAATCAGTTTTTAAAAAATCGTTAATAAGGCAAATGGTGGTTTTTTCTAAATCAGGGGATAAGGCATCTAGAATGATGGGCTTAATTTGATTTTTAAACCAAGTTTTTTGGCGTTTGGCATATTGCATAGTTTTTTGAATAATTAAGGTTTTGGCTTGGTCTAAAGTTATTTTTCCTTCTAACAAAGCTTTAATTTCACGATAACCAATAATATTAAAATTGGCATTTGGAAAATGAGTTTGAATTTGGTTAACTTCTTCTATAAAACCTTGTTTTAACATTTGTTCCAATCTTAAAATAACTCTTTTTTTCAAAATTTGTCTATCAATATCGAGATAAAAAATTAGCGAAGAATATAGAGGATTGTGTTTTTTATTTTTTTGTGACCTTAAAGTGCCTGCAAGTAAATCTTGATAAGCGCTTAGGATGCGACGAGGATTTTTTAAATCTAGGTTCGCAATTAATTGAGGATCTTTTTGTTTAATAAAATCAATCATATTTTCTATTGCAGGTAAAGAAGTAGGTGGCAAAAACAAAGATTTAGGAGTTAATTCATAATCAAAAAGAGCTGATTTAAGATAAAGCCCGCTACCACCCACAAATAAAGGAAGAGGTGTTTCTTCGATTTTTTTGCGGGCATCTTTTTGAAAATGATAAATACTGTAATTTGTTCCAGGAGCAAGAAAATCTAAAAGATGATGTTTAATTCCTTGGGCTTCTTCGAGAGTTATTTTAGCAGTTCCAATATCGTATTTTTGATACATTTGAAGAGAATCGCAATTAATTATTTCTAAATTAATTTTTTTAGCTATTTTAATAGAAAGGCTAGTTTTTCCTGAAGCGGTAGGACCTGTAATAGCGATTACTTTTTTCATAATTTTCCTTTATGAGGGTAGAAGTGTTTTGGGGTTATTAAATATTTTCCAAAATATAAAATCATTATAAATTTATATGGAAAAGTTATGTTTGGTATAACAATTTAATAATTTAAATAATTAAAAAACCAGAATAAAATAAAAAAATGCAAAGCGTTAAAAAACAAAAAAAATTAAAGTGGTACAGAAGATAATTTTGATTCTTTTTCGCTTAGTTTTCATAAAACAAATTTTATTTCATTCTGATAAATTAATCTTTTCAATAGTTTTGTGAGGTTTAAGAGTGACAAGTAAACCGTTTAATTGTCTTTTTCCTTCGGCATTAGGTATTGAAACAAAACGATTTCCTAAAAAAGATTGAATTATAGGTTCTTTTTCTTTACCAATGACGCCGTCCTTGGCTCCTGTCATTCCTGCATCAGAAATATAAAGAGTATTGTGGGGAAAAAGGCGTTCGTCGTTAGTTTGGACATGAGTGTGAGTGCCTACAATAGCATCAATTCTACCATCAAAATAATGAGTTAAAGCAATTTTTTCACTAGTGGCTTCGGCATGAAAATCCAAAAAAGAAAAATCATATTTAGCTTTATTTTGTTCCAAAACATTATCAATAGTTTTGAAAGGGCAATGCAATTTGGAGTTAATAAAAACACGTCCTAAAGCATTCATAACTAAAATTTTTTTATCTTCGCAATCAATAATTTTATAACCTTGCCCCAATTGTTGGGTGTCATTGATGGGACGAATTACATTTGATTTGTCAATAAAATTTTTAATTTGTTTATTTTTCCAAACATGGTTTCCCATAGTCATCAAATCAACACCTAATTTTTGTAATTTTTTATAAATTTTAAAACTTAAACCTTTGCCATTATCAGCGTTTTCAGCATTGGCAATAATGAGGTTAGGTTTGTAAGTTTCTTTTAAAAAACCCACTTTTTCGGAAAAATAACTAATTCCTGGGTTTCCGTAAATATCTCCGATAAACATTATTTTCATGAATTAATTATCTCCTTTGGTGGATTATAATTTAGCCATTTCCACAGCTCTGGTTTCTCTTATAACAGTAACTTTGATAATACCATTGTAACTAATGTCTTTTTCAATTTGTTCTTTAATGGTGCGGGCAGTTTGGAAAATAAAATTGTCTGCGATTTTGTCTGGTTCAACGATAACACGAATTTCGCGCCCAGCTTGAATAGCATAAGATTTGGCAACTCCTTCTGTTGCATTAGCAATAGTTTCTAATTTGGTTAGTCTTTGGATGTAGTTTTCTACTGATTCTTTTCTGGCTCCTGGTCTAGCGGAAGACAAGGTGTCTGCTATTGCAACTAAAACAGCGATAATTGATTGGGGTTCTTGGTCTTCATGATGAGAGGCAATAGCGTCGATAACTTCTTTTTTTTCTTTGTATTTGGAAGCAATAGAAACGCCAATTTCTACGTGGCTTCCTTCCATTTCGTGGTCTAGAGCTTTACCGATGTCATGAAAAAGTCCTGCTCTTCTTGCAAGAATTTCGTTTTCGCCAATTTCAGAGGCAAGTTTACCAGCTAAAAAAGCTACTTCCAAAGAATGTTTCAAAACATTTTGACTGTAACTAATGCGGAAGTGCAGTTTTCCCAAAATTTTAATTAAGTCGGGGTGCACTTCGCCGATTTTAGTAATAAAAGCAGCTTCTTCGCCCATTTCTTTAATAAAATTGTCTACTTCTATGGTTGAAGTTTCTAAGGCTTTTTCGATGCGAGAAGGATGAATTCGCCCATCAGAGACCAAAAATTCTAAAGTTTTTTTGGCAATTTCTCTTCTAATCGGGTCAAAACTACTTAAAATAATGGTGCAAGGGGACTCATCAATAATTAAGTCTACTCCGGTTAAAACTTCCAAAGACTTAATATTTCTGCCTTGGCGCCCAATAATCCGTCCTTTCATATCTTCGTTAGGAATGTTAACAACGCTAATATTTTTTTCTCCTGTAATATCGCCAGCATATTTTTGCATGGCTAAAACTAAAAGATTTTTGGCTTTTTTAGATGCTTCGCTTTTGGCTTTTTCTTCTTCTTGTTTAATATATGACATCATTTCATAAGTGGTTTGGTCTCTTGTTTCTTTCATTATGATTTGTCTGGCTTGATCTTGCGTTAAGGAAGCTATTTTTTCTAATTGTTGTTTTTGGGTGTTTAAAATTGTTTCTTGTTCTTTGATTTGTTGTTCTAGGTTTTTTTTAGTATGGCTAATTATTTGTTGTTCAGAATCTAAATGCTCTTCTCTTTTATTGAGGCTCTCAGTTCTGTTGTTAAGCAATTCTTCACGACGATTATTTTTGGATTCTAAATCAACAATTGTGTTGGTTATTTGTTCTAAATCCAGTTCTAATTTTTGTCTTAAAGAAGTTATTTCTATTTTGGCATTACGCATCATTTCTTGTTCGCGTTGTTGCAAATCTTTTTCTTTTTCTTTTAGTTTGTTGTCAAATGCTTGTTTTTTTTCTTCTAATTTCTTTTGATTAAAAAAAGAATACAAAAAATAGCCGATAATTGATCCACAAATTAAAACAAAGACAAGAAGGGAACAACCCATTATACAATGAGTTCGCCAATAATCACCTTTCATATCCTTGATACCTTTCTTTTGGGGGGGTTAACAAATGTAAAATCATTGTTTTACCTCTTTTTCTTTTTGAATTTAGTTTAATGATTTGTAATGCAAAACAAAAAATAAAAAAATAGGGGGGATTAGATTTTTTGATGCAATTTTGTCATTAAAACGATAAATAAGTTTGTTTTTTTAAATATTGATAATTAATTTTGAATGGGGCGGGTTGGAAGTTTTATTATTTTTTTTAATTTATTCAGTACAAAATTTCATCGTGAAATGAAAAAATAAAAATGTATAAATTGGGGGTTAAAAAAAATAATAAAGTTTGGTTTGCGAAAAAAAAATCAGCAAAAACCATACAAAAAACAATGGTTCTGTGATGAATAGTGGCAAAAATAAAAAAACTGAAAAGCTAACCTTAAAAAGATTAGCTTTTGTAATGAAAAATATTTAATTATTATATATTATTATGTGCTAGCAAAATATTTGAATTTATTAATATAATTAATAATCAAGCTTTTCTTGGTGATTGGTTTTTATTTTGCGAAAAGCTTTTGCTAATGGTGCTTGATAATTTATTAGAAAAAGTTTTTAGTGATTGAGATACTTTCGGAGATTTTATAGCTCTTTCAAAAAATTCTCCTGATTTTTCAATAAATACATCTTTCAAAGATTTTTTTTCTAAAATCGAAGGGGCTGAGTTTGGGTTTTGTGTTTCATCAGAAAATTGCATTTGTTCAATAACTTCATCAGAAGATGACCCTTGAGGAGATTCTTCTTCTAAAGAAAAAAATATAATAATAGGAATGACAAGTAATATCACAATAAAAACGCTAGTAATAATGATTTGCTTGGAAGTAAATTTAAAAATAAAATGATATCCTTTGGTTGTTGAATAAAAATCATGCCAAAACTCAAAATATCAAAATAAAGAATAATAAATAATATAAATTGGATTTGAATGCATAATTTTTTAATTTTAATTTGGATTTAAAAATATAAATAATTTTAATAATTTAATTAATGAAATATATAAGATACTAAATAAAAAAAATAGTATCCATAAATATTATATAATAACTCAAAAAAGTATTTGCAAAATAATGTTAAAATAATGTCAAAAAGGAGTTAAAATAATGATTTAAAAATCTATCTTTTCATTTTTGATGTTGTTTTTGGAATTGTTATTTTCTTTTTTTCGAACTTCTAACAATTTTTGATAACGTTGCTCTAAGGTTTTTTCTTTTTTTTGAATATCTTCAATCACTTTGAGAACTTTTTCCAAAGCCGCTTTCAAATCATAAATAAAGACTTTATCAAAATTTTTCATCGCTTGTAGCACATTTTCAATACATTCAAGTTTTTCTTCGTTGTTTTGAACACTTTCGAAAATTTGAAAATAATAATCAACTGAATTAAGAATAGCAAGTAAAATCGAAGGACTTGTAATGATAACATTGCGTTTAAAAGCATATGATATTATTTCAGGATCGCAATTAATTTGGGCAAAAATACTTTCAGAAGGAATAAACATAATGGCATAAGGGCAGTTGTCTTCTTTGCTGACGTATTTTTGAACTTCTTTAATTCTTTCTTTAACGTGAAATAAAAAGCGACTCTTTAATTCTGTTTGGTTGGAAGTGACGTTAATATAGGCTATAAAATCTGTGGTAGGAAACTTCGAATCAATAGGAATTTGAACAAATTTACCATAACCTTTACACATCACATCAACTTTAAGACGATTGCCGTTATTGTTTGTTTTTTTCATTAAATATTGTTTTTCAAAAACTAATTTATCTTTAAAATGAGAAACATTTTCCAAAACGCGTGCCAACAAAAATTCTCCAGCTTGTCCTGTTTTATCGTTTTGGCACAATAATTTATGAATGTTTTGCACTTCTTGAAAACCACTTGCATTTTGTTCTCTTAAAACTTTTAAAGAATTTTCGAGATTAATTGTTAAATGTTGGCGAGTATCTTTAATTTCTTTAGTTAAACTATCTTGACTTTGATGAGTTAAATTGTTAATTTTATCATCCAAACGACAAATAACCCTAGATTCTGACTCTAAAAAAGCTTGTTTCACAAAATCTTGGATATTGACTTGCGTTTTTTTCGGTTTGGCAACAAAAAAATAAATAATGAAAGTTACACCACCCAAAATAAGAATCAAAATAACGGATAAAGTTAAGATTAATAAAAAAACAATTTGATCTTGAGGCATTTATTTTATTATTCCTTTTTCTTTTTTTCTTTTTTAATGTCTTTTAGCTTTGGGATGCATTAAAGTTGATATAAAAAAATAAAAAAAATAAAAAACAAAACAAAAATAAAAAAAGGGTTATTATTGAGATTTGTTCTTTAAATATTTTTAATATTTATTTCTTATTTGAAAAACAAATAACATACATAAAATAAAAATTTGTGAAAATGTTTGGGACAAAAAAAATAAATATTAAAAATAAATATAAATGTCTAAGTGCTAAATTACTAAATTAATGGAAATGGTGCAAAAAATAAAAGATAAACTGGCGTTTGAGAAGGGATTCGAACCCCCGACCGACGGCTTAGAAGGCCGTTGCTCTATCCAGCTGAGCTACTCAAACAAACATACAACAAATATTATACTATAAAATCATTGTTTTGGACAAAAAAAAGCAATTAAAGTAGTGAAGATAGTTTCTTTATTTAAATCCTCAAAGAAAAAACGATCCAAAAGTCATTAAATATCTATTAAATAAAAAAGTTTGCACAAATAAATAAAAAAAGTATATAATAATAATGTTGATTTTTAATTTCTAAATAATTTCTAAATTAAAATAAAAAATACAAAATTTTTTAAAAATTTTTTCAAGAAAAAAATAATTTACAAATCACAAAAAAAATTAACAAAAGACAAGTATTTTTATCCAACAAAACTAAGGTAGCCTTTTCAAACCTTATCATTCAACAATAAGAGACGAATTTGGTCAGGTCTTGATTGAAGCAGCCATAAGTTATTTTTATTGTGTGGAAGATAGGGTTTGAAAAGGTTATTTTTAATATAAAAGACCCAAAAAAACAATTTTTAAAACAACAATTCAATACATAAAATTAAAAAAACAAAAAAAATAAATTTTTATTAATGAATTTTGGCAAAAAAACTTTCGAAAAATAACAATTTCACAACTAAAAAATAAAGGAAAAGGAGTAATCATATGAATTTTTCATTTTTTCAAAAAGAAAAAGAATTTAAATTATTAACTAATATTTACAACTCTTTACAAGGAGAACCATTTTTAACCCAAGAAACAACATTAAAAGAAAAAGAAACCAAAGTAGAATTTTATTATTTGGATCAAAGCAAATATTATAGTACTCTTTTTCAATCACGCCAATTTGCTGTTTGGACTGCTGATAAAGGAGTGTGCCGCCTTTTGGTTGAAAAAAAATATTACGAAGAATTTGGAGCTTTTTATCAAAAAGATATAAACGATATGTGGCTAGATTTTATATGGCAGATTTTCCAAAAAGAAGCTACTTTAATCAAAACAATAAAATTGTTATTTGTGGCAGTTTTAGTGCCTATTTTATTAAATGCTTTTTTGCTTAGTGGACAAATTTCTGTTTGGTTAAGAATTCCTGCTTTTGTTGTATTGATATCTTCTTGTTTTTCTATGAATTATTGGATGAAAAATCAACAAAAAAAATTACACATATTTAGAGATAAAAAATTACAAGAAACATTGGACAAAATCCAAGAAACATTAGGAATAGAACTTTATGAATCATTAAAAGAAAAACAAAAACAATTCAATCCAACCTTTGTTGAGCCCAAATCCGACCAAAATCCCAATGAAGACAACCCCAAAAACAAAGACAACACAATAGACGAAATAAACGAATTAAATTAAACAAATGATAAATAAATGATTATAAAACCCAAAAAAAACAATCAAGAAAGGTACTCAAATGATCTACGATAGCATTGTTATTGGAGCAGGACATGCAGGTGTTGAAGCTGCTTTAATATTGGCAAAAAAACATAATACTTTACTCATTACAGGCTCCTTAAAACAAGTTGCTTCCTTACCTTGCAATCCTTCTATCGGAGGTCCTGCCAAAGGTGTTGTAGTACGTGAAATAGATGCTTTAGGTGGTGTTATGGCAAAAGCTGCAGATCTTGCACAAATTCAGATAAAAATGCTTAACTCTTCCAAAGGTCCTGCAGTAAGAGCTTTAAGAGCTCAAATTGATAAATTAGAATATCCTCAAATTATTTTAGAAATATTACAAAAAAAACTCAATTTAACTCTATTGGAAGGGCTCGTAAACAATCTAGTCATCCAAAACAACCAAGTTCAAGGAGTCTGTCTTATTGATGGAACAAAAATTAATGCCAAAACTGTCATTATCACTACAGGAACTTATTTAGCAAGCCAAATTTTAATTGGAGATACCAAAAAATCCTCGGGACCTAATGGCGTTCCTACAACTTACGGTATCAGCACTCAATTAAAAGAATTAGGTTTTGAAGTTATTCGTTTAAAAACAGGCACACCACCAAGAGTTAAAAAAAACAGCATTGATTATAGCCAAACCAAAATACAAATGGGAGATAATTTAGAACAAATATTTAGTTTTGTTCCCCAAACAAATCAAAGACCCCAAGAACCATGTTTTTTAACTCACACCAACCAAAACACCCACCAAGTTATCCAAAAACATTTAAACCAATCAGCTATGTATGGAGGTTATGTTGAAGGAACAGGCCCTCGTTATTGCCCTTCTATCGAAGATAAAGTAGTAAGATTTTGTGATAAAAACAGTCATCAAATTTTTATTGAACCAGAAAGCATATCTTTGGATGAAATGTATCTACAAGGACTTTCTACCAGCATGCCTCAACACGTTCAACACGAAATCCTTAAAACTATTCCAGGATTACAAAACGCCCAAATCACTAAATATGCTTATGCTATCGAATACGATGCTTTTAATCCCAACCAACTCAAACACAGTTTAGAGACTAAAAAAATCCAAAATCTCTTTTTAGCAGGACAAATGAACGGCACCAGCGGTTATGAAGAAGCTGCTTGTCAAGGGCTTATGGCAGGAATTAATGCTTCTTTAAAACTCCAAAATAAACCTCCTTTTGTGTTAAAAAGAAATGAAGCCTATATTGGTGTTTTGATCGATGATTTAATCACTAAGGGCGCCAAAGAACCGTACCGTCTTTTGACATCACGCGCGGAATTTCGTTTATTATTAAGACACGACAATGCCGATTTGCGCCTCAAAGATTACGGATATCAACTAGGTTTGATTGATGAAAAAGATTATAACAATTTTCAAAACAAAAAAGCTAAAATAAACCTTTTATTAGAAAAAAGCAAAAATTATGAAATTTTAGTTAATTCAGATAATCTATCTTATTTAAAACAACAAAACTCAGCTAGTCTTGGAGAAAAAACCACATTAGCACAACTGCTAAAAAGACCAGAATTAAATTTTTGCACTTTACAACATTTTTTACAGGAAAAAGCAGATAAAACCATTTATGAACAAGTAGAAATACAAATCAAATACGAAGGTTATATTGCTAAAGCCCAAAAAGAAGCTCAAAAATTAGCAAGGTTAGAACAAAAAAAAATTCCTAGCAAAATCAATTACGCAGATATTAAAAATTTATCAAAAGAAGCTCAAGAAAAACTTGATTTAATCAAACCCCAAACTTTAGGACAAGCAACAAGAATATTAGGAGTCAATCAAGTTGATATTTCGATTTTATTAGTTTATTTGGAAAAACATCATGCTTTACTTTGAATCATTAAAAAACAAATTTGCACTCAACAAAAAGCAATTAAACAAGTTTGTTTTTTACTATGAATTTTTAAAACAAGAAAACCAAAAAATGAACCTTACTTCTCTAATATCTTTATCTGATGTTTGCTATAAACATTTTTATGATTCTTTAATTTTAAAAAAAATATTTAACTTTAATACTGTAACTAATCTTTGTGATGTTGGCTCAGGTGCTGGCTTTCCTAGCTTTCCTTTAAAAATTCTTTTTCCTCATTTAAAAATTGTAATCATTGAATCATCTTTAAAAAAAATCAATTTCTTAAAACAATTAGCAAGCCATTTGGAATTAGATAATATATGTTTTTTTCACCAAAGAGTAGAACAATATGACATAGCCAAAAATGGCAGTTATGATTGTGTTGTTGCTCGCGCTTTGGCTAGATTGGAACTTATCTTAAAATGGTGTGTTCATTTAGTTAAAAAAAAGGGTTATTTTATTGCTATGAAAGGTAAAAACTTTCAACAAGAATTAGAAGCTAGCAAAAAGATAATTAAGCAAATAAGAGTTAAATTAGTTAGTGCAAAAACATTGGAATTACCAATGGAATTAGGAACAAGAACTAATTTATTATTCCAAACCGAATAAAAAAAGGTAATATAATAAAAAAAAGATCACGAATATTCGTGATCTTTTTTATTTTCTTTTTATTTTCTTTCTTTACCAAATAACCTTAGCAAAATTAACATTATTCTTAAAAAAATTTCAATTAAAGTTGTTGCAAAAGCCAAAGAAACTTGCCATTCATATTTTTTAGGCATTCCTTGTTTAATCATTTGTTCGGTGTAATCAAAATGAAATGCTAAAAACATAGATACAAATCCTAACATAATTAAACTAATAGGAAGAGTTAAAAAGCTATTGTAAATAATATTTTCAATTGTCCAAACGCCGCATAAAGACAACACTAAACGAACTATATAAGAAACCACCAAAGCAAAAGAACAATATAGCATAATTTGTCTAAATCTATTTGTTACTTTTATAAAACCTTTATAATAAGCATGGGACATTGCAACAAAGACGATAAAGGTTGCAAAAATAGCCATAAAGGCAATTTCAACTAAATTGGCATAAACTAAATTTAGAACAACAAAAATAATTGATAAAATTATTCCTTCTATAAAAGAATAAATTAATCCACAAGCTTTAGAAATTTCAACTTGTTTTAATCCTGCAGAATAAATGCCATAATTTAAAAAACCTAACGCAATCATGGAAAAATAAATTGCATGAATATTTAGATTTTTTAATATCGCGGGTTTTAGAATTGGATAAAAAAACATTGAAGTGATTGCTGTAACACATAAAAGCAAAATTGTTTTTAAAGCAATTCCTTTACGAGTAGCAATATTATTATAAGTAGTTGTTTCAAATAAAGAAAGAAAGTTATTTTTAATTTGGGTAAACGAATTATTTACTTTATTAGATTCCATTTAAACCACCTTTTTAAATTTTATTTATTATTAAAATTAAATTTATTTTATTATTCTTATTATTTAAAAAAATATTTACATCTTTTTTTAACTTGCTTAATAAACAAGCACATATATATTTTACCTTTTTTTAAAATTAATTGGAAGATATTTTGCTTTTTTATTGCAAAAAATGACAAAAAGTGGTGTTTTTTGGTTAGTTTTGTGAAATTTGATAATAAATAGCGTTTTTT
The DNA here is from genome assembly GCF_001866375.1 of Rice orange leaf phytoplasma. Classification (NCBI taxonomy): domain Bacteria; kingdom Bacillati; phylum Mycoplasmatota; class Mollicutes; order Acholeplasmatales; family Acholeplasmataceae; genus Candidatus Phytoplasma; species Rice orange leaf phytoplasma. Next base: position 164,526 of record NZ_MIEP01000004.1, on the reverse strand, counting down.
TGGCACACAACTAATTTTTTTATAAGTGTTTAAAATATCATTATTGCAAAATTTGCATCTTTTAGTTGAGTTGGGTTAGATTTGTGGAGTTTTAAAAAGCGATAAAAAGGCAAAAGGGCAAAAAAGGGGCAAAATACAAAATAAAAAATAGTTAAAAAAGATAAAAACCCACATAATGTTGGTTTTATTTATTAATAAGGTTGGGTATAATGAATTTTTAGTTAAGAAGTTTGGAAACTGATCCTGCACCAACTGTTTTTCCACCTTCACGAATAGAAAATTTAGTTCCTTCTTCGATAGCAATTGGGTTGTTAAGGGTAACTACTAATTCAGCGTTGTCACCTGGCATTACCATTTTAACATCACCTTGTAATTCAACTACTCCTGTAATATCTGTAGTACGGAAATAGAATTGAGGACGGTATTGAGAGAAAAAGGCAGTGTGACGTCCTCCTTCTTCTTTAGTTAAAACATAAACTTGAGCAACAAATTTAGAATGAGGCTTAACAGAACCTGGTTTAGCTAAAACTTGTCCACGTTGTACGTCTTCACGGTTAATTCCACGTAATAAAGCTCCAACGTTGTCTCCTGCTTGAGCAAAATCTAGGTCTTTTTTAAACATTTCTACTGCAGTTACAATAGTTTTTCTAGTTTCTTTAAGTCCTACGATTTCTACTTCATCACCAGCTTTTACTTGACCTCTTTCTACTCTACCAGTAACAACAGTTCCTCTACCAGTAATAGTGAAAACATCTTCTACAGGCATTAAGAAAGGTTTGTCAACTTCGCGCACCGGGTCTTCAATGTAGGTGTCTAGAGTTTCGATTAATTCGTTTACTTGAGCAACATAATGAGCGTCACCTTCTAAAGCTTTTAATGCAGATCCTCTAATAACAGGAATGTCGTCTCCTGGGAAATCGTATTGAGATAATAATTCACGAACTTCCATTTCTACTAATTCTAAAATTTGTTCATCTGGGGAAAGATCACATTTATTTAAGAAAACAACAATTTTTGGAACACCAACTTGGCGCGCTAATAAAATGTGTTCTCTAGTTTGAGGCATAACACTATCTGCACCAGAAACAACTAAAATAGCAGCGTCCATTTGAGCAGCACCAGTAATCATGTTTTTAACATAATCGGCGTGTCCAGGACAGTCAACGTGAGCATAGTGACGTTTTTCTGTTTCATATTCTACGTGTGAAGTTTTAATAGTGATTCCACGTTCTCTTTCTTCAGGAGCATTATCAATTTGATCATAAGCTCTACTTTTAGCCAAGCCACGGGTAGACAAAACTTGGGTAATAGCTGCTGTAAGAGTAGTTTTGCCGTGGTCTACGTGTCCAATAGTACCTACATTTAAATGTGGTTTGTTTCGTATAAATTTTTCATTAGCCATTTTTCAAAGGCCTCCTTTTATTATGTTTTAAGGTTTATTTTAATAAATATATTTACCATTTAAATTTTAACTTATTTTTGGCTTTTCACAACTATTTTGTTAATAAAAATGTTTTTTAGTGTAAGGTTGTCTAAGCTCGTTTTTTAATAATTTCTTCAGTGATGCTTTTAGGAGCTTTTTCATATTTAGCAAATTGCATAATAAAAGTAGCTCTTCCTTGAGTATTGGAACGCAAAACAGTAGCATATCCAAACATTTCAGAAAGGGGAACAAACGCTCTAATAGCAACAGCGTTGGCGCGTGATTCTTGGTTTTCTAATCTACCTCTTCTAGAAGTTAGATCACCAATAACATTTCCTACATAATCGTTGGGAGTAACTACTTCAACGTCCATAATAGGTTCTAAAATGACTGGGTTTCCTTTGTTTTTGGTTTCTTTTAATGCCATGGAAGCAGCAATTTTAAAAGCTATTTCGGAAGAATCGACATCATGGTAAGAGCCATCAAATAAAGTTGCTTTAACATCAATAATTTGATATCCAGCTAAAATACCAACAGCAAGAGCTTCTTGAATTCCTTTTTGAACTGCAGGAACGTATTCACGAGGAACTACACCACCTACAATTTTATTAATGAATTCAAAACCTTTTCCAGGATTTGGTTCAAAACGCATCCAAACATGTCCGTATTGTCCACGACCACCTGATTGACGAATGAATTTTCCTTCTGTCTCAGTTTCTTGGGTGATTGTTTCGCGGTATGCTACTTGAGGTTCTGTAACATTTGCTTGTACTTTGAATTCTCTTTTAAGACGTTCAATAATGATATCTAAATGAAGTTCACCCATTCCAGCAATAATAGTTTGCCCGGTTTCATGATTGGAAAAAACCTTAAATGTAGGGTCTTCTTCAGCTAATTTTGCAAGGGCAATCCCCATTTTATCTTGGTCAGCTTTAGTTTTTGGTTCTACTGCAATTTCAATTACTGGTTCTGGGAAATTAATTGATTCTAAGACGATGGTTTGTCCTTCTGATGCTAAAGTGTCTCCTGTAGTAGTTGCTTTTAATCCTACAACTGCTAAAATATCGCCTGTGTAGGCTTCTTTTACTTCTTCACGAGAATTAGCATGCATTTGTAATAAGCGTCCAAAACGTTCTTTGGTTCCTTTAGTAGTGTTAGTTACGTAAGAACCAGCTTTAACTGAACCTGAATAGATACGGAAAAAGGTTAATTTTCCTACATAAGGATCGGTCATCACTTTGAAAGCTAGAGCTGTGAAGGGTTCTTTATCTAATCCGGTGCGCACAATTTCTTGGTTGTTAGAATCAAAACCAACAATAGCTGCAACATCACAAGGAGCAGGAAGGTAGTCAACAATAGCGTCTAACATTTTAACAACACCCTTATTTTTGAAAGAAGAACCGCAAAGAACTGGGAAAAAGGAAGCTTGTAAGGTTGCTTTTCTAATGGAATTTTTCAACATTTCAGAAGAGATTGATTTTTCTTCTAAATAATACATCATTAATTCTTCGTCTAGGGTAGATAAAGTTTCTATTAATTCGTTTCTTTTAGTTTGGGTAATTGATTCTAAATCGCTAGGAATAGGAACTACTTTTCCTGTTTCTTGGGAAGTGTTATCATATTCAAAAGCATTCATTTCTACTAAATCAATGATACCATTAAAGTCATTTTCTGAGCCAATTGGCCATTGAATAGCGCTTGCATGAACTCCTAAGCGTTGTTTAAGGGTTTCAATTGCATAAGCAAAATCAGCGCCTACTTTATCCATTTTGTTAACAAAAATAACTCTTGGGACTTTATATTCACTAGCTTGGCGCCAAACAGTTTCAGTTTGTGGTTCTACTCCTGCCTGAGCATCAATAACTGTTACTGCTCCATCCAAAACTCTAAGAGAGCGCGAAACTTCCACCGTAAAATCAACGTGTCCGGGAGTGTCAATAATATTGATACGGTGGTTTTTCCAAAAAGCAGTAGTAGCAGCAGAGGTAATAGTGATTCCTCTTTCTTGTTCTTGTTCCATCCAATCCATCTGAGAAGCGCCATCATGGGTTTCTCCGATTTTATGAATTTTTCCGGTGTGGAACAAAATTCTTTCTGTAGTGGTGGTTTTTCCTGCATCAATATGAGCAATAATGCCAATATTACGAGTTTTTTCTAATGAAAACTGACGTGCCATCTTTTATTCTCCTATAAGTTACAATCACCAACGATAATGAGCAAAGGCTTTATTAGCTTCTGCAGTGCGATGCGTTTCTTCTCTTTTTTTAACTAATACTCCGTTACCTAAAGAAGCATTTACTATTTCTTGGGCGAGTCTTTCTCCCATTGTTTTTTCATTGCTTTCTTTAGTGTATTTAACAAGCCATCTTAATCCTAAAGACTGGCGTCTTTCGGGACGAACTTCGGAAGGCACTTGGTAATTTTGACCACCCACACGACGCGTGCGTACTTCTAATACAGGCATAATATTGTTTAGGGCTTCATGAAAAACTTCAATAGGCTCGCGGTTAGTGATAGTTTTTACTTGTTTTAAAGCTTGATAAAAAATAGTTTGAGCTTTGCCTTTTTTGCCGTCTTCCATAATGGTGTTAATGATTTTAGTAACTAATTTAGAATTGTAAACAGGATCTGGCTGTACATCTCTTTTTTTAATATGACCTTTACGGGACACAAAAATTCACCTACTTTCTTTATTTTATTTATTTTTTTTGGGATTTGTGATTTTTTTATTATTTATTTTTTATTCTTTGTAATTGTAATTATTTTTTTTCTTTAGGTAATTTAGAGCCGTACTTAGAACGCCCTTGTTTGCGGTTAGCAACACCAGTAGCATCTAGAGCACCACGAACGATATGATAACGCACACCAGGAAGGTCTTTTACGCGTCCGCCACGAACTAAAACAGAGCTATGTTCTTGTAAGGAGTGTCCCACGCCTGGAATGTAGGCAGTTACTTCAGAACCATTACTTAGGCGCACTCTTGCAAATTTACGTAAAGCTGAGTTTGGTTTTTTTGGAGTCATGGTAGTTACACGCAGACAAACACCCATTTTTTGAGGAGAACTGTAATGTTTAGCTTTTTTTTGCAAAACATTAAAACCGTAACTTAGAGCAGGTGCTTTAGTTTTGGAAGTTTTACTGCTACGACGTTTTTTGATTAATTGAGAAACAGTAGACATTTTTTATTTCCTTTCTTTTTTAATTTTGGTTAGTTTTTTCAGCAAGTTCAGAAGTAGTTGCAGGTTCTTTTGGATATTTAAATAAAGTAGTTTCTAAAATACCTGTTCCTGCAGGAATTAAGCCACCAATAATAACATTTTCTTTAAGTCCGTAAAGATGGTCGGTTTTTCCTTTGATGGCAGCATCGATTAGAATTTTAGTAGTTTCTTGGAAAGATGCAGCTGACAGTAAAGAATCACTTCTTAAAGAAGAACGCGTAATTCCTAAAATAATGGGGCGCCCTACTGCTAAAAGTTTGTTTTCTTCTAACATTTTTAAATTAGCTTTTTTAAAGTTATTAATAGTAATTTCTGTGCCAGGTAAAAGTTGAGTATCACCTTCATCAATAATTAAAATTTGTTTAAACATTTGGTGAATAATAATTTCGATGTGTTTGTCGCTGATATAAACATTTTGGGCACGATAAACTTTTTGTACTTCTTCTAAGATGTATTTTTGAACCTCTGTTGTGCCTGCCACTCTTAAAAGTTCTTTTAGATCAACCGAACCAGAAGTTAGTTTTTGACCGGGATAAACACTGTTGTTTTTGCTTACTAAAATATCGACATTAGGTTCCAAAATATAACGGTGCTCTGTGTCAGGGTCATTTTCTTCTGTGATTACAATTTCTGGATTTTGGGAACGGATTTTATCAATTTTTTTGATTTTTCCTTTTAATTCGCTAATTAGCGCTTTTCCTTTAGGTTTGCGTACTTCAAATAATTCTTCGATCCTTGGAAGACCTTGAGTAATATCTGAGGCAGAAGCAACTCCTCCAGTATGGAAAGTTCTCATAGTTAATTGAGTTCCTGGTTCCCCAATGGATTGAGCAGCAATAACACCAACAGCTTCGCCAATTTCTACTAATTTATTGGTAGCTAGATTGACGCCGTAGTCTTTGGCGCAAATACCATATTCACAATTACAAGTTAAAATGCTTCTAATAAGAACTTTTTTAATTTTGGCAGTAATAATTTCTTGGGCTTTGGACTCAGTAATTAATTCATTGCGCGCTATAATAAGGGCGTTGGTTTTGGGATGACAAATGTCGCAACTAGCAAAGCGTCCCATAATGCGTTGTTTGAGGGAAACAATTTCTTTGTCGTCGCTCATCATAGCTTCTACAACAAAACCGCGGTCACTATTGCAGTCTTCTTTGATAACAACAATATCTTGAGTTACGTCAACTAAACGACGCGTTAGATAACCTGACTCGGCTGTTTTGAGGGCAGTGTCAGTTGAACCTTTACGGGCTCCGTGAGTAGAGATGAAAAACTCAGAAACTTTCAAACCTTCTCGGAAAGAAGCTTTAACAGGGACTTCAATAATTTCACCTTTAGGGTTATTCATTAACCCTCTCATCCCTGCTAATTGAGTAAAGTTAGAAACACTACCACGTGCGCCACTTTCGCTCATCATAAAAATGTGGTTGTCTTGTTGAAATTCTTTCATCAAGCCTTCTTGAATTTTATCACGAATAGTTTTCCATTCGTTAATTACTAAACGACGACGTTCGGCATCTGTTAAAAAACCATCGTTGTACCAAGTCTCAATTTGAATATTGCGGGCTTCTACTTCTTGTAACAATTCTTGTTTATTGGAGTAAGTATTGATGTCTGCAAATGAAACTGTAATTCCTGCGATAGTAGAATACTTGAAACCTAAGTTTTTGATGTGATCTAGCATTTTGGAAGTTTCTGTAATTTTCATTTGTTTGAAAAAACATGCAATAATCATAGATAGGAATTTTTTGTTAAAAGGTTTAGGGGCGGGAAGTTTTTTTAGGAATTGTTTGGGGTTGGTTCCTGGAGCTAAAAAATAAGCATCAGGGGTTTTGACATCCAAATTAAACTGAGTTGGTTCGTTAATGTAGGGGAAACTTGGAGGCAAAATGTCATTAAAAATTAATTTTCCTAAAGTAGTCATTAAATATTTTTGACGTTGTTCTTCAGTAAATGATAAATTAATTGCTTTTGGTTTGATAAAAATTCTTGTGTGAAGGTGGATTTCTTTATTTTGATAAGCGGTTTTGGCTTCGTTGATGTCAGCAAAAAAAGCTCCTTCATTGCGATGTTTGTATTGGTGTTCTGCAGTTCTTTGGGCAGCATCATAGCTGTTTATAGTGCGATCTTTTTTTTCTTCAATGGTTAAATAGTAGTTTCCTAAAACCATATCTTGGGAAGGTGTTACTACTGGATTACCATTTTTAGGGTCTAAAATGTTGTTCGAAACAAGCATCAATAAGCGCGCTTCGGCTTGGGCTTCTAAAGAAAGAGGGACATAAATTGCCATCTGGTCGCCATCAAAATCGGCATTAAAGGCAGGCGTAACTAAAGGGTGGAGGCGAATGGCTTTACCGTCAATTAATTTAGGATCAAAAGCTTGAATTCCTAAACGGTGTAGTGTTGGGGCGCGGTTTAAAAGGACCGGGTGTTCTTTGACTACTTCTTCTAAGGCGTTCCAAACTTCTTCATTCATTTTTTCATAAATGGTGTTGGCGTTTTTTTTGTCAATTCCTTTGGTTTCTTGTAATTTTTTCAAAATGAAAGGTTTGAACAAAATAATTGCCATTTCACGAGGCACACCGCATTGGTGCATTTCTAAATCAGGACCTACAATAATTACGGATCGTCCCGAATAATCCACTCTTTTACCTAAAAGATTTTGACGGAAACGCCCTTGTTTACCGCGTAGCATTTCGGATAAAGACTTAAGCGGGCGATTTTTTTCGACGTTGTTAATGTTTTTTTTGCTAGTTTTAGCATTATCAAATAAAGCATCAACTGCTTCTTGTAGCATTCTTTTTTCATTTTTAATGATTAAACGAGGAGCTTTTTGGAGCATTTGTTTTTTTAAACGATTGTTGCGATTAAGGATGCGGCGGTAAAGATCGTTGACTTCAGTAGTGGCAAAACGACCACCATCTAAAGGAACCATCGGTCTTAATCCCGGAGGCAATACAGGAATAACATCCATTACCATCCATTCAGGTTTGTTGTCTGATTGATGAAAAGATTCGATGATTTCTAGTCTTTTAATAATGTTTTCTCTTTTTTGTTTGGAATTTTCCGATAAAGATTTGCGAAGGACTTTGATAGTTTTTTCTAAATTGAGATTTTCTAGTAATTTTTTAACCGCTTCGGCACCTGTTAAAGCTACAAAAGCGTTTCCAAATTCATAAAGAGCTTCACTGTATTGGGTTTCTGTAATAATTTCTTTAGGTTTGAATTCGGTTTTTCCAGGATCAATTACAACGTAAGAAACATAATAAACTATTTCTTCTAATTGTTTAGTTTTGATGTTTAAAAGAATAGCTAAACGGCTGGGAGAAGAGTTAAGGTACCAAGTGTGGACGATGGGGGTTTGTAATTCGATGTGTCCCATTCTTTCACGACGCACTTTGGTTTCGGTAAATTCAACTCCACATTTGTTACAAAATTGACTTTTGATGCTGACTTGTTTTTTAGAACAAGCACATTGGAAATCAACTACTGGACCAAAAATCTTTTGACAAAATAACCCTGATATCTCTGGTTTATAGGTGCGATAGTTAATTGTTTCATAGCTAGTAACCTCACCATAAGACCACTGTCTGATTTCTTCAGGAGCAGCTAGACGGATTTTAAAATAATCATAATCTCTACTACCGTATTCTTTGTCAGATGAAATAGAAGGGAAGTGGTTGTATAACTTAAATAGGTCGTTTAATTTTTGAAAAGCAAGGGAATTGGTTTCAAATGCTTTTTTAAGGACAGCCATTTTAGTTTGTAAAAGATCTTGAAAATCTTCCATTCCTAGTTCAGTAAGAATGTTAATAACGGCTTCACTCAAATCTAGATTTTGTAAATTGCGAGGTAGGGCGAAGTTTTTGAGGATAGGTAAAACTTCTAAAAAAGCTTCTTGCAGTAAAAGCCTTAACTCTTCTAAAGTAAAAGTGTTGAAATCTTCCAAAGTATTGATTCCAGAAAGTTTTAATTTTTCTAAAACTGGAGATGAAAGATTTAAAGTTTCTAATGAAGTAAATAATCTGTTATCACTCATCTTTAATTATAACCTTCCTTTTTGTAATCAATTAAGGATTTATTAACTTCATTTTCTTTAGTATCGGTTTTGATTAGTTCTACATACAATCCTAAAGATTGTAATTCTTTAATGAAAACTCGGAAACTTTCAGGAATGCTTGGTTTAGGCAGTGGAGTTCCTTGCACGATGGCACTGTAAGTTTTGTTTCTACCTACAATATCATCACTTTTAACTGTTAAAATTTCTTGTAAGGTATGAGCAGCTCCATAAGCATAAAGCGCCCATACTTCCATTTCACCGAAGCGTTGTCCACCGTTTTGGACTTTTCCTCCCATAGGTTGTTGGGTCACTAAAGTGTATGGTCCTACGTTTCTGGCATGGAGTTTGTCATCTACCATGTGAGATAATTTAACCATATACATAACTCCTACAGAAATACGACTGTCATAAGGTTCGCCGGTGCGTCCGTCATATAAAACCATTTTGCCATCAGGATCTAAATTGGCTTCTTTCATGATTTCTTTAAGGTCGTAGTCATTAACGCCGTCAAAAACAGGAGTTGCCACTTTGATGCCTAATTTTTTGGCAGCCATTCCTAAATGGATTTCTAAAATTTGTCCAATGTTCATCCTACTAGGAACTCCTAAAGGATTTAACATGATATCAATTGGGGTGCCGTCTGCCATATAAGGAAGGTCTTCTTTAGGTAAGATGCGAGAAATTACACCTTTGTTTCCGTGGCGTCCTGCCATTTTGTCGCCTTCGTTGATTTTACGTTTTTTAGCGATGAAAACACGGATGTTTTCGTTGACACCAGCAGGAAGAACATCACCGTTTTTTCTGGAGAAATAATGAACACTTTGAACGATCCCCCCTTCACCAAAAGGAACCCTTAAAGAAGAGTCTTTGTATTCGCGGGCTTTTTCACCAATTACAATTTGAATTAATTTTTCAGAAGGAGAAGGTTCAATGTTTCCTTGAGGAGTTATTTTACCTACTAAAATATCTCCTTCTTTAACTTCGGAACCAGGAATAATAATTCCTCTTGCGTCAAGGTTTTTAATAGCATCAGCGCCCACGTTGGGAACTTCTCTAGTGATTTCTTCTTGACCGCTACCTTTTTTTAATTCTCTAGTTTGAACTTCGTATTTATCAATGTGGATGGAAGTGTAGACATCGTGTTTGACTAATTCTTCTGACATAATGATGGCATCTTCATAGTTATAACCTTCCCAAGTCATAAAAGCCACTGTAACATTTCTGCCAAGTGCTAATTCGCCTTGAGATGTAGAAGGTCCACTTACTAAAATATCGCCTTCATTGATTTGTTCTCCCAAAACTACAATCGGTTTTTGCAATACTAAAGTGTCTTGGTTAGATTTGGCAAAATTGATGAGGGTGTATTCGGCTTGGTGTTCTTTGTAGTTGTTCTCGTATAAAGCCTTGGCTTGGGCGTAGGTAAATTCTTGGGTAGTATCGTAAAGGGTTTTGCCATTTAATGAAACATTTTGGTTGGGTTTTTTAGTGATAACTATTTTTTGAGCATCAACATAAGTAACAAATCCTGATTCGCGGGCAATAATTAAGCAACCTGAGTCTTTGGCAGCGCGATATTCAACACCTGTTCCCACAATAGGAGATTCAGGGATTAATAAAGGGACTGCTTGACGTTGCATGTTGGCTCCCATTAAAGCTCTGGAAGCGTCGTTGTGTTCTAAAAAGGGGATCGAAGAAGTTGCAACAGAGACAATTTGTTTAGGAGAAACGTCAGCATATGTTATTTGGCTTCTTTCAAAAATGCCTGTTTCACCGTTGCTACGAGCAATTATTTTTTTGTCTTGAAAAGCATTATTGGCATCCAAAAAAAACCCAGCTGAGGCAATAATTTCTTCTTTTTCTTGGTCAGCTGTTAAATAATCTATGTGGCGCGAAAGGGTAGTTTTCCCGTCTTGGTGCAAAACCTTAAAGAAAGGAGTTTGGATAAAACCGTACTTATTGACTTTGGCATAAGTGGAAAGGGATGTGATAAGTCCGATGGAAGGTCCTTCAGGAGTTTCAATGGGGCATAATCTGCCGTAGTGGGAATTGTGCACGTCGCGCACTTCAATGCCTGCACGATCACGATTAATTCCTCCGATACCTAAAGCTGATACCCTTCTTTTTTGGGTTAATTCTGCTAAAGGATTGATTTGATCCATGAATTGCGATAAGCGTGAACTTGTAAAAAAAGTTTTGATTACACTCATTAAAAAAGTAAAATTAACTAGGTCGCCTGGACCGTTAACTTCACTGAATTTGCTAGTGGAAATCATATCTTTGATATTTTTTTCAGCTCTGGTAAGACCAATTCGGAATTGGTTTTTTAACAATTCTCCAATTAATCTTAAACGACGATTCCCTAAATGATCAATATCATCAACAGTGCCTACGTTTTCATAAAGATTCAAATAATAATTAATACTTGCAATAACATCTGATAAAGTGATGTGTTTTTTGGTTTCTCTTTGGTCGTTTCCAATAAGTTTGACTTTGTGATATAGCTTGCCTGATTCGTCTTTTGAAGTATAGACTTCTAAAATTTCGTTAAAAACTCCTTGACGGTCTGCTTCTTTTTGATAAATATCTTTAGTTCCTAAGAAAAATTTAGATACTTTTTCATCAAGAGTGTGAATATTGTGTCTTAAATGATTGATAATATCGTCGTTAACTAAAGTATCTTTAGCTACTAAAACTTCACCAGTGCGAGAGTTGATGATGTTAGTTTTGGTGAATAATTCGTTTTTTTGTGGGTCTTTTTTATATGCTAAAATCTCTTCATCAGTTTCGTTTTCTAAATTATGTTTAGCGTCGAATATTTCTTGGAGCAAAAAATGACGATTTTGTTTCAGGATTGCAATTTTTTCTTTGGTTAAAAGTTCGTCTTGTGCAATTATTATTTCTTGAGTTTCGGGATTGACAAAATCACAAGCTAAATAAGTGTTTCCAGCTCGGGTAAGAACGTCTAGTTTTTTGTTAAATTTGTATCTTCCCACTTTAGCCAGGTCGTATTTTTTTTGATCAAAAAGTCTTGTTCTGATAAAATCTCTAGCAGTGTCGACAGGAACTTTTTCGCCTTGACGGATTTTAGAATACAGTTCTACCAAAGCATTGTCTGAGTCCATATCAGTTTCTTTATCAAAAACAGAATCAAGGATAGCGCTTTTGCCAAAGACATTTTCGATTGCTTCTTTGCTGTCAAAACCTAGAGCATAAATAAAATTAGACAAGGGGATTTTTTTGGAACGATCTAGTTTGGCATACAAAATTTCTTTAGAGCCTTCTTCGTATTCAATCCAAGCACCACGTGAAGGAATTACTTGTCCAGAATAAGTGGTTCTGTTGAGTTTGCTGTCAAAATTACCTGCAAAATACACGCTAGCGGAACGTACAATTTGAGAAACTACTACTCTTTCAGTGCCGTTGATAACAAAAGTCCCAGTGGGAGTCATTAGAGGCAATTCAGTAAGTAAAATATTGCTTTGTTTAGTTTCGCCAGTTAAAACATTTTCTAAAGTAGTTTTGACAAATAATTGGGCAACATAACTTATATCTTTAATTTTAGTTTCTTCAATACTATATTTTGGGGGTGCTAAAAAATAATCATCAAAGTGAATTTTTAAATCCCCATTATAACTTTCAATAGGACAAAAATCCTGCAACAATTCTTTAATACCGTGTTTTAAAAACCAATCAAAAGATTGGTTTTGAATTTCAATTAAATTGGGCAAATCAACATCATAAATTGTTTTAGAATAATTACGACGTTGCGCTTTTTTGCCATATTTGACATTATGATAACCCATCTTATGCTCCTATAAATTATTAATTGGTAGTTTGTTTTGCCAAAATCTTTATTTTTAATTGTGTCTTTGCGATTTTTGGGTTTTGGGGGTTGGGGTATAAAAATAAAAACAATGCAAGACTAAAAAACCTGAGAAAACTCAGGTTTTTATATTACTTACAAGATAATAATTTATTGAAGTTCAACAACAGCTCCAGCTTGTTCTAACTTGTTTTTGATATCTTCTGCTAAAGCTTTGGAAACATTTTCTTTTACTTTAGAGTCAGGAACTTTAACAAAATTAGCAGCATCTAGCAAGCCTAATCCTGTTACTTCGCGCACTGTTTTGATAACAGCAAGTTTCTTTTTTTCATCAAAACTTTTCATAACTACTATGAATTCGGTTTTTTCTTCTACTTCAGCTGCATTATTTGCTCCAGGAGCTGCAACTGCTAAAGCAGTTGGGTCAATTCCAAACTCTTCTTTCAAACCATCTAATAATTCTTTAATCTCTAATAAAGACATTTCTTTTAAAGCCGATACAAAAGCTTCTTTCGTTAACTTAGCCATGTCAATCTCCTTTGTTATAATCTTTTCATTCATAAATTAATTGTTTATTTTTTTGGGGTTTTCTTGTTCTTTGGTTTGTACTAACATATTTAGACCAATTGCTAAATGTTGCAAAGGTGCAAACATTGAAGCAGCTAAAAGCGCTAACATTTGTTCTTTTGAAGGCAAAGTAGCTAAAGTGTTTATTTCTTGCAAGGAGACAATTTTTTGTTCCACGATGCCAGAAACTATTTTAACTGCTTTATTTTTTTTAGCAAAATTATAAATCGTTTTGATTGGTTCTAATAATTCTTGGGGACTAATAATTAAAGCTTTTGCTCCTTTTAAAAAGGTAACTAAATCAGCTTGTTTGGCGTTGGTAACAGCTCTTTGCATGATGTTTTTGGGATATACTTTTACTTCACAACTAGTTTTTTTTAACTCACGACGCAGTTGCATAAAAGAGCTTACCGGTAAGCTTGCATATTCAAAAACAATAACTGTTTTGGCAGTGCTAATTTTTTCTTGCAAAACAGCAACTGAATCTATTTTTTTGGCTAACTGAGGTTTTATCATGATTATGCCCTTTTCCTTCCTTCAAAATTTTGATCTTGATTATTGTGAAATTGTAACAGGGTCAATTTTAATACCTGGTGCCATTGTAGTTGAAATAGTAACACTTTTAATGTAAGTGCCTTTCACTGTACGAGGTTTAACAGCCATTAATTGAAGATATAAAGTTTTTAAGTTTTCTAGTAATTTTGTCTCATCAAAAGAAACCTTACCTAATATGGCGTGAATATTCCCGCTTTTGTCTAGGCGGTATTCAATTTTACCATTTTTAATTTCTTTGACTGCTTGTAAAACACCATTTGTTACAGTACCTGTTTTAGGGTTAGGCATTAGTCCTTTAGGTCCTAAAAGACGCCCTAATTTACTTAATTGCGGCATCATTTCTGGAGTAGCAACTAAGACATCAAAATCAAACCAGTTTTTGGCAATTTTATCAATTAAATCTTGGTCGCCTACGTAATCTGCTTGGGCTTCTTGTGCTTGTTTAGCTTGTTCTCCTTTAGCAAGAACTGCTACTTTTAAGACTTTACCAGTGCCATGTGGTAAAACTAAGGCTCCTCTTAAATTTTGATCAACTTTTTTAGGATCTAAATTTAGATGAAAAGCACATTCTACCGCAGCATCAAATTTAGCAACTTGAGTTTGTTTAGCTAAGCTAATAGCTTCTTGAAGCGGATATGTTTTTTTAACATCAAACATTTGTAATGATGCTAAATATTTTTTGCCTCGTTTCATCGCAGTAATTCCTTTCTCAAAACAACTTGACATTTTTTAGAAATTTTTTTAATTTGAAATTTGAATAATTGGGTTAAAAAATATTTTAATATTTTAATCTTTTACTAAAATTCCCATATTACGAGCTGTGCCTTCAATGATTTTGCAAGCTTTTTCAACGCAATAAGCATTTAGATCTGGAAGCTTTAAATTGGCGATTTCTTCTACTTGTTTGTGGGTGATAGTAGCTACTTTGGTTTGACTTGCATTAGCAGAACCAGATTCAATTTTAGCAGCTTTTTTTAAAAGATCACTTGCTGGAGGAGTTTTAGTTACAAAAGTAAATGTTCTGTCCTCATAAACAGAAATGATAACAGGGATAACGAAACCCATTTGATCTTTAGTTGTTTCATTAAATTGGGAACAAAAAGCAGGAATATTAACTTGGGCTTGCCCTAAAGCAGGTCCTACTGGAGGAGCTGGATTAGCTTTTCCTGCAGGAATTTGTAATTTTACCGTTTTAACAACTTTTTTAGCCATAAAAACCTTTCTTTGGAACGGGGAATTGAAATAAAAAACTTGATAATTTGAGTTGTTTATTCTTTGTTTGCGTTTCATTAAATTTGGAATATTGTTGATATTGTAACATAAAAAAATATGATAAAATTTTTTAGACAATTTATTTTAACATAAATTTTAAATATTTGATAAAAAATGTTAGAAATTATGAAAAAATTAAGATATTTCTTTGAAGTCGTTGAAAGAAATTTCTACTGGAGTTGCTCTACCAAACAAATCTACTTCCACTGTCATTTTTTCACGGTCGTCATCAATAATTGATACTTGCCCTATTTGACCCGAAAAAGAACCAGAAATAATTTCTACTTTTTTGCCGATAAAATTTTTATAATCGGGTTTATTGATGATGCCCATTTTTAATAAAACAGGATTGATTTCGTTTTCAGATAAAGGAACTGGTTTAGAACCCATCCCGCTGGAACCTAAAAAACCAGTAATTCGCGGAGTGTTTCTGACAACAAACCAAGATCGGTCAGTAATCATCATTTGAATAAAAACGTACCCGGGGTACATTTTACGCTCTTTTTTAACCTTTTTTCCATCCAAACGAGTTTCATAATATTCTTCTTTGGGAGACAAAACATTAGATACTAAATCACCTATGCCAATGCTTTCGACTCTTCTTAACAAATCGTCTTTTACAACATTTTCATAACCTGAATAAGTTTGAGCAATATACCATTTAAGGTGAAATGTATTTTGGGAGTTTTTTTCTTGATCTTGTTGTTCTTGCGCTTGTGTCTCTTTTATTTGTTTTTCTGTTTTATTCATTTTATTTGCTCAACAAATTTTTGATTTTGACACAAAATTGGTTTAATTTGCCAATAACATAAGAATCTATGGCATGAACAAAAAGGATTAAGAACAATGTGAAAAAAATAACTTGTAATGTTTTAAACAAAATTTGTTTTAAGGAAGGCCAACTAATGTTACAAATTTGCAAAAATGCATCTTTGAAAAAAGCAAATGAACCTATCGCAAAAATAAAAACACTCAAAAGAACTAAAGCACAAGGCAATGCCCAATGCATAGTTTCAAACTGTTTTTGTTGCCATAATTGCCCACAAAGAGCAAGAGACAAAATAGAAGTGGTAATTAGTAAAATATTGAGCCAACTATATTCTCTTTTGATTACTTCTAATAACTGATTTGGTTTGTTTTCGCTTACTATTTTAATTCCCATAAAGTTAAAAACTCCTTTACTTAGTTTCTTGATGCAAAGTGTGTTTGTTGCAATAAGAGCAATATTTTTTTAAAGTTAAACGTTTTGAGTTTTGATTGGCTCGTGGTTTGGTGTTGTAATTGCGGTTTAGACACAAAACACAAACTAAAATATTTTTTTTCAAAAAAATAGCTCCTTTTATGTTAGAAAGTTGAAAAAACATTAATTTATTTTCAAAACATCTTTTTTATTATATCACAAATCAGTGTTTTTATGCAAAAAATAAAATATAAAAATTGCTTTGTGCAAAAAAATATCCCGGGAAGAAAATATTTGGAATGTTGGATGAAAGATGGTAAGAAAACTAACAGTAACCCAAATTAGATAAATGATTAACTGCTTAAAAAAAGCTAGTGATTAGTTTGTTTTTTGGAGGAGGCAAGGGTTAATTATCGCCAAAAATAAAAGTGGAGTAGATCATTAATGCAGCAGCAACACTTACATTTAAAGAATTGATTTTTCCATACATAGGAATTTTAACCAACAAATCACATTGCTGTTTTAATAAATGTCTAATGCCTATTCCTTCGTTGCCAACAATAATAGCCAAAGAAATGTTTTTAGGGATTTGGTGAAAAGATTGGGAAGAATTGCTATCGGTACCAACGATTAAAACTTGATTTTTTTTTAGTTTTAAAATGGTTTGATGCAAATTAGTAACTAAAAAAACTTTAGTGTATTCCAAGGCACCACAAGAAATTTTGGCAACTGTGGAATTGAGTGGGACTTGATGTTTTTTACTCATAATAACACCATCCAAAGCACAAGCTTCAACAGTTCTTAAAATGGCTCCTAAGTTATGAGGGTCATTAATGG
Organism: Rice orange leaf phytoplasma; assembly: GCF_001866375.1. NCBI lineage: Bacteria > Bacillati > Mycoplasmatota > Mollicutes > Acholeplasmatales > Acholeplasmataceae > Candidatus Phytoplasma > Rice orange leaf phytoplasma. Next base: position 147,588 of record NZ_MIEP01000004.1, on the reverse strand, counting down.
CGTCTAAAATTAAGAATTTTTGGAATTTGGCAGAATCTAAATAAGTGTCTAAGTCGTAAAAAGTGTAGTCACAAACATTGGCAGCGACTCCTTGATGGGTTTTTTGTTTGGTTAGATCATATAAAAACTTTTTGTCAACTAATTGATAAGCAATATTGTGTTTTTGCAAAAACATTATAAAAAGATGGTCTTTAATTTTTTCATCTAAATATAGTTGATAAATTTTTCTCTGCGCTTTAATTGCTTCTTTGATGGGGTTTTTTCCGTAAATAATCATATTAATTATTTGTTTTCTTTCGATTTTGTAATTTTTGTTGGATGGGGTTTTTGGGAGATTTGGGTTATGACAAGGGATAAAATGATGATTAAAACTAATAAAACTTTTTCAAGTTTATCGAATTGAGACATTTCTTCCAAAACATTCAAAATAAATGAAGCTGTCATAAATCCTATTAACATTGCTACAAATAAAATTAATTTAGCTAGATTTAAAGGTTTAGAAATTCTAAATAAAACAGTAAATAAAATGAAGGTGGAAAGCAAAATGACAAAATTAGAAACTGTTTCTAATTGTTTGAAATCGGGAGTTTGGGTTGATACAAAACCAATTCGCACACCAAAAGTTAAGACATAACTAATAAAAGCTAGACTTGCATAGGGAAAGGCTTTTTTGAGATTATTAAGTAAAAAGTTTTTGCTGATAATTTCGTTGCTTTTTTCAAAAGATAAAAAAAGCGAAGGAATGCCAATTGACCAATAATCCATGACAAATTGTAATTTCAAAGGTGATAATGGATAGTAGCAAGGACGCCTTAAAAAATTAAATAAAATAACAGCAACTGCAAGCATAAAAGCAATAATAGTTTTGGTAAAAAACAAAATAGAGATTTTATCTAAATTGTTAATAATTCTTCTGCCTTCAAAAACTACTTTAGGCATGGAAGAAAAATTAGAATCCATCAAAACTAAATTAGCAATATTACAAGTGGCTTGGCTGCCTGATGCCATCGCAATGGAAAGATCGGCTTCTTTTAGGGCTAAAATATCGTTTACACCATCGCCTGTCATGGCAACTTTTTGTCCTGCTTGTTTAAAAGTTTGGATTAAGATTTTTTTTTGTTGGGGCGAAGTTCTTCCAAAAACATTATATTTAGTAGCTATTTGGATAACTTCTTGGTCAGAAAGTCCTTCTAAACTGATGGTTTTATAAGCATCAATAATACCTACTCTTTGAGCTATTTGAGAAACTGCCACATGATTATCACCAGAAATTACTTTAACACAAACGCCATTTTTCTGGAAAAAATCAATGGTAGTAACTGCGTCTTTTTTAATAGTATCTTTGATGATAATTAAAGCTAAAGGAATGCATGGGATGTCGTGTAATTTTTGGTTTTTACAAGTTATTTGAGAAATACAAGGCTCAGGGCTTTTGGCTAATAAAAGCACTCGATAACCTGATTTAGTGTAAGTTTCAAAATCTTTTTGAATAAGGTGAAAATTGTTTTTTAAAATGAATTCAGGAGCCCCCAAAAAAATGGTTCCTAAATTGTTAAATTCAACTGCACTATATTTTCTTGTGTTAGAAAAAGAAAGATTTTGGGAGGGTTGATAAGGAGTTGAAGTAGTAAAAGTATTGAGGCTAAATTTGTTTATTAAAGCATTATAAGTACTATTAGAAGTGGGGCAAGCAGATAAAAAAGAGTTCATTAATTTAGTAAAATCAAGTTCTTTAGGGTGATAAGGAATGACTTTTTTAACTTGCATAGTGCCATCAGTAATAGTTCCTGTTTTGTCGAGGCATAAAGTGTTTATTTGAGCTAACATTTCGATTCCAAATAGATTTTGGGCATAAGTTTTTTGTTTTGCTAAACGTACAAAACCTACTGCCAAAGAAATGTTAGTCAGCAAAAAAAGTCCCAAAGGAAGCATTGCTATCATCATGCCACACAAACCTAGTAAGGAATTTTGCCTGAAACCTGATATTTTATTATTTTCTTTATTAAAAGCAAAAAAAGCTAAAATAATAGCAAAAAGTGTGACAAAAATAATGATTGTTTTGATTAACGAAGATAAGTTTTGCATTAAAGGAGTGGTCGGTTTTTTGTATTTTTTAGCTTCTTGGGAAACTTTTTCAATATACATATCACTTCCTACAGCTACAATTTCGGCATAACTTTGACCTGATACCACGTAGCTACCAGAGTATAAAAAATCATTTTCTTTTTTGATAACTAATTTAGATTCACCAGTTAAAAGTGATTCGTTAACTTCTAAAATACCCGATTTTACCTTGGCATCAGCTGCAATTTGTTCTCCTGCTTCCAAAAATAAAAGATCTCCCAAAACTAAATCAGAAGAAAAAACCTTTTCTTTTTGACTATTTCTTATTACTTGAGAATGGTTTTTTATCAACAAAGATACTTTGTCAAGAGTTATTTTAGCTTTAATTTCTTGAATAACACTAATAAAAACATTGGTTAAAGAAACTACTAAAAAAAATAAATGTTCATATTGTTCTATGAAAATAATTATTAATGCTACAATTAAAATCAACAAATTAAGATAATTAAATAAATTACTAAATAAGATATCTTTAATACTTTTAGAATTTTTATAGTTAGAAACATTAACTTGACCCGCAGTTTTTTTTTGTTCTACTTGCTTGTTAGTTAGTCCTGTAAAGTTTTTTTTTGTTGTGATATTGGGATTATTTAAAGATTCATTCATGCACAACCACCACACTTTTCTTAAATGATATCGGTATTTTTTTTATAAATTAATGGGTATTGGTAATAATTTTTGAAAGCCAAACTAAGATTTTTTTTCTTGTGTATTTTTGGGCAAAAGCAAAAAATCAATTCTTCCGCGGTCGTTGATTTTGGTGCATTTAACCGAAACTGTTTCACCTATTTTTAAAACATCGGTGATTTTTTGAAATTTCATTTGATTAACGTGGATAAGTCCTTCGATTCCTGGACAAACTTGTGCCACAGCTCCAATCATTTTTCCTTGTTTGTCACTTAAAAAATGCAAAATAGAGGCTTGATAACAAGTGCCTATTTGAATTTCTTGGATTAAACTTTCAATAAAAGCGACTGTTTTTTTGACTGTTTCTAAGTTGGAATGCATTAAAAAAACGCGTCCGTCTTGTTCAATATCGATTTTTACACCATCATGAGATTCAATAATTTGATTGATGATTTTGCCACCACTTCCAATAATATCACGAATTTTTTCTGGTTTGATTTGCATCATACAAACTTTAGGGGCGTACTTCGAAACTTCTAAACGAGGTTGAGAAATTGTTTGGCTCATGTGTTCTAAAATATGAAGGCGTCCTTTTTTGGCTTGCAAAAAAGCTTCTTGCAAAATTTTAAAAGGGATTCCTTGAATTTTAAGATCCATTTGTAAAGCAGTAATTCCTTTATTGGTGCCTGCGATTTTTAAATCCATGTCTCCAACGTGGTCTTCTAAACCTTGGATATCGCTTAAAATAACGTATTTATTCGTTGCTTGGTCAAAAACTAATCCTACTGACATTCCTGCAACTGCTTTTTTTAAAGGAACTCCTGATGCCATTAATGCCAAAGAAGAAGCACAAACAGTGGCTTGAGAAGAAGAGCCGTTAGATTCTAGAATTTCAGAAACTACTCTAATAGTGTAGGGGAAGTCTTTTTCTTCGGGCAAAACTTGAGATATGGCTTTTTCGGCAAGAGTGCCGTGTCCGATTTCTCGTCTACTAGGGGCAGTATAACGACCAACTGCACCAACTGAAAAAGGAGGAAAGTTGTAATGAAGCATAAAACATTTATTTTGTTCGTCGCTTAGACCGTCAATAATTTTGCTTTCTGATAAACATCCTAAGGTCACTACAGCAAGGCTTTGGGTTTGTCCTCTAGTAAACAAAGCAGAACCATGAGCGCGGGGCAACAAATCAATTTGAGATTCAAGAGTTCTTATTTCTTCTAATCCTCTTTTATCTGGTCTTATTTTTTCTTGCAAAATTAAAGAACGTGTTTCTTGTTTGGATAATTTTTGAAATAGGGTTTCTGTTGTTTGTAAATGTTTTTTGTGGGCTTCGTAATCAAAAACAGTGGTAGTGTCAATAGTTTTGAAAAAAGGAGTTTGTTTGGCTTGATCTAGGATTTGTTCTTTTAATTGCTGTAAATCGTTTTTGCTGTTGCAACTTAAAATAGCTTGTTTAACTTGGGATTGGTGTTTGGCAAAAAAGGCTTGTTGTTGGGTTTGTTCGGTTTGGTGCAAGGTGTTTGTTATTTTAGCAGGTGCAAATTGTTGCTTGATATTTTCTTGAAATAAGCACAGTTTTTTAATATATTGGTGAGCAAAATTAATGGCTTCTAAAAAGTCTTGTTCGCTAACTTCATTGGCGTGTGCTTCTATCATAGTAACGTTGTGTTTGGTACCTGCAACCATCAAATGTAGAGTAGAATTGGCAAGTTGTTGCAAAGTGGGATTGATGATAAACTTGTCGTTGATTTTTCCTACATAAACTCCGGAAATAGCTTCAAAAAAGGGGATTTCAGAAATCAATAGAGAAAGAGAGCTTCCAAGCATAGAGGCAAGCTCGCTTTTAAAATCAGGGTTTAGGCTTAAAACTGTATTAATTACTTGCACTTCTTGTTGAAAATAATCAGGGAATAGGGGGCGTAAAGAACGGTCGATGAGGCGTGAAGTGAGGATTTCGTGATCGTTGGAACGTCCTTCTCGGCGTAAAAAACTGCCAGGAATTTTTCCAGCAGCATATAATTTTTCTTGATAAATAACAGTAAGAGGTAAAAAATCAAGATTATTGGATTTGCGACTAAAAACAGTAGTTGTAAGAACCACTGTATCTTGGTAGCGTACTAAAATGGAAGCATCAACGTTTCTGGCGTAAGTTCCTATTTCGACTTGAAAAGAATCTTTTAAATTAGTAGTTTCAAAAACTTTTTTTAACACTTGAGATACTCCTTTAAGTAACTGGGTTGGGGTTGGGGGAATTTTGGATGTGATAAAAAAATATATAAAAATAAAAAGCTAGAGTTTGAATTGATTTCAACAAACTAGCTTAATAATTAGATAATTATTTTAATTTTAAGTGATATTTATAAAAAATCAATTTAAAATTATTTTCTTAAAAAAAGAGAATTTTGTTAAAAAAATAAGCCAATCATTGATTGTAAAATTGACTTAATAAATTAGAAAATACTAATTTAAAAAATGAGTTTCAAGGACAAAAGAAAAAACACAACAAAGATGGCGCCCACGCTAGGACTCGAACCTAGGACCCTCTGATTAACAGTCAGATGCTCTAACCAACTGAGCTACGTAGGCAGTTTTTGGTAGAGGATGAGGGACTTGAACCCCCGACATTCTGCTTGTAAGGCAGACGCTCTCCCAACTGAGCTAATCCTCTCTTTTATTCTTTTTTATAAAGCAAACCTTGGCACTCCCTATCTTCGCTCAATAAAGAACTATTGTCAGTACTAAGGACTTAACTGCTGTGTTCGGGATGGGAACAGGTGTTTCCCCTTAGTTTTATGCACCAAGGATCTTTCAAAACTAGATAAACGTTGGTATTTAAAAAATCAAAGTCAATGGGTCTATTAGTACTAGTCAGCTGAAAAGATCACTCTTCTTACACCTCTAGCCTATCAACCTGATAGTCTTTCAGGGACCTCATAGGGAAATCTCATCTTAAGGGAGGCTTCACACTTAGATGCTTTCAGTGTTTATCCCTTCTATACATAGCTACTCAGCTGTGGCTCTGGCGAACCAACTGAAACACCAGCGGTATATCCATCCCGGTCTTCTCATACTAGGGACAGTTCCTTTCAAATTTCCAACGCCCACGACGGATAGAGACCGAACTGTCTCACGACGTTCTGAACCCAGCTCGCGTTCCGCTTTAATGGGCGAACAGCCCAACCCTTGGAACCTTCTCCAGCTCCAGGATGCGATGAGCCGACATCGAGGTGCCAAACCGCTTCGTCGCTGTGAACGCTTGGAAGCGATAAGCCTGTTATCCCCAGGGTAGCTTTTATCCGTTGAGTCACGGCCCTTCCATTCGGTACCGTAAGATCACTAAGTCCGACTTTCGTCCCTGCTCGACTTGTAAGTCTTGCAGTCAAGCTCCCTTGTGCCTTTATGCTCTACAAATGATTTCCAACCATTTTGAGGGAACCTTCGAACGCCTCCGTTACTCTTTAGGAGGCGACCGCCCCAGTCAAACTGCCCACCAAACACTGTCCCTCACATTACACATGTGCAGGTTAGAAACTAAAAATAACAAGGGTGGTATCCCAAGGACAACTCCAGAAAAACTAGCGTTTTTCTCTCACAGTTTCCCACCTATCCTGTACATCTTATTTCCAATCTCAATATTAAGTTGCAGTAAAGCTCCATGGGGTCTTTTCGTCCTGTCGCGGGTAACCGGCATTTTCACCGGTAATTTGATTTCACCGAGGCTCTTGTTGAGACAGCGCCCAAATCGTTATGCCTTTCGTGCGGGTCGGAACTTACCCGACAAGGAATTTCGCTACCTTAGGACCGTTATAGTTACGGCCGCCGTTTACTGGGACTTCAATTCAATGCTTCGTTGCCTGACATCTCCTTTTAATCTTCCAGCACCGGGCAGGCATCAGCCCCTATACATCACCTTGCGGTTTAGCAGAGACCTATGTTTTTGATAAACAGTCGCTTGGGCCTATTCTCTGCGGCTTTTAGTTTTAATAAAAGCTCTCCTTATCCCTAAGTTACGGAGTAATTTTGCCGAGTTCCTTAACAAGAGTTTGCTCGCGCGTCTTAGTATACTCTACCTACCCACCTGTGTCGGTTTGCGGTACGGGTAGTTAATCAATTAGCCCTAGAAGCTTTTCTTGAAAGTATGACATCAATCACTTTACTTTCAAACCTTGTCTTTAAATGAGAAAACGGATTTGCCTGTCTTCTCAGACTTAGTTTTTCTACCCCAATCCAATAAGGGGCGTGTTTAGCCTGCTTTGTCCCTCCGTCAGTTGATTAACTAGTGCAGGAATCTCAGCCTGCTTGCCATCGATTACGGATTTCTCCCTCACCTTAGGACCCGACTAACCCAGGGAGGACGAACCTGGCCCTGGAAACCTTGGGTTTTTGACGGATAGGATTCTCACCTATCTTTTCGTTACTTACACCGGCATTCTCACTTCTGACCTCTCCACCACTGCTTCCGCTATGGCTTCACTGATATCAGAACGCTTCCCCTACCATTCAAATAACTAAGAAGTTATTTCAATCCGTAGCTTCGGTATGATGTTTTAGCCCCGGTACATTTTCGGCGCAGAGTCATTCGACTAGTGAGCTATTACGCACTCTTTAAAGGATGGCTGCTTCTAAGCCAACCTCCTAGTTGTTTAAACGTCTTCACTTCCTTTGCCACTTAACATCAATTTTGGGACCTTAGCTGACGGTCTGGGCTCTTTCCCTTTTGACCATGGACCTTATCACCCACAGTCTGACTGCTGATTTTATTTGGTAACATTCGGAGTTTGATTGAGTTCGGTACCCCGAGGTGGAGCCCTTACTCATTCAGTGCTCTACCTTCACCAAATTACTAAATCAACGCTAGCCCTAAAGCTATTTCGGGGAGAACCAGCTATCTCTGAGTTCGATTGGAATTTCACCCCTAGCCACAAGTCATCCAAACACTTTTCAACGTGTCCTGGTTCGGTCCTCCATTTAGTTTTACCTAAACTTCAACCTGCTCATGGCTAGCTCACTTCAGTTTCGGGTCTATGACATGCAACTAAACGCCCTATTAAGACTCGCTTTCGCTACGGCTCCGTTCCTTAAAACTTAACCTTGCTCCATATCATAACTCGCCGGTTCATTCTGCAAAAGGCAAGCCATCACACATTAACGTGCTTTGACTAATTGTAGGCACACAGTTTCAGGATCTATTTCACTCCCCTTTCGGGGTTCTTTTCACCTTTCCCTCACGGTACTAGTTCACTATCGGTCACTAAGAAGTATTTAGCCTTAGGAGATGGTCCTCCCATCTTCCGACAAGATTTCTCGTGTCTCGCCGTACTTATTGATACCCTAGATTTTAACTTATGTTTACGGGACTGTCACCTTCTTTGGTGCTTCTTTCCAAAAGCTTCTACTTCGTTAAAATTTTGTAACTAGAAATGGTATCAGGCTGTTCCGGGTTCGCTCGTCACTACTACCAGAATCGTTATTACTTTCTTTTCCTGCGGTTACTTAGATATTTCAGTTCGCCGCGTTTCCTTTCTTCTAACAAGATAAATCGTATTAGAAGAATATTACATCTTCAATGTAATGGGTTTTCCCATTCGGAGACCCACGGATCTTCACTTATTTACAGCTTCCCGTGGTGTTTCGCCGTTAATTGCGTCCTTCATCGGCTCTTAGTGCCAAGGCATCCACTGTGCGCCCTTAGTTCCTTTGATTTTTTAACCTTCGTTTATCTACTTTTCAAAGAGCTTTTTTAAGATTTTGCCTATTTGTGGTTATGGTGGGCCTAAATGGACTTGAACCACCGACCTCACGCTTATCAGGCGTGTGCTCTAACCAACTGAGCTATAGGCCCTTAATCTTAAAAAGATTAAAATGTTGCAAATACAATTTGTAAGCAAGTTACAATGAAAAACTTTCTTAAGTCTCTCAAAACTGAAGATGATAATTGTTTCCTTAGAAAGGAGGTGATCCATCCCCACCTTCCGGTAGGGATACCTTGTTACGACTTAACCCCAATCATCGACCCTACCTTAGACGGTTCCCTCTTCTTGCGAAGTTAGGCCGCCGGCTTTGGGTATTGCCAACTTTCGTGGTTTGACGGGCGGTGTGTACAAACCCCGAGAACGTATTCACCGCGACATGCTGATTCGCGATTACTAGCGATTCCAACTTCATGAAGTCGAGTTGCAGACTTCAATCCGAACTGAGACTGTTTTTTTGAGATTCGCCAAAAACTTGCGCTTCAGCTACCCTTTGTAACAGCCATTGTATCACGTTTGTAGCCCAGGTCATAAGGGGCATGATGATTTGACGTCGTCCCCACCTTCCTCCAATTTATCACTGGCAGTCTTGCTAAAGTCCCCACCATTACGTGCTGGTAACTAACAATAAGGGTTGCGCTCGTTGCGGGACTTAACCCAACATCTCACGACACGAGCTGACGACAACCATGCACCACCTGTGCAACTGATAACCTCCACTGTGTTTCTACAGCTTTGCAGAAGCATGTCAAGACCTGGTGAGGTTTTTCGGGTACCTTCGAATTAAACAACATGATCCACCGCTTGTGCGGAGTCCCGTCAATTCCTTTAAGTTTCATACTTGCGTACGTACTACTCAGGCGGAGTACTTAATGTGTTAACTTCAACACTGGTTTTACCCAACGTTTAGTACTCATCGTTTACGGCGTGGACTACCAGGGTATCTAATCCTGTTTGCTCCCCACGCTTTCGTGCCTCAGCGTCAGTAAAGACCCAGCAAGCCGCCTTCGCTACTGGTGTTCCTCCATATATTTACGCATTTTACCACTACACATGGAATTCCACTTGCCTCTATCTTACTCTAGCTAAACAGTTTTTATAGCATCACAATGTTGAGCATTGCACTTAGACCATAAACTTATTTAACCGCCTACGCACCCTTTACGCCCAATAATTCCGGATAACGCTTGCCCCCTATGTATTACCGCGGCTGCTGGCACATAGTTAGCCGGGGCTTATTCATTAGGTACCGTCAGAATGATTTTTCCATCATTTATTCTTCCCTAATAAAAGAACTTTACGTACCGAAATACTTCATCGTTCACGCGGCGTTGCTCGGTCAGAGTTTCCTCCATTGCCGAAAATTCCCTACTGCTGCCTCCCGTAGGAGTTTGGGCCGTGTCTCAGTCCCAATGTGGCCGTTCAACCTCTCAGCCCGGCTACACATCATAGTCTTGGTAGGCCTTTACCCCACCAACTAACTAATGTGACGCAAGCTCCTCCCTAAGCATACCTATTGCTAGGTCTTTTAAAAACAAGAAGATGCCTTCTTGTCTCCTATCCAGTCTTAGCAGTCGTTTCCAACTGTTATCCTCGTCTTAGGGGCAGATTGCTTACGCGTTACTCACCCGTTCGCCACTAAAGTTTAATTGCTCAAACTTCCGTTCGACTTGCATGTATTAGGCACGCCGCCAGCGTTAATCCTGAGCCAGGATCAAACTCTTCGTATGTTACAAAATTGATGCATCAAAAATTGCTTTTTGGTGTCAATTTTAAGGTGTTAAAAAATAATTAAAAATATTCGTTAATTATCATCTTCAGTTTTCAAAGATTAAAAAAATTAATGGTGAAGGGAGGTGGATTCGAACCACCGTACCTTACGGAACAGTTTTACAGACTGCTGCGTTTAGCCACTTCGCTATCCCTCCGAAATTGCTTAACAATTTCAAATTTATTTACCTTAAATATTATAGCACATATAAAAATGAAAAGCAAGCTTTTTTGATTTTTTTTAAATTTTAATTTGGGTTGTTATTTTTGATAGGAATTTGGGTTTTGGAAAAAGATATTTTGGAATTAGATAATGGTGTTTGAAATATTTTTTTTGCAAAATAAAAAATATATATATGAAGAAATTATCCTAACTAAATATGTTGCTTTCCAAAAAATGTTTTTTAAAAATTATAAGGATGAAAATTAAGAACTGCAGAAAAAAATATAAAAGTTTTGTTTGTTTTTTACTTAGTTTGATTTTTGAATTGTTGCAAGTATTGATGAAGGAAAAAGTTTTTATAAAGCGTTTTGTTTTAATGCAAAATATTTTTGTTGCATCTTTTTTCTAGTGAGCAAAGTTTGGAAAATAGTATAGGTGTTCCCAACAATCCAATATAAAGACAATATTGGGTTAGAACGCGAGAAAAATACCATCATTAAAATCATAAAAACACTCATAATTTTCATGCTTTTTTCTGATTGTTTAGCTTTTTGTTTTTGTTCTGAAGTCAAATGATAAGAAGGGGTTTTTAAATAATCTGGTTTTTTAAAAATAATTTTATTCAAAATAAACATCGTTACTCCCACTAAAAAAGAAAGAAAAAAGATAACAAAAGCATTATTGGGATTAGAAGGGTTTAAATTAATGAATCCTAAAAAGGGCTTTTCAATTAATTTATCAGTTGCAAAAATACCTCCAGGAATAATAAAGCGACTTAAGGTTTGATTAATTGCAATAAATAAGGGAAGTTGCAAGAAAGATAATAAAAAGCTCCAAAAAGAAAAATTATTTTTGCGATAAACTTTTAAAATTTCTAACTGCATTTTTTGAGCTGAGGTAGGATCTTTTTTGAGAGCATATTTTTGCTTTACTTTTTCAATTTCGGGCTGAATTAAACTCATATTCATACTCAAAGTACTTGTTTTAGTATAAATAGGCCAAGTTAAAGTACGGATGAAAATAGTAGCTAAAACAATTCCTAACCCTAAGTTGCCAAAAAAAATACCAGAAGCACCAGAAACTAAGAAAGTTGAGAAAAAATATAAAAAATAGCCAATTGAAATTATTAAAACATTCCAAAAATAACCAAACAGGCTCCATTCCAGTCTAGAAGGAAATTGAATTGGAACCGAAGAATTAGTTATAAAAAGTCTTCTAGATATTAAATGGTCGTTATTGTTGTTTGTAAATTTAATATCAATGTTAGATGAATCATTATTGGAAGTGTTTTTGATATTTTCTGCATAATGATCTTTGTCAAAATCTAATTTTATATTTTCTAAAGAAAGAGGGGTTTTATCTTCATATGTTCTAAATTCTAATGCATCTTTTAATTCTTTTTTTTGATATTTATTGTTTTGAATATAATCATCATTAGTGCCTGCAGAAACTGTTAAAAAATCCTTCATTAATTTATTTTTGAATTCGGTTTTTTCTTTATCGTTTTTATTTTTAAAAACATCAGCATCTGGTTTAAAAGTTAAAAAATATTCTTTTTTATTTAATTTAGAAAGATCAAAATTAGAAACATCTTCTACTTCAGGATCTGTTTTTTTCATTAAACCAAAAAAATATTTTGCTTGTTTTTTTTTATTTAACATGCCTTTAAATTCGTCTTGCATAGCTATTTGAATTTCTTTCTTTTTGTTATTGATAACATAAACCACAAAAATATCAGCACATTCATTTAATTTAGAAGGATCATTATTTGTAAAATATTCTTCATATTTTTCGCTACTTTTAAAAACAAAAACTTTGTCAAAAACTTCTATTTTTTCACGCTTTGGAGGATTAAGGAGCCAAAAAAATAACCCGAATAGAAAAATTGCTAAAAATAAAAACTTTTTTTTTGAAGAATGATTTCTAACATCCATTTTAATTAACTCCTTATTTTAGTTATTTGAAAGTAATATGCGAGTTTTGGTAGTAAATTGCAAAAAGAAAGTTTTTAATTGTTGAAAAGTTAGGCTTTTGGCTTGAGCTTTAATAACAATAACAAAAAACATTTTGGGGTTAAGGCAAGGAGAAACACTCCTAATAATTGCTCTTAAACGACGTTTAATTAAATTTCTTTCGTGGGCTTTACCATATTTTTTGCCAACACTTAAAGCAAATTTAAAATGAGGAAAGGCATTTTGTTTGACGTAATAAATAATAAAAAGGGAGTTCCCGTATCTTTTTTTAGATTTAAAAATAGGGGTGATTTCGCTTTCTTTTTTAAGAATATATTTTCTTTTCATCTTCTTAATAATCCTAAAATTCTTAACTTTTATATTCAAAACATCAATTAACCATTTTAAAAAAATATAAATTCCACAATTATTAATGATACAATAGCAATAAAAAGAAATTTATCAAAAAAACACCTAAAAAGCGGTGTTTATTTTTGGTTTGAATTAATCAAAATCAAGTTAGTTTGATTTTAAACTGTTAGTTGCAAACGTCCTTTAGCTCTTCTTCTAGCAAGAACTTTGCATCCTCCAACAGTTGCCATTCTGGCTCTAAAACCATGAGTTCTTTTTCTTTTGATTTTACTAGGTTGATATGTTCGTTTCATAAAAAAACCTCTTTTCTATTTAACACACTTCCTTAATTATAGCTTTTTTAGTATGAAATGTCAAGCCTAAAAGTTTTGAATAATTAAAAAATAGTGGTTGTGGGGGTAAAAATGTAAAAAATAAAATGTTTATAAAAAGAAAGAAAATATTTGGAGAAATGATTTAGTATTAAATGTGTTGAAACTTTTTGGTTGGCTTTTATAACAAATCATTTTTAAAATAATTTCAATAAGCTCTAGCAAATAAGACATTTTGAAGGGCTTTTTTGTTAGTAACAGGGCAGTTAGCAGTAATTAAATTAGTTTCTAAAATAACTCTGGCAGTAGCTCCTGTTTCTTGTTTAATTTGCAATTCGGCATCAGTTCCTGAAATACTCATTGCTACATAACCACCTTGTTTGAGATAAGTTTTAAATTCTTCATAAGTGGTAGCTTGTTTGCGATTTTGTTCTAAATGTTGCAGTGCTTTTTGATACATGTTATTGTGGATGGTTTCAAATAATTGCGGGATTTGAGATGGCAAATCTTTGGTTTTGATATTTTGTTTGACGAAGTTATATCTTTGAAAAATAGTAACTTCATCATTTTCTAAACCACGTTTGCCAATTTCTATACGCAAAGGAACACCTTTAAGTTCATATTGACTAAATTTCCAACCAGCAGTTTTGTCTTGTAGATCGAGATGAACGCGATAGTTTTTTTGAAGGATGGAAAAGAGGTTTTCGGATGTTTGTTTTACTGCATCATCTTGAGGTTGCAAAGGAATGATTACAATTTGCATAGGAGAAACATAAGGCGGTAAAACTAGTCCTTCATCATCGCTGTGAACCATAATTAAAGCTCCAATTAAACGTGTAGAAACGCCCCAAGATGTTTGATGAACATATTTTTTTTGATGGTCGCAATCTTGAAATTGGATTTGAAACGATTTAGCAAAATTAGTACCTAAGTAATGAGAAGTCCCTGCTTGAAGAGCTTGTCCGTCATGCATTAACGCTTCGATAGAATAAGTGATGAGGGCTCCAGCAAATTTTTCTGTTTCGGTTTTTTTGCCACATACAAAAGGAAGGGCTAAAAGGTTTTTGCCTAACTTTTGATAAATATCAAGGATGGATAAAGTTTGCTGCATCGCTTCTTGTTCGGTAGCATGCACAGTGTGTCCTTCTTGCCACAAAAACTCTTTACCTCTTAAAAAAGGTTTAGTCGTTTTTTCCCAGCGAACCACATTGCACCATTGATTATATAACTTAGGTAAATCACGATAAGAAGTGATTGTTTTAGAATAATATTGCGAAAATAAAATTTCTGAAGTAGGGCGAATCACTAGTTTTTCGGATAATTTTTTTTTGCCTGTAGTTGTTATCATTGCTGCTTCTGGAGAAAATCCTTGAATATGATTTTTTTCTTTTTGAAATAGTTTTTCTGGAAAAACTAACGGAAAATAAACATTTTGATGACCTGTTTTTTGTAAAGTACAATTAAGATGTTTTTGAATATTTTCCCACAAAGCATAACCATAAGGAAGATAGATAATAAAACCTTTTGCCTCAGAATAAGCTATTAATTCAGCTTTAAGACAAACATCTGTATACCATTTTCCAAAATCCGATGAGCGAGCAGTAACTGTTTTAACTCGTTTCATTGTTTTCATTTTTGCATTACCTTTGTTTAGTTATAATATATTATAAATATTTTAATTAATGTGTTATTTGTGTTGGTTTCAGGGAAAGAACAAACTATAATCAAAAATATTATAACATGAAAAAATAATAAAAAATAAATATTTAAAAGCATAATGATGACTTGTAAATGAAGGTTTTTTGAAAATATTTATTTTTTAAAGAATCTAACAATTCTTTTATTTCGATTTATAATAATGTTGTTATAGTTTGGAAATGACAAGAAATAATTGCAGTTGAGATGATAATTTGGTAATCCATAATAAAAAAAAGCGGGGGATAAAAGTTTTTTTATTGATTAAAAAAATACCAGATATTTATTAAAAAATAAAGGATAAAAAATAAATTCAAAATGGCGGAGCAGAAGGGATTCGAACCCTTGCACCGATTTCTCGGACTACGTCCTTAGCAGGGACGCCTCTTATAGCCACTTGAGTACTACTCCTAAATTATATTGTATAGATTTGCAAAATAAAAAAATAAATAGGTGAATGTAAGCAAATATAAAAAATAAAAATAAAAAAAAAGAGGGGATGAAAAAAATAGTAATTGAGATGTGTTAAAAAAATATCCCAAAAGTGGATTAAAAAAATAAAATAAATGGAGGCCCTGAACGGATTTGAACCGTTGATCAAGCTTTTGCAGAGCCATGCCTTACCACTTGGCTACAGGGCCAAACATCGCTTTAATGCGAGTTTTTTATAATTAAATTAATGAGTGACAAATGGTTTCATTAAAGCTTCAATGTCTTTGACTTCTTTAGGGATGTGTTTGGATAAATTAACAGCCCCTTCTTGAGTGATTAAAAGGTTGTCTTCAATTCTTACTCCAATCCCTAAATCTTTTAAATATAGACCTGGTTCGACAGTAATTACGCTGTTTGTTCCAATAACACCTGTATAATTGCAAACATCATGAATATCTAATCCTAAGTGATGTCCTAATCCGTGATAGCAATATTGATGGATTGTTTCGCCTTCTTTAAGTAAAGACATTTCTTTTAATCCTTGCAATAAAATATCTTTGCCATATTGGTTTAATTGCTTAAAGGTGTGATGCGGTTTTACCCAAGCAATGATTTCTTTGTTAGCTTTAAGAACTAAATTATAAATATCTTTTTTCAAAGAACTAAATTGTCCGCTTACAGGATAACAACGAGTAATATCAGATGAATAATGATTATAAGTAACGCCAGCATCAAATAATAAAAGGTCGTTGGGTTTTAATTGGCAGTTAGGTTTGTTATAATGCAAAATTAAGGCATTTTTTCCTGAAGCAGCAATGGTTTCAAAGGATTTTTGAGTTTGGTTATTTTCCAAAAAATAATGAAAAAGAGCAGCTATTTGATATTCATACATTCCAGGTTTTAAGTTTTTTAATAAATAATTAAGGGCTTGATGATTGATATCTAGAGCTTTTTGGATTTGGGTTTGTTCGTAAACGCTTTTTGTTTGACGCAAAGAAAATAAAAAAGAAGAGCTATTATAAACTTGCAAAAAAGGATATAAAGAAGCCATTTTTTGACAATATTCTAAAGCCCAACTTGCTTTTTGGTCTAAGGTTTGTTTGGATAGGTCAAAATAAAAACCTTCTAAAGAATCCACAAAAGAACCTCTCAAAGGATTTATCATCTGAAATAAAAAAGTTTCAAAAGTTAATATGTTTTTGAGGTTTGATAAATTAATTTGAGATATCAAATAAGCATCAGAAAAACTCAAAATATCTCCATCCCACAAGGCTTTACTAGGGTTATTTTCTTCTAAAAATAAAAAAGTATGAGATAAATTAGGTGTTTTTACCAACAATAAAATAGTGTTTGGTTGGTTAATTCCTGTCAAATAATAAAAATTATGATCAACTTCAAAAGGAAAAGTTTGATCGCCACTCTTAGTAATTGCTTTTCCAGAATAAAAAAGAGCAGCGGTGTTTGGTTTCATTTTTTGGATGAAATTATTTCTATTATGCAAAAACATAAAAACACGATTTTCCTTTTTTTAAGATAGAATAGAAATGAAAAAAATATAAGTTTATAAAGCAAACGGAAAAATGTTTAATATTAAAAAATTGGAATAAAAAAGCAGGCAAAAAACTTGGCAAAATAATTTAACTTTTGATTTGAAAAAATTTGATTTTGGGAAGTAATTTAAACTTTTGCTTTGGGAAATAATTCCAAAAAATTTTAATTTTCAAAATAATGTTTCTTTTTTAAAACATTTAAATAATTTGATTTTGGGAAGTAATTTAAACTTTTGTTTTGCGAATTTCTTGGAAAAATATTGAAAAAATTTGTTTGGCTAAAGGTTTTGCTTTTCTAAATATTAAATATTTATTTTGTTTTTTATTTTTTTTCTCTATGTAGAGTGTGAGTTCTAGAAAAAGGACAGTATTTTTTTAATTCTAAACGTCCTGGGGTCTTTTTTTTATTTTTATCAGTATGATAATTTTCTCTTTTGCACTCTGTACAAACTAATTTTACTAAATCACGCATGTTAATTTTCTCCTAACTAATTAAGCAATATAGTACTATTATATCAAATTTTTTTAATAAATAATAAAGAGTTTTTAAAATTATTATTTTTTAGTTTTTTTATAATGAGGAGTAGTTTTTTTATTAAGTAAACGTTTTTTAATCCATAAAAGAGTATAAGTCATAGAAACTGTAAAGACAAAAAGGCAAGAAAAGACCAAACAAACAAAGTCATAACATGAATAAACAAAACGATAACGTTTATGATGGCGATTTTCCTTATCTTCTAACTTTTGGGCATTTGCAGGATTATTTAATTTTTGTTTAAAAGGAGAAAAGAAAACATAAGGAAACATTTTAAAAGGATCTCTTTTAGCTGCTTGTTTTTCTGAAGTTATAATTGGTTTGTCTTTTTGCAGATCTTGAAAATAATCTTGCATAGATAAAAAGCCAAATAAACTAAAAAAGGTCATATAAAGCAAGGGATGAATAAAAGCTATCCACATTTTTTTATAAGGAATAGCATAAGAATTGACTTTAAAATAAAAATATAGATAACATAAAGGAGCTAAAGTGTGTTGGAGATGAGAAAGAAAAAAAGAAAGACTAAATTTAGGTTCGTAAAAATGTCTACCTTTATTAATTAAAGTGTGAAAAATTAAAGCTGTCATCAAAATGCTAACTAAACATGCAAAAACTACATAATGATACCAATTTTTTTGTCTTACTTTGGTAAAAAATAAAGCATAAACAATTAATACAAATAAATTACTTTGATGGGTAAAATACCAAACTGTTTTGATAAAAGTGTGGTGCCCAGGATAATAACCTTCTTCGTAATCTAAAATGTTGTCTTCTTTTCCTGTGGTGTCAAAATCAATTTCAGGCATAAAAGTAGGGGCTTTGTACTTATATTGCCAATAAATTTGTCCTTTGTTAACACATTCTTTAAAATCATGAAAAAAAACAAGCATTAAAGTACAAATAGACAACATTAAAAAAAGAAAAACAACATTGGGCTTTTTAAAATAATTTCTTAAAACAATTTTTTTAAATCTTAATTTTCTTTTCATATCGTTCCTTTTTGGTTTAACATTTAAATATTTACAAATGCAATTAAAATAATGGATAATGAAGATAAGTTATAAATTTGATTAATGATAAATTATTGCTGATGAGATTTATTTTTAGAAACAATAGGTTGAATAATGTTTTGTTCTAAGGCTTGGGGAAAAGGATATTTTTCTTCTCTCATTCTTTTAAATAACAAGTAAATAAAACCTCTTTGATAATCAATGCGAGTAATAACTGCTATTTGGGGTTCGTTTTGAACTTTGGCGCGAGTTCCTATTAAATAATTTTTAGCTGTGGGTTGCAAAAGCACTAACCTACTTCCTTATGGGTTCACTTTATCAAAAAGTGTAAATAAAAAAACAAACTAACTAGTTTGTTTTTTTATTGTAAAATATTAAAAAACTTAATAGTAAAGATTTTAAACAACGAAAAGATCTTTAAAACTTTTGCTGAATTTGAAAGTAGGAACCTTTTTAGCTGGAATGTCAATAGTTTTACCAGTTCTTGGATTTTTTCCTTCGCGAGCACTTCTGTGTTTTACTTCAAAGGTGCCAAAACCTGTTAAAGTAACTTTTTCATCTTCTTTGAATTCTTGAAGACTTTGAGAAATAACTTCAATAAAGTTATTAAGAAATTTATCAGCTTCTTTTTGACTAACGCCATTTTTTTCAGCTAATTTTCTTAAAAATTCTAATTTGTTCATTTTTTGCCTCCTTTTCTTTTTATTTACGTACTTATTATAACATCAAAAAAATAATTTACAAGCGAAAACCAACAATTATTTGAAATTATTGGTAATTATTGGTAATTATTTGCATTTTATTCTTAATTGACTGCGGGGGTGTTTGCAAAATGAATTAAAAAATGGTGGGTGGGTCAAAAATAATTTAGAATTCACTTTTGAAAGGTCTTTGCATTAAAGTTTCAAAAACAGTGTAAAAGGGTTTTGATTCAAAAATTAATTGATAAGAGGCTTGAATAATGGGCAGATCTAAATTATGTTTTAATTGCAATTGATAAAAAGCATTAAGAGTTTGGAATCCTTCGATGGTTTGCAAAGAAGAGTCAATAATTTGTTGGTAAGTAATGCCTGCAGCAATTTTAGCACCAGCATTAAAATTTCTGGAGTATTTGCTAAAAGCAGTCGCAATTAAATCACCTAATCCTGGAAGTCCTAAAACGGTTTGGGGATTTCCTTGATAAAAAGTAACTAACCGCGACATTTCTAAAATACCACGACTCATCAAAGCTGCTTGAGAATTAATTCCAAAGTTCTTGGCTACTAAAATACCATTAATAAGGGCTAAAACATTTTTAAAAGCACTGCAAATTTCATTTCCTACCAAATCAGAAGAAGTATATACTTTCAAATAATTAGGGCAAGAAAATAATTTTTGAATTTCCAAGGCAAAAGCGGGATTGGAAGAAGCTGCAGTTAACAGAGTTAATTTGCGTAAAATAACTTCTTCAGCATGCGATGGACCCATTAAGGAAGCAAAATTAGCTAAAAGAGGGGCAGGAATAACTTGTTTGACAATTTCAGAAACACGCAAAAAAGTTAAAGGTTCAATACCTTTAGAAACATTGACAAACGATTTGGGAGTAGTTAACATAAGGGCAAATTGTTTGAGAAGATGACGCATAAATTTCATAGGAACTGCCAAAACTATCAAATCAGAATAATCAAGAGCTTGTTTAAGGCAAGAAACTGCTTTAACATTTACTAGTGGATCATTAAAAATGGGATGTTTCCCTTGATTTATTTTTTCCACATAAGAAAGGTTAGTGTCATAGAGTAAAACTTGATTGTTGTTATCAGTTAAAACTTGTGCCAAAGTAGAACCCCAAGCACCACTGCCAATAATAGTAATTTTCATAAAATATAGCTTCTTTCTTGTAATCAAAATAGCAAAAACGGTCATGAAAAAAGTTACAGCAAAAATGACAAAAGTTTTTTTGATAATTAAAAATAAGGTTGAATTTTTTTCAACCACTATAATTAAATCACAAAATAAGAACAAATAATAAAATACTTGCAAACAAAATGAAAAAAGAAGGGGAAGGAGAAAAAGAGGGATTCAAAATAGTTTTAAAAATTAGACTTTTTTTTATGAAAAATAATTTTGAGGGGTGTTCCTTCTAAATCAAGGCTTTTTCTAAATTGATTTTTTAAAAATCTTTCATAAGAAAAATGAATATGTTTAGGGTCATTAACAAAACAAAGAAATTCAGGAGCTTTGGTTTTAGTTTGAAAAATATATTGAAACTTAGCTTTTTTTTGATTAAAGAAAGTGGGAGGAGTTATAAGAGTTGCTTCTTGTAAAATATCGTTTAAAAGACTAGTGCTAAACTGACTTTTATAATTGTTAAAAACTCGTTTTAAAATAGCAAAAATTTGAGTAAGACGACTTTTTTTCAAAGCTGATAAGAAAATAACAGGCGCATAAGATAAAAAAACAAACTCTTGACGAATTTTTTGCTCAAAGTTCTTTAGGGTATTGGTATCTTTTTCTAACAAATCCCATTTATTGACAATAATAATGCAAGCTTTATGATGTTCTAAAATAAACCCTGCAATATTTTTATCTTGTTCTAAAATACCTTCTTTAGCATCTAAAACTAAACAAGCAATATCTGCTTTTTCCAAAGCACCTAAAGCACGCAAAACACTGTATTTGTCTTCTTGTTCATAAATTTTACCTCTTTTTTTAATACCTGCAGTGTCAATAATTTGGTATTTTTGCCCATCATTTTCAAAAAAAGTATCAACAGCATCGGTGGTAGTTCCTGCCATATCAGAGACAATCATTCTTTGGGATGCTAAAAGAGAATTAGTAAGGGTTGATTTGCCAACGTTTGGGCGTCCCACAACACAAAATTTAATAATGTTGTTGTCTTTTTCTTGGTTTTGGTTTTGTTCTGGTTCTAACAGTTGTTTTTGTGGGATTTCATAATTAAATTCGGAAGTGGGGGGGTGCAAAGGTGTATCTATTGGAAGGTCTTCTAAAAATGAAGAATCAGAAATTAAAGCAGCATCGCGCATAAGAAAAACAATTTTATCTAACAAATCACCTATACCTATACCATGTTGAGTACTAATTGCAAAAGGAGTATCAAATCCCAGAGCATAAAATTCATAAGTGTTAGATAATAAATTGTGGTTGTCAATTTTATTAACTGCCAAAAGAACTGGTTTTTTAGTTTTATACAAAAGTTTAGCTAAATAAATGTCATTTTGAGTAAGTCCTGTTTTCCCATCAACTACAAAAACAATTACATCAGCTTCATCAACTGCAAGTTGAGCTTGTAATTTAATTTGTTCCAAAAAAGGAGTTGATTGAATTTCGATACCGCCCGTATCAATAACTCCAAATGTTTTAGTAAGCCACTCGGCAGTAGCATAAATGCGGTCCCGAGTAATGCCTGCTTTTTGATGAGTAATAGCGTGTCTTTTCCCAATAATGCGGTTAAACAAACTTGATTTGCCAACATTAGGACGACCCACAATAGCAATTTTAAAAGACATTTAAGTTCTCCTTTTTTTATCAATTAAGGCAATAATTTTGGCAATTACTTCATCAATTGATAATTCGGTAGTATCTAGTAAAATGGCATCTAAAGCTTTAGATAAGGGAGCAAGTTGGCGATGATAATCTTTATGATCGCGTTCCTTGAGTTGTTTCATAATTTGAGCAATGTCTGTGATTTTTCCTTTTTGGGCATCTTGTTGTTGTTTTCTCAAAGCTCTTTTAGTAATGTTGGCAGTAAGAAAAATTTTTAAATTAGCATCTGGCATTACAACTGTTCCAATATCTCTTCCATCCATAATTAAATTAGGAGTATTGGCACAAATTTCTTTTTGCAATTTCAATAATTTAGTTCTTACAGCAGGAATTAAAGCTACTGAAGAGACATGTTTTTCGACGTCCAAAGACTTAATTTTTAAAGAAACGTCTTCTTGATTAAGAAAAATTTTATTACAAGAATAAGAAAGATTGATTTTATCTAAAGCTTGATTAAGACTTTTTTCATGATTCCATGAAACTTCATTTTCTAACAAATATAAAGTTAGTGCCCGAAACATTGCTCCAGTATCGATGTGATTCCAACCTAATTTTTGGGACAACTTTTTACTAATAGTGCTTTTGCCAGAACCTGCCGGACCATCAATGGCGATTTTAAAACTTTTCATATGCATATATAACTAACTCCTTATAGTGATCTTAAATTTACTAAATTAATGCAGTATTTGAGTAGTTAAGGTTTTTAATTTTTTAATTTCATGAATTTTTAAAGGGCGATAAGCACCTATTGTGAGATTTTCAATAGTTAAAAAAGAATAACGATAACGTTTTAGCTTTAAAACTTGATAGCCTAAAGCTTGCATCATTTTACGAACTTGCCTGTTTTTTCCTTCAGTTATTACTAGCTTTAACCAAGTAGAAGGTTTGGGTGTATAAGAACTTTTCAAAATATCAATTTCTTTACAAACAGCCAAATAATTTTTATCAATGATAATTCCTTTGCGGAATGTGGCAAGGTCTTTTTTTTGCAAACAAGCATTAATTTTAACATGATATTCTTTAGGAATACAAAAGGAAGGATGGGTTAATTTTTGAGTAAGATCGCCGTCATTAGTAATTAAAAGTAGTCCTGTAGTATTAAAATCAAGACGTCCTATCGGATATAATCTTTGTATGCTTGCTTCTTCGATTAAATCCAAAACAGTAGGGCGTTTTTTATTGTCTTTGGCAGTGGAAAGAAATCCATTGGGCTTGTTGAGCAAAAAATAAGAATAAGTGGTTTTGGTGATCGGTTTGTCATCCAAAGTTATAATGTCGCTGGAAGATACTTTAGTTCCTAATTCAGAAATAATTTTGCCATTAACTTTAATGCGTTTTTTCAAAATTAAAATTTCTGCTTTTCTTCTAGATGCCACATTTGCATAAGCCAAAACTTTTTGTAATCTTTGCATTATTTTCCAATCCTTCCTTACTTGATTGTGTGGTTTGATGTTTAAAAACTTATTATTAAAATATTGTTCAAAAATGTCTTTTGTTTTTCTAATAGTTAATAATTAAAAATATTACAAATTAAAAAAAATAACGCGGATAGTATTTATTTTCATCCAAGGTATCATAATAAGCAACAAAATTTTTATTACTATCTTTAACTATAAAAGGTTTTTTAGTAGTTATTTGTCTTTGGTCTAAATGAGTGCCGTTTTTTACTAACTTAATTAAATAATCATTTAAAATAAGTTCATCGTAAGCAGCAAAAAAAGTACTATCCAAAATCAAATCATTGAGTTCTAAATTTTCAATATTTTTAGCGTTTTGTAATAAATGCGTGCCAATTTCAGTTCTTTGCAAATGAAGAAGAGCACCATAAGTATTTAATTGCAAAGCTAGATCACGCGCAAGACTTCTAATATAAGTTCCTTTGGAAACATGTGCCAAAAAATCTACTTGGTCGCGACAAAGCAAAGATGTTTTTTCAAAATGATGAATAAAAACTTCTCTTGGAGGAATATCTACAACTTGATTTTTGCGTGCTAAACGATACATTTTTTTTCCTTTAATTTTAACTGCTGAAAACATAGGAGGTATTTGCAAATACTTTTTTTGATGAAAAGATGCAAAACTTTTTTGGATGGTACAATCAGTTAAAGGGGTGTTTTTGGTATCCAACAATTTACCTGTCACATCCAAAGTATCATAATGTTTATTAAAAAGAAAGGTTCCTTGATAAGTTTTTGATAGTTTATCGAACAAAAAAGCCAGTTTAGTGGCTTTACCCACACAAATAATTAAAAGTCCTGAGGCTAAAGGATCAAGAGTTCCTGTGTGTCCTACTTTGTCAAAATGAAATTTTTTTTTAATTTGAAAAACTACATCATGTGATGTCATCTTTTCTGGTTTGTTGACTAAAAAAAATCCGTTCATAACGTTTGATTTTGCTTTCGGTTTGTGGTAAAATTATTTATAAGAATGTAAAAATTTAAGCAAGTCTTCTTTATTTAGAAACCCACTATGTCTTGCTAATTCTTTTTTATCTTTGTATAAAATAAGGGTGGGGAAACCAGAAACGCCTTTTTCTAATGCTAATTGTCTAAAAAAATCAACGTCTACTTTGTAAAAAAGAATGTCTTTTTCTAAAAGGCAAACTTCATCCAAAACAGGCAATAATCTTTGACATGGAGGACACCATGTAGCAAAAAAATCAACAACTACCAATTGTTGTGTGGCAGTTATGGTTTTAAAATCTTGTCCTTGATAATTCATTAAATTACTCATTATATTTAAAACTCCTTTTGTTTTTTTGGGGTTTGGGTTTTGGCATACACCATTTATTATAATTTAAAAAATGTTAATTAATAAAGATATGTTTTAGTTATTTTAATTTTTAAAACAAAATGAAAAAATGCATTTTTATGAATCATATTTTTTTTGGAAATTTGTTCGTTTGAGAATTGTTTTCTAATCCATTTAATGTTAAGGCAACCATAAAGCAAAAAAACAAATGAAGACAAAGAAAGGATTATTTTAATTAATAAGTTTACCCAATCAAAATATTTTTCTTCTTGGAAAATAAAATCTTTGTATTTAAGAGAAGCTATTTTTTGTTCCAAAATGTTTTAAGAAATAGGTTTTAGTTTGCAATAAAAAGGGACTCCATTTTTATCAATTAATTTGATATGGTAATAAAAACCTTCCAGCCAACTATTTTTAGCAACATAAGTAATTTTTTTGGTTTTATAATTATCAATTTTATTCAATAAATCAGAAACAGTAATGTTGGAAGTGGCATTTATAAAAGGCAAATGATGATAGCAATCAAAAGAAAACAACAAAATAGAAAACATCAAACTTACCACAATTAAAAAAGGGGTGATAATTTTTTTCTTGAAAATAAAATAATTTTTAGGAATAGCAAACAACCAATAAATGGTTTTAAAAATTAAAATTGTTGATAATAAAAGAAAAAGGACAAAAAAAGCAAAGTGAAAATAAAATGCCAAATAGTAGTTTTGTTAAAACCTTTTGCAGGTTGGAATGGTTGAATTTTAATTTCTTTCATATCTTTTATTTGTTTGTTTTGTAAAAATTCTTTAATTTGTGGCATTGGAGTGATATTTTGTTCTTGTAATTTTTGAGATAATTCTTTAATTAAAGGTTTATTTAATTTCACTAAAGCTTTGGCATAAGAAAAACATTTTTTAAAATATCTCTTTGTAAATCTTCTTTATCTTTAACTGATATCGAATTATAACCAAAAAAACGTGTTAGTTCTTGGGATTTGTGGAAAGCCTCAACAAAATCAGAACAAGCTTTATCAATAGTTTTTTCGCAAATCACTTCTTCAGCAACTTTTCCTGCTAAAAGAATGGTAATTTCTTGGATTAAAGTTTCTTTTAATAAAATATTAGGGGTCTGTTCTTTAGCAAATAAAGTCAATATTTTATCCGAAGAGCGTGGAATTAAAGAAACCGAACTTAAAAAATGAGTATTTTTGACTTGGCTGATAATTATTTTAGCAGCTGCATGAGTAGCAACAATTTCTTTTTCTTTGTGATTATATGTTTTGGAAGAATTTGTTATCCCTAATAAAACGTTTTCTTTAGCTTGAATAATTGTTTCAGAAGAAATTTTTTGCAATTCTTGTTCTTTGTTTTCTTCTGCTTGAAGCATTGAAGCCTCATTTAAAATGGCTTTGAGTTGAGCACCACTTAATCCTTGGGTTTCTTGGGATAATTGTTCTAAATTAATATCCTCATCAGCTATTTATTTGCCTTTAGTACATAATTTTAAAATAGCTTTTCTTGCTTTAAGGTCAGGGAGCAAAACATTAACTACATAAACAAAACGTCCTGGACGAAGCAAGGCAGAATCTAGAGATTCTACTCTGTTAGTAGCAGCTATCACAATGACATTATTTTCATTATCTTTGGATTTAATCCCATCCATTTGATTTAATAATTCTGTAGTTATTTCTTTTTCTTTTTGGCTATCTTTTCTAGCAATACCAAAAGAATCAATTTCATCAATAAAAATAATGCTTGTTTTATGGGTTTTTGTTTTTTCAAACAAATCTCTTAATTTTTTAGCACCATCACCATGAATTCTTTGCAAAAAATCAGTACCACTAAAAGCATAAAAGGATGCGTCTGATTCGCCTGCAAGAGCTTTTGCAAGTAAGGTTTTTCCTGTTCCTGGAGGTCCATAAAACAAAATTCCTTTAGGAATTTTGTCTCCTGCTTCATGATATTTTTTAGGTTCTTTTAAAAAATCAATAAAACGTTGGAGAAGTTGTTTTTCTTCTTCCATCCCTGCCACATCATTAAATTTAGTTTCACTTGAGATTGGCTCAAAATCCGTGTGATTGTGGTTGTTCGGATTCTTTTTCTGGATTAGTTTTTTTGGGTATTACCCCTTTTAACATTAAATTTGCAAAAAGAAAATAATTCCAAAAAGATATTATAAAAAGGATCAGGCAACATCGCAAAAAGTTCTTTTTTAAAATTATAATCATTGGAGCCATACCCATTCTTCGAGAAATGAAAATTAATTATGAATTCATTATTTTAAATGTGAACATATAAATGTAATAATATAAAGAAGTTTCAAAAAAGTGCAAACTCATTAAAATAAATAAAATTATTGTGTGTTAATAATTTAATTATCTAGGTAAAACTTCATCAATTTCCAAACGATTAAATAAAATATGATAATTATCTAATTTTTGAGTTGAAAGAAGCCCGAAAGTATCTAAACTTTCAAAAGTAATATCAGAGTTTTTGAGTTGAGTTAAAATTTTATGAGCAGTTTGAGGCAAAAAAGGTTGCAATAAAACTCCTAAAAACCTTAAAGTTTCTACCAAAGAATATAGTGTGTGGTCTAATAGTTGTTGTTTTTCAGGATTTTTAA
Organism: Rice orange leaf phytoplasma; assembly: GCF_001866375.1. Classification (NCBI taxonomy): domain Bacteria; kingdom Bacillati; phylum Mycoplasmatota; class Mollicutes; order Acholeplasmatales; family Acholeplasmataceae; genus Candidatus Phytoplasma; species Rice orange leaf phytoplasma. The sequence continues at coordinate 120,390 of NZ_MIEP01000004.1, read as the reverse complement.
ATAAATTCCAAGGTTCTACAAAATCAATGTATTTATTAGCAAAACGAGCCAAATTCATAATTTCTTTCAAGGCATCTCCTACTTTACAATCTTGCATTTTGAGACGAACCAAAGGAAGAGTTGCTAAAGCTTGTTTGGATAAATCAAATTTGGGATCTAAATTAGTTGTAATTAAAGTTTTGGATAAATTATTTTGGCGATAACTTTTTACCATCCCAAAAACTCTATGAACTAAATTTCCCAAAACATTAGCTAGGTCACTATTGTGCCTTTCTACTAACAATTCATAAGTGATATTACCATCTTGAGCATAAGGAATTTCTGATAGAACAAAATAACGAATGGAATCAATCGGAAAATATTTTAATAAATCATCAACGTACAAAACGTTACCTTTAGATTTAGACATTTTATTTTTATCAAACAAAATCCATGGATGGGTTAAAAACTGTTTGGGTAGTGAAATTTCAAGTGCCATCAATAAAATAGGCCAGTAGATAAGGTGAAACCTTAAAATATCTTTACCAATAACATGCATATCACAGGGCCAATATCGATTAAACTGACTATTTTTGGATGTAGGATTGTAGTCTAGTCCGGTTAGATAATTGCTTAGAGCATCAATCCAAACATAAATAACGTGTTTGGGATCAAAAGGAACGGGAATGCCCCACTTGAAAGAAGTTCTAGAAACAGACAAATCTGCTAATGGTTCTTTTAATAAATTTAACAGCTCTTTTCTTTGGGCATCAGGTTTAATTAAGGAGGGATTGTTTTCTAAATATTGCAATAACTGGGCTTGATATTTGGAAAGCTTAAAAAAATAAGTTTCTTCGCTGATTAAAATAGGAGTTTCACCATTAAAAGTTTTTCCATCAATTAAATCTTTGGCAGACACATAAGATTCTTCAGCAACTGAATAAAGCCCTTGATATTTTCCTAAATAAATATCTCCTTGTTGCCATAACTTGTAAAAGATGGCTTGAACTGTTTGTTTGTGGTGGGGATTGGTAGTTTTTACAAATTTATCGTAACTTACTTGCATTAAATCATAAATTCTTTTAATTTCCAAAGATATTTGGTCTACGTATTCTTGGGGATTTTTGCCTTGTTGCAAAGCTTTGGCAGCAATTTTTTGTCCGTGTTCATCGGTTCCTGTTTGAAACAAAACATCAAATCCTTCTAGGCGTTTGAAACGAGCAATGGCATCAGCTAAAATAGATTCGTAAACGTTTCCAATGTGCGGAATGCCAGAAGCATAGGCAATTGCTGTGGAAAGAAAAAATTTAGGTTTTTGGTTGGGGGTTGTTTTCATAAAACTCCTTAAATAAATGGTGACAAAAATATTTTTTAATTGTGGTTTGTTGGGAAAAATCTGCATGTGGTTTGGGGAATCAAATCAAGATTGGGGGTTTTTGATTTTGTATTGGTGATAAATTTCTTTTTTGGTAATGTTTCTTTCTTGAGCAACTTTGCTAAAAGCCTCTTTTTCGTTAAAGCCTAATTTAAGGTAAAAAAGAACGTGATCGTTTATGCTTAGAGCAAGCAAATGTTCGTTGGGGTTGGGGTTGCCTGCAACAACAATGACATATTCGCCCTTATTAATTAAATCAAATTCTAAAATAGAGTCAAGATTGCCATTGATAATGGTTTCGAATTTTTTAGTCAATTCGCGCGCTAAAGAAATTTTTCTATTACCATATAATTTATGTATTAAAAGTAAAGTCTTTTTAATTCTATGAGGAGATTCGTAAATAACAAGGCTTTCTGAGGTGTTTTTATATTGGAGTAAATATTTTTCCAAAGCTTGAGACAAACGGGGTAAAAAAGCCAAAAAGATAAAAGGTGAGGGGATGGCAGAAGTCATAAAAGCAGTTAAAAAAGCAGATACTCCTGGAATCGCTACCACATTAAAACCATGTTTTTGCACTTCACAAACCAAAGAAAACCCAGGATCGCTAATAAGAGGAGTGCCTGCATCACTAATTAAGGCAATATTTTTTCCTTGTGATAAAAGTTCTAAAATTTGAGGTAGCCTTCTTGTTTGATTGTGTTCATAATAAGAAAGTAAAGGTGTTTGGATTTGATAAGTGTGTAAAAGTTTTTTGGCTCTTCTAGTATCTTCTGCTAAAATTAAAAAAACTTCTTTTAAAGTGGCAAGTGCTCTTAAGGTGATGTCTTCTAAATTGCCTATGGGAGTTGCTACCAAATATAAAGTAGGTTTGGCGTTGCAAAAACTTTTTTGTTGAAATAACATATTTTTTACCTTATTTGTTGGGTTTGGGTGTGTGCAAATTTTTAAAGATTTAAAATGAAAGTCTTTGGGCTTCTAATTGAATTAACAAAGCCATGAAAAGATTTTCTTGATTAGATAATATATATTTTTTTTTGTAAATTTGGTGAATAATTTTTAAAATATTAAAAGTGGTTGGAAGAGGTAGGGTTTGATAGTATTTTTGATATTCTGGATTTGTTAAAATTTGTGTTTTGGAAAAATAAATGGGTGTTTTGGAGTTAGGTGTTTTTTCATATAAAATATCAGAAAAAAAACGTAATAACACTGATAAAAAATCATTTAAAAAATGAGGACAAGAGATAAGTTTTGCAAGCAGAGGAGAGACAAAAACTGCTAATTTTAATGAAATTGTTTTTGGGAATTGAATAAGAAAATCCAAAAAAAATTGTTTAAAATTTTGATAATAATCGCTGGCAATAAATAAATCCATTTGATCGGAATTTTTATTTATTAAATTACTTAAGGAAAAATCAAAAGCATCTATTTGGGATTTGGTTTTAGAGTCTAAATTTTTTGATTTTGCATCCATAGTATCAGAGATATTAATAATTTGACAACGAGAAACTATGGTTGGTAAAACTTGTTCTAAATTATTTGTTAATAAAAAACCTATAGTATTGTTGTTGGAAGGATTTTCAAAAAAATGCAATAAACTGTTGGAAGTTTGGGTAGTTATTTTTTCTATTTCTTCAATTACATAAATTCTTTGGGTTCCGAATAAAGAAGTTTGCAAAAAGTTTTTTTGAAATTGCAAAATTTGTTCTTTGGTAAAAAGATGGTTTTGTTTAGTTAAATAATAAAAATTGGGGTATTGCGAATTAAGTAAGGTATCTTTTGTCAAAAGATGAGGGTCATGAGGTTTGAAAATACGATAGGCAAGTTCTAAAACAAATAATTTTTGTTGGGAAAGAGTGGAGCCAACAACTAAATAAAGATGAGCGAGTTTATTATTTTGAATAATTTGGTTAAATTTGGCTAACAAAGATTGGGTTTTGTTCATAATTCTATTTGAAAGACTTCTTTGAGTTTTTGTTCAATGATGTTATAAATGTTTTCCAAGGGCTTGCTTGCATCAATTAAAAAAATTCTTTTTTGTTGGTCTTTTTGACAAAGGTCAAGGTAGCCTTTGCGTACTTTTTTATGAAAAGACAGTTTTTGCAAATCAAACGAATTAATTTCTTTAGGTCTAAATTGTTTGACTCTTTGAATGCCTATTTTAGGGTCTAAATCTAGATAAAAAGTAATTTTGGGCATGTAATTTAGAGCAAAATTATTAATATTTAAAACAAAATCTTGACTTAAACCGCGAGCATAAACTTGATAAGCTATAGTCGAATCTAAATAACGATCACAAATAACTATTTTGTTTTGTTGTAAAGCAGGAATAATTAATTTGCTTAAATGTTCTGCTCTATCTGCTGCAAATAACAAAGCCTCAGTGTGGAAATCTATTTGTTTGTTAGAAGAATGCAACAAAATATTTCTAATTACTTCATTAAATAAACCGCCACCAGGTTCTTTGGTTAAAACACACGAATATTTTTTACTTAATTTTTCAAATAAATAACGTGAATGGGTGGTTTTTCCGGTGCCTTCACAACCTTCAAAAGAAATAAACATTTAGTATAAATTCTCCTTTTTGTGTATTTTTATTTATTGTCATAAAATCAATAAAAAATTTTTTTTAAAACTAAGGCTTTAGCAGGAGCCAAAAGGGTGGCTTTTTTAGTTGTGTTGCCTAATAACATCGCTTGAAATTGTTCCAAAGAAAATTTATTTTTACCAATTTCAATTAAAATTCCTACCAAAAAACGAATCATATATTTTAAAAAACCGTTTCCATGAAAAACTAAAATATATTTATGTAAAGTTTCTTTGAGAAAGGCTTGAAAAATGGTTTTAGAAAAATTTTTAGGTTGGGTCTCACTAGTAAAAGCAAAAAAATTATGGGTGCCTTCAATAAATTTTAGGGCTTTGGTGATTTTATCAAAATCAAGTTTGTCAGCAAAAATTTGAAAATGATGGTTAAAAGCGTTGAGAGGTTTTTTGGAAAAAACATATTGATAAATTTTTGATTTCGCTGAATAACGAGCATGAAAATTAGGAGTGGCAAAGTTCATTTGTCTAACTCTAATATCAGGAGGCAAAAAATAATTAAGAGTTTTTTGGAAATGTGTGGGTTTTAGAAAAAAAGTGGTTTGGAAATGGAGGGTTTGCCCTTGGGAATGGACTCCTTTATCGGTTCTACTAGCTGCAAAAGTAGGGATGTTTTGATGGGTCATTTTTTTTAAAGCTTTTTCAAAAGTTTGTTGCACGGTTATTTTTTGAGGTTGTTTTTGATATCCATAATAACAAGTGCCATCATAGCTTAAAATTAATTTATAAAAAAAGTGTTGCAAAAATGCCTCCTTGTGTAACTACAAAATATTTATTAAGAATTTAAAATGGGAAATAAGGAGTGAAGAAAAAGGGGTTAATATTAAAAAACCTCCTTAATCCTTAAGATAAGAAGGTTTTGATAATTTAAGTTTTTTGAGCAAGAACCTAAAAATGCTCGGTTAATTGTTATTAAACAAAAGCAATAATTGCCATTGGAGCACCATCACCACGACGAGGAACAGTTTTAATAACTCTAGTATATCCACCTTGACGATCAAGATATTTAGAGGAGATATCTTTAAATAGTTTTTGCAAAACTGTAGTGTCATCGTTGATTTTTTCATCAAAAAGATGTCTTTTGGCTTGGCGTCTAGTATGCAAAGTATTTTTTTTAGATAAAGTAACCATTTTATCAGCTAATTTTTGTAATTCTTTAGCTTTGGATTCAGTTATCATAATTTTTTCTTGCACAATTAAATCAGTCATTAAAGTTCTTAACAAAGCTCTTCTTTGAGATTTATTGCGTCCTAATTTGCTAAAAGGCATAAAATTTATCTGTCCTTTCTATTTTCTAATGTGTTTTTTAGTTTTAATGTTTGTCTTTGTCTTCTTCAACGCTGTGATGCAAAGCTCCTTTAAGATAATCATTGAATTCTAAACCGTATTCTAAAAATTTATCTTTTAATTCTTGGAAAGATTTTCGTCCTAAGCTTTTAAGTTTGACAACTTCTTTTTCACTTAATTTTACTAAAGCAGCAACTGTGTCAATCCCTGCTCTTTTAAGACTGTTAAAAAGCCTTACAGATAAATCTAGTTGTTCAATTTCTAAATCTAGTACGTAATTGTGAGCTTCTTTTTTAGATTCAGAAACAAATTCTACATGAGCAGGTTTTTGGCTTAATTCTACTAAAACATTAAAATGATCTACTAAAATGCTAGCTGCAGTTGCTAAAGCTTCTTTAGCTAAAAGAGCGCCGTTAGTGGTAATTTCAATAGTTAATTCGTCTTTGTTGCCTATTTTTTTTTCTACTTGATAAGAAACATTGACAACAGGAGTAAATAAAGAATCAATTGCAATAACGCCTACTTGATTTTCGCCGTGAACTTTGTTGTCTTTGGCGCCAACATAACCAATGCCTTTTTTAATGGTAACTGTCATATGAAAGCAAACATCATCAGAAAGGGTGGTAATGTAATGATCGGGGTTGATGATTTTAACTCCTGCAGGCAGTTCGAAAGAAGAAGCGGTTAGGTGTTGTGATCCTTTGGCAATTAGTTCTAGTTTTTCTTCAAAATCATCTGATTCGTCGTCTACGGCAAAAACAATTTTTTTTAAATTTAAAATAATTGTCATGACATCTTCATAAACGCCAGGAATAGTGGTAAATTCTTGTTCTACTCCTTGAATTTTAACATTTACAATAGCAGTACCAGGCAAAGAAGATAACAAAACTCTTCTTAGAGCGTTTCCTAAAGTAATGCCGTATCCTCTTTCTAAAGGTTTAATGGTGAATTTCCCAGAAATGGGATTTTCATCAATTTCTTCAACAAAAAAAGGTTTAATAAATTTAATATTTTTCATAATTACTCCTTGAAATGTCGAACAAGATTATTATCCTCTAGGAGGTTTTGGCGGTCGACAACCATTATGTGGTACTGCAGTAACATCTTTAATAGCAATAATTTCTAATCCTGCTGCTTGCAAAGAACGGATAGCTGCTTCTCTTCCGGGACCTGGTCCTGTAATGAAAGTTTCTACTTTAACCATTCCGTGTTCCATCGCTGCTTTGGCAACTGCTTCAGCGGCTAATTGTGTTGCAAAGGGAGTTGATTTACGAATTCCTGTAAAACCCACAACACCTGCACTACTCCAAATAACAGTATTACCGTTAAGATCAGTGATATTAACGATAGTGTTGTTAAAAGTGGTATGAATATGTGCAATTCCTAAAGGAACATTTTTTTTAACTTTGCGTTTGGTAGTTTTTTTTCTTTCCAATGCCTTTCTCCTTTATTATTTTTATTATTTAGTTAATTTTATTATTTTTTCTTACCAGCAATTACTTTAGGTTTACCTTTAACAGTGTGAGCATTGTTTCTGGTTTTTTGTCCTCTTACAGGCAATCCTTTACGGTGGCGTAGCCCTCTGTAAGCTCCAATTTCCATTAAATGCTTAATATTTAAAGTAACTTCACGTCTTAGGTCGCCTTCTACGTTGTATTTAGTAATTTCACTACGTAAAGCTGATAATTGCTGTTCGGTTAAATTTTTAACTCTAATATTTTGGTCAATGTTTAACTCGTTTAAAATTTTATGAGATAATTTATTGCCTAAACCATAAATATAAGTTAGTGCAATTACTACTCTTTTATCGCTTGGAATATCTATTCCTGCAATTCGCGCCATAAATATCTCCTTTTATCCTTGTCTTTGATTGTGTCTACGATTTGTTTTATTGATAACATAAACGCGTCCTTTACGACGAACAATGATATCATCTTCACTGCGTTTTTTAACTGAAGCTCTAACTTTCATAATCTTTTCTCCTTACTTAAAACGATAAGTGATTCGTGCTTGTGTAGGATCGTATTGTGATAATTCAATTCTTACTTTATCACCAGGTAAAATGCGTATGTTGTTGATACGTATTTTACCAGAAACATAAGCGATAATTGTTTTTTTATTTGGAAGCTCTACTTTAAATTTATCATTTGATAATAATTCAACAACTTTAGCTTCGATTTCAATTTTGGATTCAGTTTCGTTTAAATTGTTTTTTGACATTCAAAGTGATTCCTTTAATTTTGATTTCTGGGTTTGGGGGTGGTTTTGATGTAATTTGGTAAAATGAAAAACATATTATGCAAGTATTTCGTATCCTGTAGGAGTTACTAAAACTGTGTGTTCAAAATGAGCACTTAAGCTTTTGTCTGTGGTAACTACAGTCCAATTATCTTGCAAAATAGCAATTTCGGGATTTCCTAAAGTAAGCATGGGTTCTACACAAAAAGTCATTCCTGGTTGTAGGATTGCGCCTTCGTGGGGTTTGCCAAAATTAGGAATATAGGGTTCTTCGTGCAAAGATGTACCAATACCATGTCCGGTAAATTCTTCTACGATGCCTAAATTATTGTTTTTGGCAAAAAGTTCAATGACATGAGAAATGTCAGAAAAATGATTTTGGGGTTTAATTTGCAAAAGACCTTGAAATAAGGCTTTTTGAGTAAGTGCAAGCAAGTTGTGAGTAGTTTGGCAAACAGTTCCTACAGCATAAGAATAAGCACAATCAACATAATAACCTTGATAGTTAATTCCTAAATCTAAGGTAATGATATCACCTTGTTTAAGGATGGTTTTTTTGGAAGGAATGCCGTGAACTACCACTTCATTAACTGAGGCACAAATATGTTTGGGAAATCCGTTGTAACCTTTAAAAGCAGAAATAACACCTTTTTTTTGATAAAAATTCTTAGCTAATAAATCTAGATCAAAAGTTGACATTCCTGGAATAACAAAGGAAGCAAGCAATCTGTGGGCTTCGTTAATGATTTTTCCTGCTTGTTTCATGATAGCAATTTCATTAGGAGTTTTGATGGAAATCATTTGCGGTCTGTTTCTAAAACTTCTAAAATAATTTTAGTAACTTGGTCGATGTTTTGCATACCATCTACTTCAAAAAGTTGATTTTGTTCGCGATAATATTGCACTAATGGCAATGTTTCTTGATTAAACACTTTGAGGCGTTTAAGGAAGGTTTCTGGTTTGTCATCTTCTCTTTGAATTAAGGTTTTTTGGTCTTTGTCACAAATACCTGGAGTTTTGGGAGGAATGTTTTCGATGTGATAAACCTTACCACATTCGGGACAAATTCTGCGTCCTACAATTCTTTTCATTAAATCTTGGGTACCAGCGTTAAAATAGATGACTTTAGTTAAAAATAAACGAGAGTTTTTGAAAAAATCATCCAAAAAACGAGCTTGCAAAACATTGCGGGGAAAACCGTCTAATAAAAAATCTTTAGTAGCGATGTCCTTAGACAAGTAATCAGCTATCATTTGGTTAGTAATGTCGTCAGGAACTAAAAGTCCTTGAGCAATAAATTTTTTACTTAAAATGCCTAATTCAGTATTTTCTTTAAAATTTTTACGAAAAATATCGCCTGTTGCAATGTGGTTAATTTTTAAAATATCTGATAAAACAGAAGCTTGAGTCCCTTTACCAATTCCGGGCGGTCCTAATAATATTAGTATCATATTGTCTTGTTTGCTTAATTAAAATAATTTTTGATATTCTTTTTTGTTGGCAGTAGCTTTGATGCGTTGGATAGTTTCAAGGGCTACACTAACAATAATAAGCAAACTGGTTCCTCCTAATTTCATATCTTTCAAACCTAAAAAATGTTCCATAAGAATAGGTGTTACAACAAGAGCAGCAATAAAAACAGTTCCTAAAACGGTGATTTTAAATAAGGTATTAGCTAAATAACGAGTAGTTTGTTCACCTGGTCTTAAACCTGCAATATAGGCATCTTGTTTGGATAAATGTTCTGAAATATCTTCAGGATTGACATTCATAAAAGCAGAAAAGAAAGAAAAAACAATTACTAACAAGACTAAAAAGCCTATGGCAAAAAAGTTAATTTGGTTTCCAGGAAAGTTAGTTTTCGCAAAAAAATCTACTACTTCTGTAAATTTTGTATTCCCAATAACTCCTGATAACATCTGGAAAGGTTGCAATAAAGCAGATGCCAAAATAACTGGCATAACTCCTGCACTATTAATTTTTAATGGAATGTAGCTTTTTCCTTGCACTTGATTGCGCGCATAATTGATAGGTATTTTTAAAGATGTTATTTGCACAACTACAGTAAAAATTAAAAATAAGAGAAGTAAAAGAACAATGCATGCAAAATTAAAAGTTTTCAAAGTTAAAAAATTTTTTTGAGATAAATATGATTCGTTCAGATTTACAAATAGATTAATTAGGCTGTGGCTCATCGAAACAACAATTAAAATAGAAGTCCCGTTTCCAATACCTTTGGAATTGATAAGGTCAGCAAACCAAATTAAAATAGCAACTCCTGCAGTAGCAATTAAAGCTAACAAAAACAGTTGGCTTGTACTTATTGATGTGACAAAAAGTTTTGAATAACTGTTCAAAAAAGCAAAAGATTGCCCAAAAGCAAACAATAAGGCAAGACTACGTGTTAAAAGATTAAGTTTGCGTTTGCCCATTTGTCCTTGGTCTTTCCATTCGCGACAAATAGGAAGAAGTTTTTGCAAAAATTGCACTACAATGGAAGCAGTGATGTAAGGAGTGATTCCCAATCCAAAAAGAGTACCAGCATTTATGGAAAAAACCCCAAAAAGTTTGGATAAATCAAGGGATTTAGTATTAATAAAAGGAAGAGGCCAAGAAGTTCCTAAACAAACAATAGAAATAATAAATAAGGTAAAAAAGATTTGAAACATTAATTTACGATTGCCTAAAACTAATTTTAATTGACGTTTCATCTTTAAATTACCTCTATATTTCCACCAACTGCTAAAATGGCTGCTTGAGCTTGTTTGGAGAATTTTGAAGCTTTTACAACTAATTTTTTAGTGAGAGTTCCTTGCGCCAAAACTTTAATACCACATAATTGGTCTTTAATTATTTTTTTTTCTAACAATAATTGAGGAGTGACAACAGTATCTTGAGGAAAGGTTTCTAGAGTTTTAAGGTTAAGAAGGGCGTATCTTTTTTGGGCAAAGTTGTGAAATCCTCTTTTAGGAATTCTTTGAAAAAAAGGGATTTGTCCGCCTTCAAAGCCGGGACGCAAAGTTTTTCCTGAACGTGCTAATTGTCCTTTGTGTCCTTTACCAGAAGTTTTACCAGTGCCACTACCAGGTCCACGTCCTAAACGTTTAGTGGATTTACGAGCATTAGTGACCGGTTTTAGTGTGTGTAACATTATTTTTGCTCCTTTGTATCAGAAACTTTTTCAACTACAACAAGATGACTGATGGTTTTAATCATTCCATGGATGGCTGGAGTGTCATCTTTAATAACTTGATTGTTAATTTTTTTCAAACCTAAACAGTGAGCGGTTTTAATTTGATTAACACGACAAGCAATAAGGCTTTTGGTAAGAGTAATTTTTAATTTCATTGTTCTTTTTTCGCTAAAGTGATGCCTCTTAATTTAGCTACTTCTTCTTTAGTGCGTAAACTTTGTAATCCATCCATTACTGCTCTTATTACGTTAATAGAGGTGCGTGAACCAAAAGTTTTAGTAAGAACATCATTAATGCCTACTAATTCTAAAATAGTTCTAGCAGCTTTTCCTCCAGCAACAATTCCAGTTCCTTTGGAAGCTGGTTTTAGAAAAAACTTAGATGCTCCAAAACGTCCAATAGTGTCATGAGGAATAGTAGTTCCTGTAATAGGAATACGAACTAATTGTTTTTTGGCTTTTTCTAAAGCTTTTTTAATAGCTTCTACAATTTCTTTAGCTTTAGCGGTGGCGAAACCAATTTGCCCTTTTTTATCGCCAACAACTACCAAAGCAGAAAAACGAAAACGAGCACCGCCTTTAACTACTTTAGTAATACGATTGATTTTAACAACTTTTTCTTCTAAAAGAGGGGCTTTTTTGTTAAATTCTTTCTTTATTGCTTTCATTTTGCTTTTCTCCTTTAAAACTGTAAGCCTGATTTACGACAAGCATCAGCTAAGGCTTTGATTTTGCCGTGATACAAATACCCTGATCTATCAAAAACAACATTTTTAATGCCTTGGGCTAAGGCTTTTTTAGCGATAAGAGCGCCTACTGCTTCAGCGGCTTTGATGTTGGATCCCAAAACATTGGCTTCTTTGCTATTAGCGCTGCATAGAGTTGTTTGTTGGGTGTCATCAATTATTTGCACATAAAGAAATTTATTAGATCTAAAAACATTTAAACGTGGTCTTTGTGATGTGCCTGAAACAATTTTTCTAAGGCGAAGATGACGTTTTTTACGAAGCACGTTAGAGGATTGTTTGGTTATCATAACTTATTTTTAGTCCTTTCTTGTTTTTTTAGCGCTTTTCCCAGCTTTTTGTCTAACGTATTGTCCTACGTAGCGGATTCCTTTACCTTTGTAAGGTTCTGGTTTACGTAGTTTTACATTTTTGGCAGCAAATTCGCCGACAAGTTGTTTGTCAATTCCTTTGATAACAATTTCTGTGTTTTGGTTAACTACCACTTCTAGATTATCAGGAATGGCAACGATTACAGGATGAGAAAAACCCAAAGATAAAATTAGTTGTTTATCTTTAATTTGAGCACGATAAGCTAACCCTACAATTTTTAAGGTTTTTTGAAAGCCTTTGCTTACGCCTTCTACCATATTGGAAAGTAAGGCTCTAGTGGTGCCGTGAATTTTTTTCATAAAAATTTCATCATTAGGGCGTTTTACTGTGATGACTTTGTTTCCATTAGTGATTGTTAATCTGTGATTGAATTGATATTCTAATTTGCCTTTAGGGCCTTCAACTGAGATAAAATTTCTATCTTTGATATCAACTTTAACCGCATTAGGGACTTCAATTGCTTTGTTTCCTACGCGTGACATAATTTTCTCCTTTATCTCCTTTAACTACTTTTGATTTGGCAATTAATTACCAAATATAAGCTAAAACTTCGCCACCAACTTGAGAAAGGCGAGCTTGAGCGTCTGTTAGAATTCCTTTAGAAGTAGAAACTAAAGCAACTCCTAAACCGTTGAGCACTTTAGGAATTTGTTCTGCTGATGCATAAACTCTAAGTCCTGGTTTGGAAACTCTTTTTAAGCCTTTAATAACTCTTTCTTTGTTGGGAGCATATTTCAAACTAATAATTATTTCGCGAGATGACTGAGGTAGATAAAAATCTTTAATAAAACCTTCTTTTTTTAAAACTGCTAAAATTTCTAATTTTAACTTAGAAGCAGGTACTAACACTTTTAAATGTGACATTTGATTGGCATTACGAATGCGTGTCAGCATATCTGCAATAGGGTCTGTCATAACCATGTTTGAGCCTCCTTTTTACCTTTACCAACTAGTTTTTCTGACTCCAGGTAATTTACCTTGATGAGCTAACTGCCTAAAATTAATGCGGGAAATGCCGAATTTACGAATGTATCCGCGTGGTCTTCCATCAATAGAATCTCTGTTTTTTAAACGTACAGGTGATGCTTTGGCAGGAATTTGAGACAACCCAGCATAGTCAGCTTTTTTTTTAAGTTCTAAGCGTAGTTTGGCATATTTTAAAACTAGCTCTCTTTGTTTTTGATCTTTTACGATTTTGGATTTTTTAGCCATAAGTAATAGTTCCTTTAATTTTTAAACGGCATACCATAAAGCTCTAAAAGCTTTTTGGCTTGAGTGTTATTTTTGGCAGTAGTTACAATGATGATATCCATGCCACGAATTTTTTTAACTTTGTCGATATTAATTTCTGGAAAAACGATTTGTTCTTTTAATCCTAGAGCATAATTACCTCTGCCGTCAAAAGATTTACCAGAAATGCCTCTAAAATCTCTTACACGGGGGAAAACTAAACGAGTTAGTTTGTATAAAAACGCCTCTTTGCGGGTTCCTCTTAAAGTCACTTTAGCTCCAATTGGCATGCCTTCACGTAATTTGAAATTAGAAATAGCTTTTTTGGCTTTAGTGATAACAGGGCTTTGTCCGCTTAATAATTTTAATTCTTCTACTACATCATCCAAAACTTTAACATTAAAAATAGCATCGCCTACGCCCATATTGATGACAACTTTTTCTACTTTTGGGACTTGCATAACGGATTTATAATTAAAAGTTTCCATTAAGGTGGCAGTGATTTTGGAATAGTCTAGAGTATTTTCTTTTTTCATTGACATTGATGCAAAACCTCCTTAATTTTTTTCGTCTAATGTTTGATTTGATTTTTTAGCATAACGAACTTTTTTACCTGATTGTATGCGAATTCCTACTTTAGTGGGAGTTTGTGTTTGGGGGCAAACTAAAGCTACATTAGAAACATGAATGGGAGCTTCTTGTTTAACGATGGTGCCATTTTCTTCGTTTTGGGAAGGGGGTTGGTGTTTGGTTTTGATGTTGACACCTTCAACAATAATTTTTTGAGTTTTGGCAAAAACTTTTAATACTTTGCCTGTTTTAGTCATTTTTTTACCTGATTCGTCTGTTACAAAACGATCTTTGCCAGCTAAAATAGCTACTGTTTCTCCTACTTTAATACGCATTGAGTTGTCCTCCTTACAAAACTAATTGGGCTAAAGAAACTATTTTGGAAAATTTCTTATCACTCAATTCTCTAACTACTGGACCAAAAATACGGGTGCCAATAATATTTAAATCTTCTTTTAAAAGTACTACAGCATTGTCGTCAAATTTAATGTAAGAGCCATTTTTACGTCTTAGACCTTTTTTGGTGCGTACAATGACAGCTTTTAGAACGTCATGTTTTTTAACTGTACCAGAACCTGATTTAACAGTTACTAATACAATATCTCCGATATTTACATGACTACGACGAGTGCCTCCTAAAATACCAATAACTAAAACTTCTTTAGCACCGCTGTTGTCAACTACAACTAAACGACTTTCTCGTTGAATCATCTCAAAATCTCCTTACTTTGCGCTCTTTGCATGGGAAAGAATTTTGAATAATCGAAATCTTTTAGTTTTAGAAAGAGGTCTTGTTTCCATAAAATTAACTAAATCGCCTGGTTTGGCTTCTTGATTTTCATCATGGACGTGGAATTTTTTCGATTGTTTCACTCTTTTGCCATATAAAGGGTCTTTTTTGTAAATATCAACAATAACAGTAATGGTTTTATCCATTTTATCTGAAACTACTTTACCTACGAAAGTTTTTCTAAAATTGCGTTGCATTATTGTTGTTCCTCCTTGATAGTTTCTACAGTGTCATCTAAATCAGGGGTAGTTGGTTGTGGGGTTGGGCTTTGATTTGCTAAAACAGGTTTGGCAGTGGAAGTGACAAAAGTTGGAGTAGTGGCTGTTTGTTGATTGATTTTTTGGGTTAGGATTGTTTTGATGCGAGCAATGGTTTTTTTAAGCTTTTTGATTTTGGCAGTGTTAGTGAGTTTGCCTAAAGCTAATTGAAAACGCAAATCAAACAGTTCTTGTTTTAACTTGTCTACTTTGTTTTCTAATTCTTCTGGATTTAATTTTAAAATTTCTTGAGTTTTCATACTTCAGCACCTTTTTTAACGATTTTAGTTTTAATCGGTAGTTTGTGAGACGCAAGTCTTAAAGCTTCCATTTCTACTTTGGAAGAATTAGTAGTGTCTTTAACTTCGAACAAAACTTTACCTGTTTTTACCACAGCTACCCATTCTTCAGGAGAACCTTTACCAGAACCCATTCTTACTTCTAAAGGTTTTTTAGTTAAGGATAGATGTGGAAAAATGTTGATCCACACTTTTCCTGTTCTTTTCATGTAACGTGTTATTGCAATACGAGCGGCTTCAATTTGTTTGTTAGTGATAAAAGCACCTTCTTTGGCAACCAAAGCGTGGTTTCCGTTGGCAATAACGTTTTTACCTTTGGATTTGCCTTCAAAACTAACGCGGTGAGGACGACGATATTTAGTTCTTTTTGGCATTAACATGATTATTGTTGCCTCCTTTGAAATTGCGAGGGCGTCTGTTAGGAGTGTTAGAAGATTGGGAAGTAAAAGGTTTTCTAGTGTCTAGAATGGTTTGTCCTGGTAAAACTTCACCGTGGAAAATCCATACTTTAATTCCTAAAACTCCATAAGTAGTATGAGCTTCAAGAGCAGCGTAATCGATGTCTGCTCTTAGAGTGTGTAGAGGAACTCTGCCTTCGGCATGTCCTTCGCTACGAGCTATTTCAGCACCGCCCAAACGACCAGAAATTAAAGTTTTTACTCCTTTGGCACCAGCTTTTAGGGCTTTTTGGATTGCCATTTTTTGAACACGGCGGAAAAACATACGATTTTCTAGTTGTTCAGCCATATTTTGAGCAATTAATAAAGCGATTTTATCAGAGTTTTTAACTTCTAACACGTTAAGATTAACGTCTTTTTGGGTAAGTTCTTTGAGTTTGTCAACTAATTTGTTGCGTGTATCGCCATCTTTTCCAATAATAACGCCTGGTTTAGCAGTGTGGACAGAAATAGTGATACGGTTTTTATTTTTTTCTTTTAAGCGTTCAATGTCAATTTGACTGATAGCGCTTTTTTTATTAAAATTATTGATTAGTTTACGAATTAAAAAATCTTCTTTAATTAAATTAGGAATTTCTTTATCATTAACACACCATTGAGATTCCCAAGTTCTAATAATGCCTAATCTTAAGCCGTTAGGATTAGTTTTTTGACCCACTTTGTTCTTCCTCCTTTGATGTTTGCAAGTTTGTGCTAGAAGTTATTACTAAAGTAATGTGGCTGGTTCTTTTTTTAATCATATCACCAGAACCTTTAGCTCTTGGAAACATACGTTTTAAACGCAAACCTTCGTTGACAAAAACTTCTTTAACATAAAGTTGTTCGCGGTTTAATTTTAAATTATTAACAGCATTGGAAACAGCACTGTTTAAAAGTTTTAAAATAACGGGAGCAGCTACTTTAGGGGTAAAAGTTAAAATGGCTTGAGCTTGTGCAATATTTTTTCCTCGAATTAAATCAACAACTAAACGTGCTTTTCGAGGGGCGATTGAAACTTTTCTAGCAATCGCTTTGGCGTTTTTGGTTTCCATAGTTATTCCTTCCCATTATTTTATTTTTTTTGCATTTTTTTGTCTTTTTTGTTGTGTCCGCGGTAAGTACGTGTAGGGGAAAATTCACCTAACTTATGTCCTACCATGTTTTCTGTAATGTAGACTGGAATATGTTCGCGTCCGTTATAAACAGCGATTTTGTGTCCTACAAAAATAGGTGTGATTGTAGAACTGCGTGACCAAGTTTGGATCACTTTTTTGTTTTTTAAGTTTTTTTGTTTTTCTATTTTTGCTAATAGATGGCTAGCAACAATAGGTCCTTTTTTAACTGAACGTGGCATATTAACAACTCCTTATTTTGTACGACGTCTAATAATTAAAGCATTAGATGCTTTTTTACGGTCACGAGTTTTGACCCCACGAGCTTTTTTGCCCCAAGGTGTCATTGGTGATTTACGTCCAATAGGAGCTCTACCTTCACCACCACCATGAGGGTGATCGTTCGGGTTCATCGCAGAACCTCTTACTGTTGGTCTTATTCCTAAGAAACGTTTTTTGCCTGCTTTACCATAATTAATTAGTTTATAAGATTCGTTGCCGATCTCTCCAATAGTAGCACGACAAGTTCCAAGAACTTTGCGAACTTCGCCTGATTGAAGACGTAATAGCACGTATTTGTCTTCTCTACTAATAATTTTACAAAAAGAACCAGCACTACGAGCAATTTGTCCGCCTTTACCTGGTTTTAATTCAATGTTATGAACGGTGGTTCCTACTGGAATATTCATTAAAGGAAGGCAATTGGCAACTTTAATATCTGCTTCTTTACCAGAGACAATTTGCATCCCTACTGTAAGTCCTTTAGGAGCAAGAATGTATCTTTTTTCGCCGTCTACATAGTGAATTAAAGCGATGTTAGCACTGCGGTTTGGATCGTATTCAATGGTAGCTACTTTGCCAACAATGTTATCTTTGTTTCTTTTAAAATCAATTAAACGGTATTTTCTTTTAACGCCGCCGCCACGATGTCTTACTGTAATTTTACCTTGGTTGTTGCGTCCAGCTTGGTCTTTATGAGATACCAATAATCTTTTTTCAGGAGTTTGAGTGGTGATTTCTGAAAAAGCAGAAACACTCATATTACGACATCCATTTGTAGTAGGCTTATATTTTTTAATTGCCATAATTTATACCTGCCTTGTATTTTTTTAATCGTTAATCGTTGTTTTGGTTGGGTTTGAGTTTATTCGTTAGCAAGGATTTCGATTTTTTGTCCCGGAGTTACTTTACAAATAGCTTTTTTATAACCAGAAGTATAGCCTTCGAATTTACCTTTTCTTTTGAATTGTGGTAAAACGTTGCGAGTGTTAACTGATAAAACTTTTACTTGAAAAATGCTTTCTAAAGCTTTTTTAATTTCTACTTTATTAGCTGTTTTGGCAACTTTAAAAGTGTATTTATTTTGTCTTTCGATCAATTTATTAGTTAATTCAGTAATGATTAGTGCTTTAACTAAATCATAGTATTTATTCATTATTTTAAAACCTCTTCAAAATAGTTAACAGCATCAGCAGTTAGGACTAATTGTTTGCAATTAAGGATTTGATAAACACTTGCATGAGAAGCTGTTTCTAAAGTAATATAAGATAGATTGCGAGAAGCCAAAGCTAATTGTTCTGTCATTTGAGTAACTACAATTAAGGATTTGGAAGTGATGTTTAATTTTTGTAACATTTGTTGGAAATCTTTAGTTTTATGAGTTGCTAAATTAATGTTGTCTACAACTACTAATTGATTATTTTTAGCTTGGAGTGATAAAGCTGATTTTAGAGCCAGACTACGTACTTTTTGGTTTACTTTAACAGAATAATCTCTTGGGGATGGTCCAAAAGTAACTCCACCACCACGCCATAAAGGAGAACGAATAGAGCCATGACGAGCACGACCAGTTCCTTTTTGTCTCCATGGTTTTCTACCTCCACCAGCAACTAAAGCGCGAGTTTTGGTAGCATGTGTGCCTTGACGCATTGCAGCTCTTTGAGCATTTACAACGTCATATAAAACTTGTTGATTAGGTTTAATGTCAAAAACAGTAGTTGCTAAAACCTTTTCAGAAACGAAGTCGCCTTTTTGATTAAGAATATTAATTTTTGGCATGCGTTTACTCCTTTGTCAATTTTTTTACAGCAGATTTGATAATTACAAAACCTTTATTAGGTCCTGGGACATTGCCTTTTATTAAGAATAAGTTTTTTTCAGTATCAACCGAAAGAATAGCTAAATTTTGGATAGTAACAGTTTCGTGTCCCATGTGTCCTGGTAGTTTTTTACCTTTTAATTTACCTTTAATAGGGCCCATTGAACCTGGACGACGGTGATAACGAGACCCGTGACTTTCAGGACCTCTGCTTTGATTGTGTCTCTTAATAGAACCAGAAAAACCTTTACCTTTGGAAGTTCCTGTTACATCAACTAAATCACCTACTTGAAATAAATCGTTTGTGATTAGGGCGCCTACTGCTAAATTAGCTAGGTTTGAATTGACATCCGAACTAAAATTAATTTCTTTAATGAAGCGCTTAGGGGCAGTAGTTGCTTTTTTAAAATGTCCTAACATAGGTTTAGAAGTGTTTTTTTTTCTTTTGTCGCAAAAACCTATTTGAGTAGCTTGATAGCCGTCTTGGTCAACGTTTTTTTGTTGTAAAACAACGTTAGGTGCAACATCTACTATTGTTACTGGAACTAATTCTCCTTGTTCGTTAAAAACTTGAGTCATTCCTATTTTTTTACCTAAGATTCCTTGAGCCATGTCCTTCCTCTTTCTTTTTTTAATTTTGGTTTAAAGTTTGTAAAAAGTTTTTTAAAGTGATTTTCAAAAGTTGATTGAAATTGTAATTGCAATCGTGATTGTGATTTAACCAAATGAAATGATTTAAATGAAATGGTTATAAAAAAGTAAATATTTATTCATATTAAAATGAATAGTGCCTAAATTTTGCTTTTGCTATTGGTTTTTTTTTAACAAAATATCAATTGCAGGTGGCAAACTAATGTGCATTAAAGATTCAATTGTTTTTTTATTAGGATTGATAATTTGAATTAAACGTTTGTGAGTGCGTCGTTCAAATTGTTCTCTTGAATCTTTGTTAACGAAAGGGGAACGCAAAACAGTAAATAATTCTTTTCTGGTAGGAAGAGGTATTGGACCTTCAATATTTACTCCTGTTTTAGTGATAATATCAATAATTTTTTTAGCTGCTTGATCAATTAAATGATGGTCGTAGGCTCTTAGAATTATTTTGATAATTTCTTTTTCTTTTTTGTTCACTTATATTCTCCTTTTTTAGAAATGTTTGAAAATATTGCCTATTAGACAAATATTTTGCTTAAATAATTTTTTTCTTAGACAACTGACATTGGTGTTTTGTTTTTTGGATTAAAAGAAAAAATATTTAAAACAAGCCTTTTTATTATACCTTAAAAAAGATTTTATTGCAAGTCATTTTAATTACAAAAGTTAAAAAAGTAATTAATAATGTTTTTTAAAATAAAAAAAGCTGTTTCAAATAAGTAAAATGGTGAAAAGATTTATTTATTTTGAATTTTGTTTGTTAAAAAATACAATAATTTAATTCAAATATCCTCATTAAGTTAATTCAAACATCTTTATATTAAAAGATAAAATTATTTAATGAAAAGGTCCATTTTTATATTTATATTTATTGATAACTTTTTTAACAAATTTAAAAAACTGTTTAAAAGGGTTAATTTTGGCAAAACACATATAACCATTAAATATTATAATTAAAACCCAAATAATAACTAATATAACAACTCTTAAATAATTTGTATACATTTGTTTTTTAATAAGTTGTAATAATAAATTATAATTTGATAGTATATTTGTATTAGATTGTAATGAATCTAGATATTGTTGTAAAACTTTTTGAGTATTTAGATTTTCAAAAAACGTATATATCAAAAAAGTAACAATCATTCCAAATACACTTAATAATAAAAAATTGATGTTTTTAATAAAGAAGATATGTTTTGTTTAATATCAGACATATTTTTTACTTATAATTATTTAAATGATTTAGCTTTAGAATAACAGAAATAACCATTAAATCCTACTAACGCCAATACAAAGAAAAACTCTACAAAAAGGAAAACGTATTTTTTAGTTACTTCTTGTTTTTCTTTGAGGACTTTTTGATCTTCGTTATGTTTTTCTAATTTGGCATCATAAGATTTTTTAGCTTCTTCATTAACCAAAGAAGCTGAATATGAATTCTCCTTGTAAAATTTCGTTGAATTATCATTATAAGTTTTAGAAAATGATGCCGTATCTGCTTCTTGATATTTTTTTGATGCTTCTAAAACAACATAAGACCCAAACATACTTAAAAATAAAATAATTCTTTTAAAATAAATTAAATAGTAACTATCAAAAAATAAATAAATCCAAAAAATATTAAAACTATAAATTAAAATAATATCAAATAAAAAAACAATATCGTCATCTAAGAAAAAAATTATTTAAACAAAATAATTTGTCTAATAATGATAAATTAATTGTCAGTTGTTTTTTTGAGATTTAGAAGGTTTGTTTTCCAAAATAAGTTTTCCTTTGTAATAACCACTATTTTTAGTAACTCTGTGAGACAAAGTAAAAGTATTAGTTTCTTTGCAAAGTACTAAAGCAGGATTGCTTAACTTATAATGAGTACGTCTTTTTCTTTTTGCCGTTTTTCCGGTGCGTCTAAAAGGAACAGCCATTTTATCAAATCCTTTCTTTATAATTTTTTGTTTTTAGCATTTATTATAAATAATAATAAAACTTTTAACAAATAAAAGGTTAATCAAAACCCAATTAATAACTGCCAAAAATTATTATTAGCACTTTAATCAAGCTTAAAAAATTAATAATCATGCCAAAGCATGCAAAAATTAATTTTAAACCTAAGTTTATTTTATCTTAAAAAAGCTGTTTTGTCAATCTATTTTGAGCTTTTTTACTTTTTTCTTATTTATTTGCTACTTTAATTATTATTTTATCAAATTACAACAATATAACTAAAATAATTTGAGTTTTTTTAATAAATTAATTTTGTTGAAGTCCCATTTTTATGTTTCGCCTCCGTAAAAGGTTTTGAAAACAAAGAAACTACTAAAAAATGGTTCTTAAAAGTATTTTTACCAACATTCAAAGTTAACGACGTAGATAAAACTGACAAATTTAGAGTTGGAGTAAAAGTTAAAACACAAGATAACAATGATTTTGAAGTATATACCAAAGACTCCAAATTTGCTCTTACCAAAGATAACAAATTTGTTTCAGTAGAAGTTCAATTAGAAGTAGAATTATTAACTCTTGATGGTTTAGTTGAAAATAACACCGATACTGCTGATTTTGAATTAACTATGCAATATGAAGTAGTGGATGAAAATGGTAATGTAATTGCAGAAAATAACAAACTAACAGAAGCTCAATCAGCTAAATCCAAAATAAATTACACTAACACATACTAAAAAACACTTTCCATTAACAAACATGTATAAATTGAATAAATTACTCTTTAATAACATTATTTTATAATCTTTCATTAACTTAAATAAATATCAAATAATCAATTCAAAGACTATTAATTATTTAATAGTCTTTGATGTCTTAAACTTTTTATCTTTTTTGATGGTTTAACTAACTAAAAACCTAATGAATACTTTATAATTAACTTAAATAATTAAAAAACCGTAAATTTTATAAAGAAAGAAGGGGATATTTTTCCAAAAATTTATCAATTTTCTAAAAAAAGGTATTAACCAAAATGTTTTTATCCAATACTTATAACAAAAAAACACTTTTATTTTTAATTATTGTTTTTAATTATTATTTATTATTTTTAATTATTATAATATTTACTTTATTTATTATTATCCCTCATTTTACCAAAGCTCAATCAAATCTTAAATTAAGATATGATTATAAAACAAGTATAAAATAAGTTTGAGAAAAAAAGAAAGACAAGCACAAACAACAACAACAACACAAGTACAAGAAGAGCCAACATAAGAACAACAAGGACCAAAATTACACCTTGTAGAAATTGAAAGGGATTGGGATTCCCACCTGGACAAAGTAATAAAACATATTAAAGAAAAGATTAATCCTAATTTTAATGGAACATTAACCAAAAGAAAAACAATAAATAGAATAAAAGATGGGAATATATCGTTCGAAATTGCTACAGGAACATGCGAGCCAAGTACAATTTGTTTATATCCTGATGGAGAAATTCGAGGT
The DNA here is from genome assembly GCF_001866375.1 of Rice orange leaf phytoplasma. Lineage (NCBI taxonomy): Bacteria > Bacillati > Mycoplasmatota > Mollicutes > Acholeplasmatales > Acholeplasmataceae > Candidatus Phytoplasma > Rice orange leaf phytoplasma. The sequence continues at coordinate 97,703 of NZ_MIEP01000004.1, read as the reverse complement.
GACCTAGATAAAAAATATACTTATCAAGAACTAACAAAAATTACAGGCAAATATACAAATTTGTATATTTTTTACCATGACATAGAAAATACCAAAAAAAATAGATGGAGCTAAAACCTACTTCTAGATGGATTTCAGGAATGGTAAGGCGTCTGAGAGATTGGGCAAACACTCAATAATAAACAACAATAAACAACAATAAATCTTTATCTTTTATCTTTTTAATTATATATATTAATTTATATTATCTTTTTGGTAGCTTAATAATTTATACTTATAATTAATATTAACTACCTTTTTTAAAAGAAAGGAGTCTGTTTTTTACATTAACAAAATTAACAAGACTTCTAAAAAAAGACCAAATATAAACTTTAATTCCTTTTTAATGCTTATAATTATAAATATATTAATACTATTACTTACTTAACATTAATTCTTATTTTATTAAAGCACATTCAACATTTAAATTAAACTATCAAATCAAAAGTACTTTTAAAATAAAAGTAAAAAAAGAGAATCTAAATAATACAATTCATAACATTAAAGTAAAAAGCACTAATAAAGCTCTTATCTTTATACATAAAATTGATCCTAATTATTACAAAAAAGTCTCATTTCACAAAACAATTAATCAAAACAAGGGCGAATTAATGTCTAAGTCAATTCTTAATTGTCCCCAAAATATTATATTTATCTATCATGATGGAAAAATGCCATTTATTAAGGATAAAACAAATACCTTAGAAGCAATCATAAACATGAAAAATAAATACAATAGTTTATATATTTTTTACTATGAACCAACTTTAATCCAAAAATATCTCTATCCTAAAAAAACAACTTGGTATAAACCTTATCGTAAGAAATAATTATTTTCATATTTAAAATAAATTAATAAACTATTTAAAAAATAAAAATAATATAAATAATGAAAGAAACTATCCTTCAGGATAGTTTTTTTGTTTTTAAGATCTAAATATAAAAGCTAAGTATTCTTTTTTACATCCCAAATTAATTTGGTTTATGTTATGATAAAGGTAAATGATAAAATAATTTAGAACTTATTTCTTTGAAAAACCAAAATAATATAACATTACAAAAAAAATTAATAATAAACTACAATTAAGTATTTTTATATTGTTTAATCAATATTTAGATTGAAGGAAAAATTTTATGTCATCATATTATAATAGATTTTTGGCTTTATTCTTAAAACACAATAAAACATTATCAAGCGATTTTTTCTCTCCTTTTTTATCCCAATTAACAAATAATATCACAAACCTAAAAAACATCCAAGAAAAAAACACAACCCCAAACATTATTACAAACAACCAAAACAAACAATTAAATCAAAGACTACAAACCCTAAATAACAAGCACAATACCCAAACAAAACAATTACAAGAAAAATACCATCACATATTATTAAACATTTACGCACAAATAGAAAAACTCCAAACCCATAAAAAAAAAATCCTCCAAAAATACAACTCACAACAACAAAAAACCCAAACTCTTTTAAACCAAGAACTTATTTATCAAAAAAACAAAAACAACGATAAAAACCTCCAATTAAAAGAAATCTTACAAAAAGAACTTAAGGAAATTACTAAAAAAAACAATCACAAAGAAACTACTCTTATAACTAATCTCAACAACAAAAATAACAACATTAATAATTTATTAATTCAAATTGAAAAAGACAAACAAAAATTAGAACTCAAAAACCAAAAACAAAACCAAGAATCCAAACAAAACTTTTATACTACTGATTTTAACCTCAATCAAAAAAACACCAATTTATTAAAACAACTAGAAACAACTCTTAATTTACAAGAAAAAGAAAAAGGCAAATCAATTTGCATCTTAGAACAAATAAAGACTACAAAAGAACAAACTTATCAAAAAACCATTACCAAAACTCACAAACTATACCAAAATAAACTAAGTATAAACGACAAAAAACTAGACACCATCAAAGATGCTTACCAACAAGAAAAAACTATCATCCAAGCACAAATACAAACTTTTTTTCTTCAAATAAGACCTTTTCCTTTTATAAATATACCAATTCTTTCCAATTACCAAATTGAAACATCCAAAAAAGCTCTTTTTTACAAACAACAAACAAACTACCTTTCTTACCAAAACCAAAAATCTTTATGGAGCCAACAATATCACCTCATCAATCTTTTACACCAACAAGCAATTAATATGTGGCATTTAGAACACCACAAACAAAACAAATACAAACACATCTACCAACAAACCTTAGAAAAAATTTATCATCTCATCCACCAAAAAACAAATTATTTATTCTCCCAAAAAATAAACGGTATCAAAGAACAAATAAAAACAGTCCTTAACTTACATCTCCAAGAAACAGCTATCTTTGATAATCAAAAAGACTATCAAGAAACTTTCTTTGCTTATCAAAAAACTCTTTTAGCCTTACAACGTAAACAAAACAATTACCAAATAGATTATCATTATCATTTCTTTGCAAAAAAACAAGAATTTGACCTTAAAACTAAAAGTATTGCCCTACAACTAAAATTAGAAAAAACCAAAATCCAACATTATTATTTAGAACAAATAACTACTTTAAAAAAAGAAATTAACAACTTCCAAACCCAATTAACACTTAATAAAATATTTCAAAAAGATGATTTTCTAACCTTCAAACTTACCCAAGAAAAAGAAAAACATCTCTTTTTACAAGACATCACCTTAATGCAAAAAAACATCTATTTATTATTACAAACCCAAAATATAGAACTTTTACAAACTTTAAATAATTTACTCAACACTTATCCATCTTGGCAAAAAGAAAGCACATTATTAGAACAAACTTTACAACAAATCCAATTACAAATTAATACTTTTACAAGTAATTATCAAACTAAAACTTGTCTTATCGAACAAATAATCTTAGAACAAATAAAAACTATAATTGAAACTAACTTATTTCCTATCATTCAAAAACAATTTAATCAAACAATTAATCTTTTACAAAAAAAACACCAATTAAACCAAACTACCCTACAAAATGAAATTAATCTTAACGAACAAATAATAGCTTTTTATGACAAACAATTAACCTTTCTTAATCAAAAAATACACACTGACAAAAAGAAAGGAATACAAGGATTTTTTCACAAATACAAACAAAAAGGAACTGAACTATATCCCCTTTTATACCAAATCAAAACTCACAAAGAACTTTATGAAAAAATTATCAAAAACCTCACCAAAAAAAAAGATAAAGCAACCAAAAAACACCAACATATTTTAGAAAAAACAACTAACAAACACCAAAAAAAAATCAACAAAACCAAACTTAAAATAACCAAACTTTTAACTTTATGGCACTATTTAAAACCTGCCTCCAAAAACATTGCTCTTACTCCTTTAATCAATTTCAAAATATCAAACAAATCTTTTTTCAATGCTTGCCAAAAAACAATCACAAATGTTATCCAAGATATTTTATTCTATAATAATTATCAAAAAAACATTTATCAATGTTTAAATACTTTACTCCAAGAACAAATAAAAAAAGAACAAAAATTAATTCAAACAAATACAAATACTACTAACACAACTAAACACCTTAACAAATTTTTTTACAACCAAAATGAATTAATAAAAAATGTTATTAATGTTTCTTTGGAAAAAACATTTAAACAAAATCAAATATCTTTATTACAAGAAATTACTAAAACAGTTAAATCCAAAGAAAAAAGTTTAACCCAAACAACTAATTTAATGAAAGAAAAATTAGGATTATTAAACGAAAATCTAAGTGATGCTATTATCAATCTTAATTTATCATGGCAACAAACACAAAAAGAATTACGCCAAAAACTATCAAACCTCAAAAAAGAAGCTCTCCTCAATTTTGAAAAAAAAGACAAATTATTTTTCGAACATAAAAAAATAGCCATCAAACAAAAAAACAACCAAATCTTTAAACATTTCACCAAACAAAAAGAAAAAATATCCCAATCATTTACTCACAAACAAAAAGCTAATCACAAAAAAATAACCAAAATAGAAAAACAAATCAAAAAAACCAAAAAAAACTTACTTACTAAAATCAAACTAACTAATTTCGAAACCAAACTTAAAAATATCTTTTTAAAATGGTCTTTTTTTTGGCAAAAACAAAAAGGAAAATTCAAAATAAAACATCACCAAAAACAAATTACCAAACAAATCAAAAAAACTATTGCCCTTGATAAACAAATTTCTTAAAGCAAAAAAATATTGATATTATAAAATGAAATTATAATTTATAAATAAATGTAATAACAAATTTCTTAAAAAATATAGGAATAAAACAGTTTACCAAAACCACCCAAAAAAATCATTTATTACAACAATATTTAAAATCTATTTGCATTTTTATTTTTTTTTAGTGTATAATGAAAGTAATTATTATTTTGTGATAAATATTAATTTCTTAAAAAAACATTTTAAATAATAATTTATCAAAACAATAATAATTAAGGATTAAGGCAAAAAGTAAATTTTTCACAAAATGAAGCAAAAAACTAAGAAAGGAGGCAAAAATGACATCCTCAAACCAAGTTTTAATTGAAATTAAAAACTTATCCAAAAACTTTTCTATCAAAAAAAACTTTTTAAAACCAGATACCTTATTAAAAGCCAACCAAAATATTAATTTATCCATTTTCAAAGGCGAAACATTAGCCGTAGTTGGAGGCTCTGGTTCAGGAAAATCAACTTTAGGACAAGTTCTTCTACAACTTGTAAAACCTACTTCAGGCAATGTTTTTTATCACAAAGAAACAATCCCCAAAACTAAGGAAACACAGACAAAAGACATTGAAGAAATTGATTTAACTACTTTAAGTAATAAAGAAAAACGCTTTTTAAGAAAAGATTTACAAATTATTTTCCAAGATCCTTTTTCTTCTCTTAACACTCATCTCAAAATATCAGATATCATCGGCGAAGGACTTTTAATCCACAAAATGACAAAAGGCAAAAAAGACCCCAAATATCAAACAATGATTCTAGCTATCATGAAAAAATGTGGCATTGATACTTCTCTTTATGACCTTTATCCTCATCAACTTTCAGGGGGACAAAGACAAAGAATTGCAATTGCAAGAGCTTTAATTATTAAACCTAAATTTGTTGTTTGTGATGAAATAGTATCAGCATTAGATGTATCAATTCAAGCCCAAATTTTAAACCTTTTAAATGATTTAAAAAAAGATTACCAACTAACTTTCTTGTTTATTACTCATGATTTAGGAGTTGCTCGTTTTTTAAGTGACCGTATTTGTGTAATGCATTTAGGAAAAGTAATTGAAATAGCACCTTCAGAAAGCCTTTTTAAAAAACCTCATCATCCCTACACCAAACAACTTCTAAATGCTATCCCTAAATTAAAAACTCAAAATAAAGCTTTAGAAGAAATGCCAATCACCTACGAAACTAACAAATTTAGATTTTTATTTCACACTCAAAAACAAGACCTAGATTGGTATCAAGTAGCCCCTAATCATTTTATTTCTTGCACTTTAAAAAATAAAGTTACTAAAATATAAAGGAGTAAAATATGAGTTTATTAAAAGTTAGCAATCTACATACTTATTTTGAAACCCAAAAAGGTCTAATCAAAGCAGTTCGTGGTGTTTCTTTTGAAGTCCAAAAAGGCAAAACTTTAGGAATAGTTGGAGAATCTGGTAGCGGCAAAAGCCAAACTGCAATTTCTATTCTCAAATTATTTGAAAAAAATCAAAAAATTTACCAAGGCGAAATTATTTTTGAAAATCGTATTATTTCTCAATTTAGTGAAAAAGAGATGCAAAAAATCAGAGGAAACGAAATTGCTATGATTTTCCAAGATGCCATTTCTAGCCTTAACCCTGTTTTTAAAATCAAAAATCAAATTATAGAAGTTTTAATGCTCCATCAAAAACTTGATTACACCCAAGCTTATCAAAAAACTCTTGATATTTTGGAAAAAGTCCAAATTCCTAACGCTCAAAGAATAATGAATTCATATCCTCATCAACTTTCAGGCGGAATGTGTCAAAGAATAATGATTGCTATGGCATTAGTTTGTAAACCTAAACTTTTAATTGCTGACGAAGCAACTACTGCCCTAGATGTAATTGTCCAAAAAGAAATTCTTAATTTAATTGCTTGTCTACAACAAGAACAAAACACTGCTGTTTTATTTATCACCCATGATTTAGGAGTAGTTTCTCAAATAGCCGATGATATTATTGTCATGTATCAAGGACAAATTGTAGAAAGTGCTAAAACATCCCAAATATTAAAAAATCCAAAACACCCCTACACTAAAAGTTTACTTAATAATTTTTTAAAAACTGGGCTTGGTTATCATAATGTTTAGTTTGTTAAAAAAATAATGAATCAACAATAATATCTCCTAAATATTTATTAATATTATTTGTTACTAAATATTATTTTTATTTCCCCACACTTCATCCATATTTTGAATTCTTATTTCTTTTACAACAATAAAAAAATACTTATTTTACCGCAAAAATTAAATAATTGCAATATAAAAAAATCAAAAAGAAGAATATAGGAGCAAAATGGGCATTAGACAACTATTACAAAAATATAAAAAATATTTAATTATTAGTGGAACATTTTTTTACTTAGTATAATAAGTTTTGCAATCTACAAAATATTTTTTCAAAAACAACCCCCAAGAAATGATTTTATAGTTATAATTCCTAATTATGTTAACAGATTTGATCCAGGACAAAAAGCACACACTTCCAACGCACAAGGAGACAGATTATTTTGTTGTATTCACTCTGCTTTAATTTCTACAAATGAAAATGGCGATGTTTTGCCTCAAGTAGCTAAATCATGGGATAAATTGGAAAATGAAGATGCCATTATTTTTACTCTAAGAGATGATGTTTTATTTCATAACGGCAAAAAATTAACTGCACAAGATGTCAAATTTTCTTTTGAACGAGCCAAAGAAAAAGGAAATGACGAATATGCTATTATTAAATCAATCGAAACGCTAGAAAATGATACAAAGGTAAAACTTAAGTTGCAAGCTTTACCTATTTTTGTCTATGAACTTATTGCTAAATACAAAATACTTAGTAAAGAATCACTAGAAAAAGACCAAACACACAATCAATTAGAAGGACTAAAAATTGGTTCAGGTCCTTATCAATTAATTTATGAAGATTCTTTTAACAAAATAATAAAATTAGGACTTTTTGACAAATACTTTAATAAAGACAAAATAAAAAACAGCCAAAAAGAAATCCTTTTTAAAGTTAACTCTAACTACGATACTTCTTTATTGCAATTAGAAGAAGGAACTGTGGATGCTATCTTAGATTTTCCAATAAACAAAATAAATAATGCAAGCAACAAAAAAAATATTGAAGTCGTCCAAAATAAAGGTGCCAAATGTATTGTTTTATTTATCAACAACAACAAAGTTAAAAAGGAGAAAAGAGAATTAATCGCCCAAACTCTAAATATCGAAAAGATAATTGCTGATCTAAATTTACCCGTTAATCCTTTAAAAACTTTTGTTCCTCAAGGAGAAATAGGACATAACGAAAATATTCAATACGCTTATGATTCAAACCAAAACGAAGTTAAAAACAAAGTTAGTCTTTTAAGCGAAAAAGACAAGGAAATTAAATTAGGAGCTTCTTTTAAAGAAATAAAAGAAGTAGTACACAAAATAAAAGAACAATTACAAGAGGTAGGTTTTGAAGTTATAGTAAACATACCAGAATCGCTTACTTTTTTTACAAATTCCAAAAATGGCAAATATGACATATCTTTTATGAGTAATATGAATGAAATGCCATACGGTCATAAAGTTTTAATAGATTATATGAACCCAATATTCGAAAAAGAAGGAAAACAAACTCCCAAAAGCCATTCTCACATTCAAGGAGACACAACACTAAAAAAACTTTTAGATGAAACCCAAACAATCACTGATAAAAACATTTACGAACAAACAGTAAAAGATATTCAAACTCATTTATACACAAATAAATATGTTATTCCTTTTTATCAACAAGACATATATTTTTTAACGAGTAAAAAAGTCCAAGGTCTTACATGCGATCCTTTTACAAGAACTGATTTTACCCAAGTTAAAGTAAGTAAATAAAATTTTATTCATAATAAAAATAATTTTGTTTTCAAAACACAAACAAAAAAGGAAATAAAAAAATGGATTTTAAACAATTATTACAAAAATATAAAAAACAATTAGTTATAGGAACAGCAGTTATTTTATTTATTGTAATGGGTTTTGTAGTCTACAAAAAGCTTTTTAAAACAACTCCCCCAAGAAATAATTTTGTAGTAGCAATGCCAAATGATATTGTAGGTTATGACACAGGAAATAAAGATCACACTCAAAATGCACAAGGAGATAGATTGTTTTACTGCATCCACTCTACTTTAGTTTCTACAAATGAAAATGGCGATGTTTTACCTCAAGTAGCTAAATCATGGTTTAAAGTGGAAAATGAAGATGCAATTGTTTTTACTCTCAGAGATGATGTTTTATTTCACAACGGTAAAAAATTAACTGCAAAAGATGTCAAATTTTCTTTTGAAAGAGCAAAAGGAAAACAACACGATGAATATGAAAATATTGAATCAGTTGAAGAATTAGAAGGCGGCACAAAAGTAAAACTAAATCTTAAAGCATTCCCTGCTTTTGCCTATGAAAGCATCGCTAAGCAAAGAATAATAAGCCAAGAAGCAGTTAAACAAGACCAAACAAAAGATCAATTAGAAGGACTTAAGGTTGGTTCAGGTCCTTATCAATTAGTTTCATGGGATTCTTCTGAAAAAGTAATAAATTTAAAACTTTTTGATAAATATTTTGACAAAGAAAAAATAAAAAACAGCCAAAAAGAAATCGTTTTTAAAACCATTTCTAATCAGGATACAGCTTTATTACAGTTAAGCGCAGGGACTGTGGATGCTGTCTTAGACTTTCCAGTAAATAAAGTAGCCGATGCAAAAAAACAAAAAGATATTACAGTTGTTGAAAATGCCGCTGTTAAATGTAGTTATTTAATGATGAATAATCAAAAAGTTGAACTTGAAAAAAGAAAATTAATTGCTCAAGCTTTAGATATTAAAAAAATAATTACTCAACTGGAATTACCAGTTAAACCTTTAAAAACTTTTATCCCCGAAGGAGAAAAAGGTCATAATACAAATATTTCATATGCTTATAATACAAACACACAAGAAGTTAAAAACCAAGTTAGCCAACTTCCAAATAAACAAATTAAATTCGGGTTTTCTGCTAAGGAAACTCCAGAAGTAGCAAACAAAATAAAAGAACAACTACAAGAAGTAGGTTTTGAAGTAACATTAGACATACCAGAATTTAATACATTCAAAACAAATTTAAAAAAAGGAGATTATGACATTTTTTTATGAGTGATATGCATGAAATGGCATACGGTCATAAAGTTTTAACAGATTATATGACACCAAAAAACGAGGGGGATTCTACCCAAGGAACTTGGGCTCATATTTCAGGAGACCAAACACTAAAAGATCTTTTAGAAAAATCTCAAACAAATATAGATTTAGGTACTTACGTACAAAAAATTCAACAAATTCAAACTCATTTAGACCAAAAGAAATATGTTGTTCCTTTTTATCAACAAAACATATATTTCTTAACAAGCAAAAAAGTCCAAGGTCTTAAATGTGATCTTTTCACAAGAACTGATTTTACAAAAGTTCAATTAAGTAAATAAAAAAAATATTCAATAAATAATAAATAGATTTATAATTAAATAATTAGGAAAGTAAAAACAAAGCAAAATGAATGAAAAAAAATAAAAATATATATATAAGTGTTGGAGCTTTAACAGTTATAATTTTAATCATTTTGTGGTGGCAGTTATTCCCAAGCAAAAAACATGAAGACGATAAGGATACAATTAAAATAGCTGTTATATCAGATATCCAAGGATTTGATATTACTTCTCCAGAAAACACTTTTTCTACTTATTCTAATAGATATTTACGTTTAGTTCATGACACTTTATTAGAAGAAAAAGAAGGTAAAATCATAAGTAAATTAGCTAAATTAGTTGAAAGTGATGCAAATCAAAACCAAGACAAAACTTTATTAAAGTTTAAACTTAGAGATGATATTTTATTTCACAATGGCGAAAATATAACAACTGATGATGTTATATTTACAATCGAAAGAGGACACAAAAATAAACATCCTCAGTTTGAAGAAATCAAAGCAATCAAAAGAATAAACAACATAGAATTTGGAATCGAATTAAAAGAAAAAACACCTTATTGGCACTTTACTTTTTGTAATTTTATCAGAATCCTAAATAAAAAAGCTGTAGAAGAAAACGAAGAAAAAGGATTACAAATTGGCACTGGACCTTATAAATTAGTTGAATATAAATCAAATGATGAAATCAAAATGGAAAAATTTAATAATTATTACAATAAAGACACAATTAAATACAGTCCTAAAACAATCATTTTCAAAATTAATAAAAATAATGATACTAATTTACAACAAGTAGAAAATGGTTCTTTAGACGCTTGTCTGGATTATCCATCTCATAAAATTCAAATTATAAAAGATAAATTAAGCCATAGTGTTGAAGTAGTTGAAAATAAAGATGTTTCAGCTAGATATTTATACATTAATAAAGCTAAAACCTCTCTAGAAACAAGAGAAGCTATTTCTTGGTCGTTAGATATTGAAAAAATAATATCTGATTTGGAAATCCCTGCTAAAAAATTAAAAACTTTTTTGCCAGAAACCTTGAAAGGATTCGATAACGAATTAGATGCTTATCCAACAAACTTTTTACAAGCTAAAAAATATGTCCAAAAACTAGATAAAACTGCTAAAAAACTTAAAATAGGATGCAGTACAAAATCTGAGTATCTTTTTGAACATAAAATAATAGAACAACTAAGAAAAGTTGGTTTTATAATAGAATTTGCTCCTATGGATTTTAAAACTTTATTAACAGAAGCCAAAAAAGATAACTCTTCTTACAATATGATTTTTTTAGGTGAAAACTATGAATCAAAATGGGGGCATAAAGTTTTACGTGATTATTTTTTAACTAATAACAATCCCAATAATTTTTGTCATATTGATAATGATGATAAAAGCCATATAGAAAATAAATTATTACAAGTTGAAAAAGAAACAAGTGAAGAAAAATATACTAATTTATTAAAAGAAATAAGCCAATATATACATAAAGAATTTTATGTTATTCCTTTATATAGTTATCCTAATTATGTAATTACTTCCAAAAATATCAAACAAGGCTTTAAATCAGATCTTTTCTCACATTTTGATTTTACAAAAATAATAAAAAAATAATGGGTTTTGATTAATACATTTATAAAAAAAATTTAATATTAAAAAAATGGTTAATTTCGTTATAGAAAACAAATATGTTTTTTAATACATCAATTAAAATTAACCTATAATTTTTTATATTATTTAAATCACCCAATAAAAATTCATAAATGAAATATTCTAAATTTTTGAGGTAAATTTCGTTGATAAAATATATTTTTAAAAAAAGTTTATACACTATAACATTATTTATAACAGTCATATTTATCAGTTTTTTTACTATGAAAATGATACCAGGTGATCCTGTTGATGCTATGTTTGAAAAAGGACTTACTTCTGAACTAAGAAAATTAAAGGAAAAGGAATTAGGATTAGATAAACCTTTAAAAACTCAATTTATAAATTATTTCAAAAATATTTTTATAGGAGATTTTGGAAAATCTTATTATGGCACAAAAGAGCCAGTTTTCAACCTTTTTACAAAAGCTTTTACTAATACCTTTAAATTGGCTTTTTTAAGTTGTTTTTTTGGTTCTTTATTAGGGATTTTTTTAGGAGCATTATCAGCTTTTTATGAAGGGTCCAAAAAAAGCTTTATACTAGATTTTTATTCTATTATCATCATTTCTTCTCCTAGTTTTATCATTGGCATCTTATTGCAACTTACATTAGGTCATTATTTAAGATTATTCCCAGTAGCTGATTTTGATACTCCTAAACATGTGGTTTTGCCTATTTTAACTCTTTCTTTATTAATATCGGGTTCTGTTTTTAAAACTACTAAAACAAGCATGGAAGAATGTTTGTCACAACCATATATCAAAACGGCCTATTCTAAAGGATTGTCTAAAAAAAATATTATTTTTAAGCACGCTTTAAAAAATGCTTTAATTCCTATTGTAGCACACATCGGTTTACTTCTAAGTTTTTTAATCGGTGGTTCTATTATTACAGAAAATATTTTCGAAATAAAAGGGGTAGGTGTTTTAATAAAACATGCATTTGATAATAGAAATTATCCTGTTATTCAATGTTGTATTATTTTACTCGCTTTATTTATAGCTATTTGGAATTTATTTCTAGACTTAGTGTATGCTTGGTTAGATCCCAAAATTAAACAAAAGGGATAAATATGCAAAAAGGATACAATCATTTATTATGAAAAAAAACTTTAAACCATTTCTTTTTTTCCAAAAAAAATTAAAATATTGGGCAAAAAATAAAAATATTTTATTTGGTTCTTTATTTTTAACTATTTTATTTTTAGCTGTTTATTTAATTCCTTTTACTCCTTTATATAAAAATCCTGATGCATCATCTCATTATAAACGTTTACAAAGCATTAGTTTAAAACATCTCATGGGAACAGATTCTACTGGACATGATTTATTTAATAGAATGTTAGAAGGAACTAAAAAATCTTTAACTATAGGTTTTTGTTCTATTATGATGGCTAGTATAATAGGAACGTTATTAGGAATTATTTCAGGTTATTTCAAAAATATTTTTGATAATATCATTAATTTTATATGTGATATTTTAGTAGTTTTTCCCGATGTTATTTTAGCTATTTTAATTATGTTTTTTTTGAAAGACAACAAAAAATTATCATTAATAATTGCTCTAAGTATTTCTAATGCTCCTACTTTTATTCGAATCATAAGAGCAAATACCATGAAAATTAGGCAAAAAGGTTTTATCAAAGCTTCTAAAGCTTTAGGATCAAATGAATTTTGTATAATTTTCAAACATGTTTTGCCTCATCTATGGTCTATTATTATCACAAGAATAACAATAGGTATGGCAACAGTTATTTTAACAATATCGGGGTTAAGTTTTGTTGGATTAGGTCTCGATCCTACAATTCCTGAATGGGGCAATATTTTAAATGCTAGTAGAAGTGATATTAGATTCTATCCTCATTTATTTTTTGGACCTTTTATCATTATTTTATTAACTAGTTTATCTTTTAATTTAATAGGTAAAGGTTTGATCCAAATTTTTAATCCAAAAGATGCAAATTAGAAAATAAAATATTTGCAAACTTACACACCATTAAAATCGCAATAAACAAAATAATAATTTATTAAAAATTAAAGTTTGATTTATACTTAAATCAAACTATTTTTTTCAACTTTAATAAAAAAACAAAGCTTTTTTCAAAAATTAACCTCTCGTGAACCCATCGCAAAAAACATTTATTTACAAATAATATAAATAACTAAGGAATCCTTATATGTCAATTAATTATCAAAAATTAGAACAAAGATTTGAAAAAATTGGTCGTTTAGAAAATATTATCAATATATTAAACTGGGATATGGCTTGCAACATTAAAAAGGGCTCCCAAGAAAGCCGCACTTTAGAAATCATCGATTTAACCCAAATTATAAAAAAACTATTAACTTCACAAGAAACCAAAAATTTGCTTTTACAAGCACAACAAGAACAAGAAACTCTCAATTCTTGGCAACAAGCTAATCTACGAGAAATAACATCCAAAATACAATCCGAAGAAACAATCCCTGAAGAGCTACAAAATAATTTAATTTTAGCAACTACCAAATCAGAGATAATGTGGAGACAAGCCAAAAAAAATAATGATTATAACAGCTTCAAACCTTATTTTCAAAAAGTACTCAATTACACCAAAGAAGTAGCAAATCTCAGATCCCAAAAATTAGGCATATCTTTGTATGATGCTCTAATCGATCAATATGACCCTGGAATGACTGCTACCAAAATCAAAAAAATATTTAACGTCATCAAAGAAAAATTACCACCTTTAATGAAAACTATTTTGCAAAAACAAGAACAAGAAAAACACCTTTACAAAGATATTGCAATGACTTTAGAAAACCAAAAAAAATTAAATCAAATCATTATGCCCAAAATAGGATTTGATTGCAATTATGGTCGCCTAGATGAATCCATCCACCCTTTTTGTGGAGGCACTCCTTATGATGTTCGCCTTACTTCCAATTATAATACAAACAATTTTTTAGATAGTTTTTTAGCCACTATACACGAAGTAGGACATGGTTTATACGCCCAAAATTTACCCCAACAATACAAAAATCAACCAGTAGGCACTCCACGAAGCTTTTCTTTTGATGAAAGCCAATCTTTATTAATGGAAAAACAAGTTGCTAAATCTCAAGAATTTTTAACTTACTTAGTAGATATTTTAAAAACAGAATTAAATTTTTACAATCCTTCATTAACTCCACAAAATTTATTTAAACAAGCCAACCAAGTAAAACCTGATTTTGTTCGTATTTATGCTGATGAAGTAACTTATCCTTTCCATGTTATTTTGCGTTTTGAAATTGAAGAATTATTAATTTCTGATCAGTTGTCTTTGGATGATTTACCTCACTTTTGGAATTGCAAAATGAAAGAATATCTAGGAATTACCCCACCCAACGTAGGTCTTGGATGTTTGCAAGATATTCACTGGCCTCAAGGAAGTTTTGGTTATTTCCCTAGCTATTTAAATGGAGCTATTTTAGCATCCATGATAATGAAAAACGTTCAAAAAGCAAATCCTAATATTAAAGAGGGATTTAAAACAGGCAAATTTGAAACTTTAAATCAATATTTAGATCAAAAAATAAGAAACTGGGGTTCTTTTTATACCAACCAAGAATTTGTGTTCAAAGCAACAGGCACGCCCCAAATTAACCCTGAAACTTTTTTACAATATTTAGAAAATAAATATTTGAATAATTAATTTAAGAATATAAAAAAAAGACTCTTTCAAGAAGAGTCTTTTTTGTTTTTTAATATCATCTACATTTATGGCATTTACAATGACAAAATCTTTTTTTAATTTCTACAAACAACAAAGGCAACAAAGATAGTAATAAAATGATTACAAAATCTTTTGTTGTTAAAGAAATTAATTGAAATAAATCTCTTAAAAAAGGGACAAAAATTATGATTAATTGCAAAAATACACTAATGGCAAACGCTTTAATCAAAAATGAATTTATTTTTAACTTAAAAACAGAAGTGAAAAAACTTCGCAAATTCCATACATGAATCAATTGTGAAAACGCCAAAACCATAAAAGCAAAAGTTTGAGCATATCTTATTTTATCACTATCATGATTATAATATCCTATTAAAGAAGCCACAAAAGCCAAAAGACCAATTAAAAATCCTTCCAAAATAATTTTTTGATAAGTTTTTTTATTTAGCAAACTTCCTTTAGGATTATAAGTTTTTGGCGACATAGAATTTGTTTCTTGTGGTTCGATTCCCAAAGCCATTGCTGGCAATGAATCAGTAACTAAATTAATCCAAAGAATTTGTAAAGCAGTCAAAATTTTAAAATCACACCCAAAAAAGAAAATTCCTAAAAAATTACCAAGCAAAATCAAAATAATTTCACCAACATTACAACTCAAAAGAAAAACTAAACTTTTTTTAATATTATTAAAAATATTTCGCCCTTCTTCTAAAGCATTCGTAATAGTAGCAAAATTGTCATCTGTTAAAATCATATCTGATGCCATTTTACAAACATCAGTACCTGCAATTCCCATAGCAATTCCCACATTGGCTTGTTTAATGCTTAAAGAATCATTTATGCCATCTCCTGTCATTGCCACTACAAAACCTTTTTTTTGCCAAGCTTTCACAATTTTTAATTTATGATGAGGATTAGTTCTTGCATAAACTTTAATTTGCAATAATTTTTCCAAAAATTCTTCCTCTGGCATTTGAGCTAATTCATCTCCTGTAATGGCTAAATCTTGAGGTTGGGATAAAATATTTAATTTTTTGGCAATCACAAAAGCAGTTTTTAAATGATCCCCTGTAATCATAATCGGAGTGATGCGTGCTTGATTGCATTTAAAAATGGCTTGCATAACTTCTTTTCGAATGGGATCTTCCATCGCCACTGCCCCTAAAAAAATAAGATCTTGTTCAAAAATATCAGGATTGTTTTTAAGATTCGTCTCTAAATCAAGAGAAAATACACGATAAGCAACTCCCAAAACTCGCAAAGATTGCTCACTTAATTGACTAATTTGTTTTTCTAATATTTTTATTATTTTAGTATCTTTTGCAATGGTTTGTTCTTGATATTGAACTTGACTACATTTTTGCAACAAAACTTCTGGAGCACCTTTAGTAATGGCATAAATAAATCCGTCTTTATAATGAAAAGTAGTCATCAATTTCCTTTGAGAATCAAAGGCAATTTCTGCAAATCGAGGATATTGCTTTTGGAGTAAAAACGCATCATATTGATAAAACAAAGCTAAATTAATAAAGGCTTTTTCAGTAGGATCAGCAATAATTTCTAAGTTGTTTGAAGTTTTATCGTTGGTTGTTTTTGCAACACTAATCAAAGCATCATTACATAAAATACCAAATAAAAGCAACTTTTCTAAATTAAAGGGTTTGGGTTCATTAATATTTTCCACACAAAAGGGACTTATTTTTTCCAAAGAATTACAAACTATAATTTTTTTAACAGTCATATTATTTTGGGTTAAAGTTCCTGTTTTATCAGTACAAATAACATTAACAGCCCCCAAAGTTTCTAAGGTTTTTAAATTTTTGACAATAGCTTTTTTAAGAGCAAGTTTTTTCATTCCCAAAGCCAAAATTAAAGTCATAATAATTAATAAACTTTCAGGAATAGCAGCAACTGCAAGAGCAATGGCATCCAAAAAAGTATGTTTCAAAATGTGAGAGCTAAAAGTTGAGCTGTAAATGTTTTTAAAAATCGTCCACAAGCCATTAAGGAAAATAATAATACCAATTATCAAAGTTAACTTTTTAGTTAATTTGGCAATATTTTGTTCTAATGGTGTTTTTTCTTGTTGGGGTTGAGAAATAAACTGGGTAATTTTTCCAATTTCAGTTTGCATTCCTGAAGCAAAAACCACTCCTTTAGCTCTTCCTTTTAAAATAACAGTATTCATAAAAGCCATGTTTTGATTAGTAAGAGCTGCATTTTGGACACAAACACAAGCACTTTTTAAAACAGCTTGCGATTCTCCTGTAAACAAAGATTCATCTACATATAAATTAAATGTTTCTAAAAGTATCATATCAGCTGGAATAATATCACCAGTTTCTAAAATGACAATATCTCCTATCACTAAATTTTGCATAGGAATTAAAAGCGGTTTGCTATCTCTTATTACTTTAGCATTAAGGGAAGCTTTTTTTGATACATTAGATAAAACTTTTTGGGTTTTAGTTTCGTAATAAATACTTAAAAGGGCGTTAAGAAGGACAATAATCAAAATAAAACAGCCTTCCAAAAGTTCTTCTTTGTTTCCTTGTAAAATACCAATCACGAAATTAATTGTAGCTGCTAATAGAAGGACAATAACTAAAAAATCTTTAAATTGTTGTTGGAATTGATGCCAAAAAGTGGGTTTGGTAAGGGATTGAATTTGATTTTTACCGTTAATTTGAAGTCTTTGCAAGGCTTCTTGGGAAGTAAGCCCTTTTGTGATTTTAGTTTGTAACAATGCTTGCGATTGTTCAGGGTTTTTTTGACTAAATGAATGTTTCATTAAAATTCCTTTAATTTAATATAAATACAAAAAATATTTTGTGCAAAGCAAAAAGTAAAAATTTCAATTTGTTTTGCATGTATTATGAAATTGAGTTTTACAACTAATAAAAATAAGTGAAGCGTGCAAATAAAATAAAAAACTAAACTGTTTTAGCAGTTTAGTTTTGTTTCTTTTTGGGGAACAGAAGTTATCAATCCCATAAATAAGGCAGATAATTTAATACGTAAAACAGTATAAAAAAGTGATAAAGATATTTGTGTAGTAAGTTCTTTTAGACCTGTTTCTTTATAAAAATATTCAATAATAAAAACACCCACAGCACCAAAAATCATAAGAGTATAACCAAACATTTCTACTACAAAAGAGATATCTTTTTTCTTATAAACAGATAAATATTTAGCAACAATATCAAGTCCTCCAGTAGAAGCACCAATTCTTAAAGGAATACCATTAAAAATACCTATTAAAACACCTGCAAAAAAAACTCTGGTAAGATCGCTTAAAAAATCACTTTCAGTTTTGAATATTCCAAAAAATTGTTCAGTATGATATAAAAAACCTTGTTTAACTTGGTTTTCAATAAAAAACACTGAAACAAAAAGAAGGACAGTTGCAAATGCAGTAGTAATGGTAAAATATTTACCCAAATAACGACGAGAGATAAAAAACAATAAGAAAACATTAACAACAAAGTAAAAAGTACCAGCAATAACTATAATATTATTGGTTTCAATCTTTCCTGCTTTATGTAATAATTTACCTATTACATTGCCTAAACCAATAACCCCAGTAGGAAAAAGATCAGTTTTATATCCGCCATCTCGGGTGCAATCAAAAGCCCAAACAGAAACTAAAACATATACTATTAAGGATAAGGATAAAATTAATATTTTTTTAAATTCTTGAACATATTGAATTTTTTTCTTTATTGGAGGAAATTTTTCAATATTTTCGATACCATTTTTCATAATAAACCTATTTCTTTTATTTTAATATATTTTGGCAACGCGTGCACAAAGGAGTAAAGGGTTTGGTGATTACTACATTCCAACATCTTTGACAAGCATACCCAGAAGCTTTGGCAACTTTAATATCAAAAGTATCTTTTAATTGAAGTGTTACTTTAGAGACTATAAAAAGTTGATGCAATTGATCTTTAATTTGTAAAACATCCAAAGCATGCATTTCTTCTTGGGTTAATGATAACGTAATATGGGCTTGCAAAGAAGAATTAATAAGCCCACTTTGTCTTGCTTTTTCCAAATATTGTAAAACGTTTTTTCTTAATGTTAAAAATTTATGATATTCTAATAAAAGATGAGAAGTTGGACGTGTTTTGAGTTGTGGCATTTTTTCTAAATAAATATCTTTTTCCACAGCAAAAGGAAAAAAGCCGTAAACTTCTGAAGTAGTGTGAGGAATAATTGGAGTTAAAACTTGTAAAAGCGATAATAACAAATCATAGATAGTTGATTGAATCATCTTTCTTTCTTTGTGATCTTCTTTTTCGATGTATAAAATATCTTTGGCAAAATCGAGATAAAAAGCACTGATTTTATTAGTAATGAAGGGGAATAGATGCCTTAAAACACCTTCAAAATTATAATTATCATAAGAATGTAGTACGTTTTTTAACACTTCTTCAAAATCTAGCATCATTGCTTGATGGATAAAAGTTCTTTGTTCAAAGGCAATATAATTAGTATCTTTTTTAAAATTATCTAAATTACCTAACATAAAACGGAAGGTGTTTCTAATTTTGCGATAAAGATCTTCTACTTGTTTTAAAATGGAAGGATTAATGCGCACATCAAGATTATAATTAGTGTTTGCAACCCATAAACGAATAATATCTGCTCCTTTTTGTTCAGCAACAGTTAATGGATCGATGATATTGCCCAAAGATTTAGACATTTTTTTGCCTTCACCATCAAAAACAAAACCATGAGTAATAACAGTTTTATAAGGAGCTTGATTTTGAGTGGCTACAGAAGTAATTAAAGAAGAATTGAACCAACCACGATATTGATCAGAGCCTTCCAAATAAACATCACTTTGTAAAACTTGATTACGTTTTTTAAAAACACTATAAGAAGTTCCTGAGTCAAACCAAACATCCATAATATCTAGTTCTTTGGTAAACAAATTGTTAGGACTTTGGGGATGAGTGTAGTTTTCAGGAAGTAGTTTTTTAACATCCCATTCATACCAAATATCCATTCCATGCTGTTCGAATAAATCAGCTACATGATTAATTAATTTTAAATCTAGAATGGGTTGATGGGTTTCGGTGTAAAAAATAGGAATGGGAATGCCCCAAGTTCTTTGACGACTAATATTCCAATCCTCACGATTAGTAATCATATTAGTCATTTTTAATTCTCCCCAACGTGGAATCCACTTAACTTTTTGGGTTTCTTCTAGCAAAAGAGATTTAATTTTTTTAATAGAGACAAACCATTGAGGAAGTGCAAGAGAAATAACTGGTTTTTTAGTGCGCCAATCATGAGGATAGGAGTGCAAAATTACATCTGCTTTAAGCAAAGAATGGTCTTTTTCTAAATCAGAGATGATAGCTTCGTTGGCTTTGGTGTAAAATAGACCTTGATATTTGGAAACATCTGTCATCATACCTTTTTTATCAATACTACAAACAACATCTAAATTATATTTTTGACCTACTAAAAAATCGTCCAAACCGTGTCCTGGAGCGATGTGGACTAGTCCTGTTCCTTCTTCATCCAAAACATGTTGTGATAAAATTATTTTTCCGAATTTGGAAACAAGGTGATTTTGGTAAGTTAAATGTTCTAAGGTTTTTCCTTCAAAAGTGGCAACAACTTTGATGTGTTCTTTGTTCCAAGCAAAAACTTTTTGAAGAAAAGGAATGTTTTTAGTTCCTACCAAATAGCGTTTTTGTAAAACTTCAATTAATTGATATTCTTTTTCGGGATGCACCGCAATTGCTACATTGGCAGGCAAAGTCCAAGGAGTAGTTGTCCAAATTAACAAAGCCACATTGTCAAAAATATCTAGTTTTTTCATGCTAAAAGCAACATAAACAGAAGGAGATTGGTGATTTTGGTACTCTAATTCTGCTTCTGCTAAAGCAGATTCTAAAGTAGGTGACCAATGAATGGGTTTGAGGGCTTTAAAAATTAAGCCTTTGTCAACCATTTGTCCAAAAATTCTTACCTGATCAGCAACAAAAGTTTTATCCAACGTTAAATAAGGATTTTGCCAATCTCCTAAAATACCTAATCTTTGAAATTGCTGTTTTTGATTATTAACATTTTCCAAGGCAAATTCTTGACATTTATCTAGGAAAGACTTTCTGGTAAAAGCATTTTTAGAAGTTTTTTTAAGAACTGCTGCCTCAATTGGCAAACCATGAGTATCCCAACCAGGAATTAAAGGAGTGTAAAAACCTTGCATACTACGAAAACGAACAATAAAATCTTTTAAAATTTTGTTTAAGGCGTGTCCCATATGAATATTGCCGTTAGCATAAGGAGGTCCATCGTGCAAAATAAAAGGGTTGTTGTCTTGATTTTGTTGTAATTTTTTTTGATATAAGTCAAGTGTTTGCCAATGTTTTTGAATGTTAATTTCGTTTTTGCCTAAATTTCCTTTCATAGGAAAATCAGTTTTTGGCATCAAAAGAGTTGTTTTATAATTTGTTGTCATATCTTTTTTATCTCCTTATTTTTAGGTTGTTAAATTGATAATTTGTTATTTGGGGGGGTTAAAGTTGAAAATAGAAAAAATCGAATTTCAAAATTAAAAGTTTGAATATTAAACTAAACATTAAATCTAAAAGTAATAATATCACCATCTTTAACTATGTATTCTTTGCCCTCAATGCGAACTTTGCCTTTTTCTTTGCTTTTTTGAAAAGTTTGGGCCTCTAATAAATCAAGGTAAGAAACAACTTCGGCTTTAATAAAACCTTTTTGTAAATCGGTGTGAATAATGCGGGCGCATTCGGGAGCTTTAAGACCTTTTTTAAAAGACCAAGCGCGAACTTCTTTAGGTCCTGCAGTAAAATAAGTTTGGAGACCTAAAAGAGCATAACTTTCTTGAATTAATTTAGTAAGCCCTGATTCTACAAGACCATAGTCCTTTAAAAAAAGTTTCTTTTCTGCAAAGTCTAAAGACGATATTTCTTTTTCTAATTGCACACACAAAGGAATTATTTTTTTGGATTCTTTATTAGCATACGCTAAAACTTGTTGATAAAAAACGTTGGAATCCAAAGATAATAAATCATGTTCTTTAATGTTGGCTAAATAAAGGGAAGGTTTTAAAAACAACAAATTAAAGGTTTTGACAAGCTTTAATTCTTCATCCGAAAAAACCAAATTTTTTAAATCTTGGGTAGTTAAATGGGTTTTAATTTTGGTTAATAACGCTTTTTCTTGCAATAATTCTTTGTCAAGTTTATTTTTTTGTTTACCCAGTTTAATTAAGCGTTTTTCAATTTGTTCTAAATCTGCTAAAGCTAGTTCTGTTTGAATAATATCAATTTCTTCTACAGGATTATTCGTTTCTGTCACATGAGCAATATTGGGGTCTTCAAAACATTTAACCACATGACAAATAGCATCTACATTGCGAATATGACTTAAAAATTGATTACCAAGTCCTTCGCCTTTGGAAGCTCCCGCCACTAAACCTGCAATATCTTTGAATTCTATCAAAGCAGAAATAGTTTTTTGAGATTGAAAAATTTGAGATAAAGTTTGGAGACGCGAATCTGACACTTCTACAATGCCAACATTAGGTTCGATAGTGGCAAAAGGATAATTAGCTTCTAAAACTTGCATTTTAGTTAAAGCATTAAATAAGGTAGATTTACCCACATTTGGCAAACCAATAATTCCGACTTTCATTTTTGAGTTTCCTTATGGTATTTTATTTTGTAAAAAATAATTGGTTGGTAAAAAAGGGGGGGTGTTTTTTTGGTTGGGGGTAAAATGCGATTTTACAATTGTGTAAAAAATAGATAAAATGCAATCTTGTAGCAATTCTTAAATTGAGTTCTAAAATGATGCTATAAAAAAATAAAAAATAACTAATATTTGAGTTGGTTTTTGATTTCTTCATAAAAGCTCACATAATTTTGATATCGAGAGGGAAGTATTTTGCCGTTTTCTAAGGCTTTTTTAACGCCACATTTTTCTTCTTGCAAATGAAGACAACTTTCACCAAAAAAACAATCACAAACATGTTCTACAAAATCAGGATAAAAATTCTTTAAAGTCCTAGGGCAAAAAGTAGTTAAGTCTAGTTTGGAAAAACCAGGAGTATCAACAATAAATCCACCATTAAACTCGTATAATTGGGCGTTTTTGGTGGTATGTTTGCCTCTGCCAAGACTTTTAGAAATTTCTTGTGTTTTGAGTTTGGCATCTGGAATTAAGGCTTTGAGTAAGGTCGATTTTCCTACTCCGGTTTGTCCTGCCAAAACTGTAATTTGATTAGCAAAAATATATTTAAGGGCATCTATTCCTATTTTTTGCTTGGAGTTAATATAATAAAAGGGTTGAAATTTTTGGTAATAAGATAATTGTTGTTGCATTGTTGTAAGGTTTTCGGGTTCTAACAAATCTATTTTAGAAAAAACCAAAACTACATCTAATTTTTGTTGTTCTAAAATTAATAAAAACTTATCTAATAAAAGAAATTGAAAATTGGGCTTTACTAAGGAAAAAACTAGCAATACCTGGTCAATATTGGCAACATTAGGTCTTTTTAATTCATTTTTACGAGGCAAAATAGATTGAATTAAATAAGTATCACAAGAAAGTTCATAAAACACAATATCTCCTACTTTAATAATAAAGTCAGAGGCAGAACTATTTTCTTTTTGGGTAGTTTTGATATCAGGGTTTTTTAATTTGCCTCTTTTTTTAGCTTCCAAAATAATTTGAGTTTCTAAATCTTTAATATAATAAACTCCAGCCAAAAATCTTAATACTAAAGCTTTTTCCAAATAATAACTCCTTTTTATATTTTGAAATCTTTTTTAATTATTTTTTTCTTATTTTGTCTAAATTACTTTTTAAAAATTTTTAAATTGTCTGTGTGTGTGCGATAAAAAATGCTAGATACTAATTTATTCTAATTTGAGTAACTTTTTTATAATTAATTAAAAAAACCATTAATTATTTTTATTATAACATATAAAAAAACAATAATTACATATAAAGATAAATTGGGTTTAAATAAGCAAAAGCATAGTTTATTTGCTAATGTTTTTATGGGTGTGACTTTGACAAATGGGATGTTTTTTGCAAAATAAAAAAGTTTTGGGGGGTGGCAAAAATTGTTACATAAAAAAGGAAGGACCCCTTAATAAAAAGGAGTCTTTTGTTAATGTTTTATTAATATTTTGTTAATGGCATTAGGCAAGAAAAAATGTAGAATTACAAAATAATTATTTTTATGTTTGAAAATAGGGATGTTTTTTTTACTTATTAAATTTACTTAATAAAGCCAAAACTTGTTGTTTAATTTGGGCTAAATAAGATTCGTCGTCCAAGTGATTGATAGCTTTGTCCATCAAATCTGCAACTAAAATAAAATCATTTTCTCTAAAACCTACTGTTGTCATAGCAGGTGTGCCAATTCTAATACCGCTTGTCACAAAAGGTTTTTCTTGATCAAAAGGAATGGTATTTTTGTTGACAACAATATTTATTTTTTCTAACATGTTTGCAATTTTGGATCCTGTAAACTCAGGATTTTTATGTTTAACATCAATTAAAAATAAATGATTATCAGTGCCTCCACTTACAATGCGATAACCTTTTTGTTGGAAGGCTTTAGCAAAGGTGTTTGCATTTTTGATAACTTGCTTTTGATATTCTTTAAAGGAAGGCATCATCGCTTCTTGAAAAGCAACAGCTTTAGCTGCAATAGTATGAATACAAGGTCCTCCTTGAATACCTGGAAAAATACCACGATTTATTTTTTTAAATACTTCTTCTTTATTGGTTAAAATCAAACCTCCACGCGGTCCTCTCAGCGTTTTGTGCATAGTAGAAGTAACAACATCGGCGTTAGCTTCAAAGGGACAAGGATGAAGCCCACAAGCAACTAAACCTGCAATATGGGCAATATCTGCCATTAAATAGGCATTAGCTTCATCAGCAATTTGACGAAACTTTTTAAAATTAATAGTTTTAGAATAAGCCGAATACCCTGCAATAATTAATTTAGGTTTAACTTTTAAGGCAACTTTACGAATTTCATCATAATCAAGCATTTCAGTTTGGGGATTGACATTATAAAAATGAGCTTCATAAAAACCACCAGAAAAACTTAATTTATGACCGTGAGTAAGATGTCCTCCATCCATTAAAGATAATCCTAAAATTTTGTCACCAGGTTTTAATAAGGCTTGAAATACTCCCATATTGGCTTGTGAACCTGAATGAGGTTGGACGTTTGCATATTTAGCACCAAACAGCTTGGTTGCTCTTTGAATGGCAATTTTTTCTATTTGATCTACATTTTTACAACCATTATAATATCTAGCTTGAGGATAACCTTCTGCATATTTGTTAGTCAAAATGCTTCCTTGGGCATCTAAAACTGCTTGAGAAACAAAATTTTCTGAAGCAATTAATAAGATATTTTCTTTTTGTCTAATTTTTTCTTGTTCAATAAGATCAAAGATTTCTTGATCTTGGTCTTTTAATCCTAACTTTTGATTCATTTGGGCACAACCTTTTTCTTTTTTTATTTTTGGGCATTCAATGTAATTATTGGAAAAACAAAATGTTTTATAAAAGCATTTACAAATACGAATTTATTTGATAAACAATAGAGCAAAAATGGTAGTTATGGTTATAAAATCAAGCATTTTCCAACGATAAGTAATCATTTTGGTGCGAGGAGCTCCCAAAACATAACCTCTTACTTCCATAGCATTAGAAATTACCAAAGACCTTTTAAAAACCAACACAAAAATAGGAACCAACAGGGCTAAAAGATGATTAATTCTTTTAAAAATATTTTTTTTATGCAAATCCATGCCTCTTGCTGTCTGAGCTTTTAAAATTTTATTGGTTTCTTGCAATAAAAAAGAATTAGCCATAAAAATTAAAGAAAGCATTAAAGTAAAAGTTTCAGTAGCAATTTTGAGTTTTTTTAAAGGAGACAAAATAATATCTAGACCATCTTGAATTTCGATAAAAGAAGTTATTTTATTGAATAAAAACAACAACATCACAATTAAAAACAATCTTGTCATAATAAAACAAATTCTTAGAAAAGAAGTCGTTTGCAATATATAATTTTTAGGTTTGCAACCCAAAATTTCTTGTATATTGGAAGGAAAATACGAAGGAATAACAAAGACGAACAAAAGCAAAAATAACAAATAAGATAATTTAAAGGGAATATGTTTTTTATTGAAATTATACAATAAAATACATATTAAAAACAACCAAAAAGAATGGATGGCATCATAACTTAAAATAGGAATTTGAGCTCGCATAAAAGCATTAAAAGAAGTATCTTCCGAAGGAACTAAATTTATTATCAAAGAAATAATAAAAACAAATCTTAAATGTTTAATTCTTTGCCAAAAATAACTCCAAGTTACTCCAAAAAAGAAACAAAGGCTCATTAAAGCTACAACACAAAAAAGATAAAATAAAGTGATGCGTTTGGGGTTTGCAAAAATAAAAACTTGATTTGGAGCAATATTTTCAACATTAATGGGCAGTTTTAAAATAAAAACTAACAGCAACACAAAAGAAAGAATTTTGATAGAAGGATGGAGTTGGTACAAAAAACAACGCGATAAAGAGGGGTGGGATAAATTATTATTTGTAAAATCATTATTTTTCATCAATAATACCTTTTAACAATAAAATTCTTTTAAATATTGGGCAAGGGTGCTAAAACAATAGTGTGCTTGAAAGGGGATTCCTAAAGTTTGATTTAAATGTTTTAAAATTTTAAAAGTATCAGGAATATCTAAGTTAAATTGCTCAAATCGGGGGTGTTCAAAAAAAGTTTCTTTTGTGCCATCAAAAAGTAATTTTCCTTGAGACAAAACCAAAACACGTTTTGCATATTGGGCAACCAAATTCATATCATGAGTAATAATGATAATAGTTTTGTGAAATGTTTGATGCAAAATTTGTAAAAAATCCATAATATCAGAGCTACTTTCCAAATCAAGACCACGTGTAGGTTCATCAAGGATTAAAATATCAGGCTGCATGGCTAAAATACCTGCAATAGCGACTTTTCTTTGCTGTCCGTCACTAATTTGAAAGGGAGATTTTTGATGTAAAGCGGGAGGGATGTTGATTTGTTCTAAAGTTTTGAAAGCTTGCTTTTGGGCTTGTTGTTTGTTATTTAAAAAAACTTCAGCACCAAACATTACATCTTTTAAAACAGTTATTTCAAATAATTGATATTCAGGGAATTGGAAAACTAAACCTACTTTTTGACGCAAGGGCACTAAGAGTTCTTTTTTTGTTTTAGAAGTTATGGTAGTGCCACAAACTGTTACTTTTCCTATATTTGTTGTAAGCAAAGCATTCATTAATTGCACTAAGGTCGATTTGCCTGAACCGGTTTCCCCCACTAAAGCAATAAATTCATTTTGAGAATTGATTTTGAAATTAATGTCAGATAAAGTGGCAGTAGTTTTTTTTGGGAGGTGGGGGGGGTTTTTATAATAAAAGTTTACTTTTTCAAATTGTATTGCCATAAAATATCCTTTAAATTTTCTAACATTTGATCATTTTTAATGTTTTTAGTGGTGCTGTCTTTTAAAATTTCATAGTAAAGCTCTAATGATAAAGGAGGTTTTAATTTATATTGTTGCAAAAATAAAGGGTCTTGAAAAAGGTTTTGGGGGGGGGTTTGGGTAATTAATTTTCCTTGATCAAGAACAATAATTTCATCACTTTTGGCAGCAAACTCTAAATCATGAGTAATGGTAATCAAAATTTTATTTTTAATGGTTTGAATAATTTTTTGCACTTCCAAAGCGCCTTGAGGATCTAAAAAAGAAGTTACTTCATCAAAGATAATAATTTCGGGCTCCATCACTAAAATGGAGGCAATTGCTACACGTTGTTTTTGTCCCCCTGAAAGTTGATTCACGTTTGTGTCCAATAAATCATCTATTTTTACCATTTTGGCATATTGCCAAACTTTGGCTATAATTTCTTCTCTACAAACATTATAATTTTCCAATCCAAACGCAATATCTTCTCTTACAGTAAATCCTGTAAACTGATAATCAGGATTTTGAAAAACCATACCTATTTTAGGTCGCAAAAGGGGCAAATTTTTTTCATTTAAAACGATATTGTCAATTAAAATTTGTCCTTTGGTACAAGAAAGCAGCCCTACTAAAATTTTGGCTAAAGTAGATTTTCCCGAGCCATTATGACCAACAATAGAAACCCAAGAATTATTTTGAATGGTTAAATTAAGGTCTTTGAGAATAGGATTACAACCGTAATAAAAAGTTAAATTTTGAATAGATATCATAACTTTAAATTTTTCTTTCTTTGTTTGTTTGTTTGGTAGTTTTGATGGGGCATTTTTGAGGTAGTTGATTTATTTCGAGGGGAGGTTAGTTTGAAAAAGGCAAAACCACTTTTGCAACGAATCTCAAATCGTAATATAAGATATAAAATAAGATTGAGTTTTTGTGGAAGGAGTGAAAAATTGTTATAAAATTGTGTAATTAAAATTTAGTATCATCAATTTTTTGCAAATAACAAGTTACAAAAGAAACAATGTTTTTTAAGTGATTAGGTTCAAAAGGATTAGTAAGTCCTGTAGTTTTTAAAAGGTTTAAAAAAGTTTGTGAACCGCCTAATTGACATAATTTTAAGTACTTTTGCCAAGTATTGGAATAATCTTGCTTGCTTAAAAGCCAAATTTCTAAAGCACAAACTTGGGCTAAAGTATAGTCAATGTAGTAAAAAGGAGTAGAAAAAATGTGGCTTTGACGGAACCAAAAAGTACCTTTTTCTAAAAAAGGATCGCCTTCATAAGTTTCTAACAACAAATATTTTTTTTCCAAATTACGCCAACACTCTTTTCTTTGAGCAGGAGTCATTTGAGGATTTTGATAAACTTCATGTTGAAAATGATCCACTAAAGCACCATAAAGTAAGAAATTAAGGGATTGGGATAAATGTAGAAATTGATATTTGTCTACATCTTGGGCAAAAAAATCTTTTACCCACGGATAAGCTAAAAATTCCATTCCCATAGAACTAATTTCAGCTGCTTCAAAAGTAGGCCAACGATACTCAGGAATTAAATGACGACTTTGATAAACTTGGAAGGCGTGTCCTATTTCGTGAGTCAAAACATCTACATCATGACTTGTGCCATTAAAATTAGCAAAAACAAAAGGAGCGCTATATTTAGGAAGGTAAGTACAGTATCCACCGCCTGTTTTGTTGGGTTTGCTATCTAGGTCTAATAGGTTTTTTTCTAAGAGAAAATCAAAAAATAATTTGGTTTGGAGAGACATTGCATGATACATTTTTTTTGCTTGGGTTAACTGAAAATCAACTCCTCTTTGAGGTTTGGGATTGCCACTTGAAAAATTAAAACTTTTGTCATAACTTTCCAATTTAGCAATATCTAAACGTTTGGATTTACGTTTTTGAGTCATGGTATAAAACGGCAAAACATATTTTAAAATGTTGGTGCGATAATCTGCAATTTGGTTAGCATCGTAATCAGTGCGCCCTAAAAGATCATAACCTAAGGCAACGAAATTGGAATATCCCAATATTTGAGCCATCTTGGTTCGTGTTTGGACTAATTGGTCATAAATAAGGTCATATTCTTGCTCGTTTTTAGCAAAAAATTGCGAAACAGCTAATTGGGCATTTTTTCTAGTTTGCCTTTGGGACGATTCCAAAAAAGTAGCCATTTGACTTAAATTATAAAGTTTGCCTTCAAAAGCAACAGAAGGATCAGAAATTAATTTTTGATATTTGGTTGTTAAAGTATTTTCTTCTTGTAAATAAGGAATAATTTTAGGGTCAAATGTTTTTAAAAATAGTTTGATTTTGTCAAATAACAAGGGCCCAAATTCTTGTACTAAGGCGTCATAATGTTTACTTTTTACCATAGTTTGGCTAAATTGATGTTTTAATTCGGTTAGCAAAGGGGCATTTTGGTCACAAAAATGTTTTTCTTGTTGATAAAAAGTATCTTTTACATCTAGGCTATGCCTAATTTCTGCCAAAGTAAACATGGAATTAATTTCATCCATTAATGAATTAAGACGGTTAATAATTTTAATTTGTTCTGGTAAGGAAGCATCCAAAAAAGCCTCTATCATAGGCAAAATAGTTTGTTTGGTTTGAGCAATATCCACTCTTTGATATTCAAAATCTTGAAATTTCAATTTGGTTTAATCCTATCTTTTTAATTTTTATGAAAAATATCTAAATAGCAACGGTGTGGCAAGTTTAATTTTATTTATGTTAGTTTGAAAAAATATTTTATTGTCGAATAACTACATTTTAATTATAAACTAATAAATTTGATTATTTCTTATAAAATTCGTAAGTATCTGCTAAAAATTGCAATCTTTTAAACAGCTCTTTTAAAAGGATAACTACAAAAAGGGAAGTCACAAAGACAAGGGGCAAAGCAATAAAGAGCCCTTTATTTACCATAGTTGTTGAAATTTGTTGGATGGTAATATCTTGGGAAAAAATATTTATTTCGGCTGTCCACCACCATTTTAACATTACATACCAATATAATGTTTGATATAAAGCTGATAACAGGACAATAACGAAATACATTTTTAAAAAATTATCTTGGGGTCTTAACAACAAACCAGGTAATAATCCAAACGATAAAACACAAGCTAAATTAGCAATCAGTTCAAACTGATAACCAAATTAATAACCATATCCTACAAAATATCCAATTGTTTCAGCCAAACAAGCACCCAGGCAAGAAAGATGCCAAGGAACATAAAAAGACATTACAATTAAAGGTAAAAAACGCACATAGACAAGAATATTTACATCTATATTAATAAAATGAAACCCTGGAAAAGATGTTGTTTTATCTGGGAATATAATTTGTAGTATTTTAGATAAAACAATAGATAAGGAAGTTAAAAAAGAAGTTAGGATAATTTGTCTTAAAAGTTTTTGATTGCGATTAAAATTATTATTCATAGTTTTTCTCTTTTCTTTGTGTATGTAATTTTATTATTTATATTGAATTAATAAAATGTTCTTTGACAACATTGAGGAAAAAAGAGGAGGGGGGCAAAAATTATCTATAATAGTTAAGGTAAGTTTTAATTCTAGGATTTAAGAAAAATAAAAAAATAAAAATAAAGATAAAAGTAGCAAAAACGGGGATTAAATTATAACAAAAACACCAAATAATAGGGTGGTTGATTAGGGGAGCTAAAAAGGGGAAATAATTTTGTTTATTTGCAATAAGGGGCAACCAAATAAAATAAGAAGACAAACATTTAAAAGCAAAAACAGAGGTAAAAACTATTAATAAATTAAGTAAAATGCTTTTATAATTATCAAAATATTTTAAATTAGGGGTATAAAAAACAAAAGAAAGACTATAAGATAAATCAACTAAAAAATAATCCAAAAGTAAAACTGCAATTTGTTGTAAGGAGCGCATTTGTTGGGCTTGCATATAAGCTAAAATATTGGTGGATTCACTTAAAAAAATAGCTTTAAATAGATGAAATAAGGCATAAAGAGTACAAAAAAGAAAGCTATGTTTTTTGCCCAATAAAAAACCAATTAAAATTAAGGGAAGGAGAGAAACTTTAATAAAAGAGCCAATATTTGCTCCCATTTTGGCAATCCCTAACTTATCATAAGCAAATTCTAACACAATTGTGAATCCTAACAAAGTAGAAGCAATAATGTGTTTTTGCAAGGGGGAGAAAAAAACTTTTGTTTCTTTGTTGTTGGTTTTTAGCATATGAGATTAATTTCTTTCTAAAGAAATATCAAAATTACTTTTCATCAGACAAAGTAATAATTGGGGTAAAAAAATAAAATAAAGGTGAAGGAGGGTATTTTTAGCAAGGGAATAATTATTGGTTTTGATAATATTTTATAATAATATAATGTTGCAAATAAAAATATAAACTAAGGGAAAAAAGTGGAGAAAAAATAGTGGGATGATCGCCAATAGAAAATCATTAATAAAAGATATTGATAATAAATTTAATTAATAATAAGGTGATAACAATATTTTTGAAGGGTTGCAAAGGAGAGAAAAAAGAAAATAGACCACTTTCAAAAAATGGTCTAAGGGGTTTTATTTGTAATAAAGATAGATTCAAAAAGGATTAAACTAAAGTTGCTACTTTGTGAAGCAATCTTACTAATTGACTAACATAACTCATTTCATTGTCATACCAAGACATTAATTTAATAAATTTAGGTTTTTCTTTGAGGACTTGCAAAGTGTGAGAATCATATAAAGAACCATAACTTGTTCCAATAACATCTGAGGAAACAATAGGATCTGTAACGTAGGCTAGGGTTTCATTAGCAGCTTTTTTGAAAGCTTCATTGATGGCTTCTGGAGTAGCTTCTTGAGTCAGTTCTGCGGTAAGGTCAACTAAAGAGCCTGTAATTGTAGGAACTCTAATTGCTGTACCATCCAGTTTTCCTTTTAATTCAGGAATAACTAAACTAATAGCTTTGGCAGCTCCAGTAGAACTTGGCACCATATTAAAGGCTGCAGCTCTACCGCGACGTGTCCAAATGCCTTTGGGATGGTTTTGATCAATTAAACTTTGGTCATTGGTGTAACTATGAACGGTAGTCATAAAAGCTTGGTTGATGCCGAAGTTGTCATTTAAGACTTTAACAACGGGCGCCAAACAGTTAGTAGTGCAAGAAGCCCCGCTTACAATGGCATCTTCTTTAGTAAGTATTTGGTCATTAACATTGTAAACAACTGTTTTTACATCCCCAGTAGCAGGAGCACTAATTAACACTTTTTTAGCTCCAGCTTCTAAATGAAGAGCTGCTTTTTCTTTGCTAGTAAAAAAACCTGTACATTCTAAAACAATATCTACTCCTAGTTTTTTCCAAGGTAAATCTTGAGGATTTTTTTCTTGAAAAATAGGAATTTTTTGTCCTTCAACTACTAAATAGTTGTCTTCAAAACTAACAGAGTCTAATTTGTAAGGTTTTTGAATGCTGTCGTATTTTAATAAATAAGAAATAGTTTCTAAAGTTGCTAAATCATTGATAGCTACTACTTCAAATTTAGGATTTCCAAAAACAAGACGAAAGGCTAATTTACCGATACGCCCAAAACCATTAATTGCTACTTTAACTTTCATAATTAATTAAACCTCTTTTTCTTTTTTTATCCCTTTTTAATGTAAATGATGGATCTATTTGTTGGTTGTGTGGATTGTTTTATTTTGTGATGTTTGTAATATTTGGTAATTTGAAGAATAATAATGATCAAAAAATAAAATAAAAATAGGGGAGTTGTGATTACAGTTTCTCCATACATGCAAGCCCTGGCATTGGTTTTCCTTCTAAAAATTCTAAAAAAGCGCCTCCACCCGTAGAAATATGGCTGAAATTTTGATCTAGACCGAATTTAAAGACTGCAGCAGCGCTATCGCCACCACCAATAATGGTAGTTGTATTGGGCGAAAGATTGCTTATTGTTTGGGCTAAAGCTTTGGTTCCTTTAGAAAATTGTTCAAATTCAAACACTCCTACAGGACCATTCCAAACAACTGTTTGAGCCGTTTGTAAATGTGTTTTGAAAAGTTCAATTGTTTGAGGTCCAATATCAAGTCCCATTACATCATCAGAAATATTATCATAACTATAAACAGCTGCTTGTGTTGTTGGCGAAAATTCTTTGCCACAAACAAAATCTTTAGGTAAAACGATTTTTTTGCCTTCTGGAGAAGCTAATAATTCTTTTACTAAAGGGATTTTGTCTGCTTCTAACAAGCTAGTTCCTATGTTAAAACATTTGGCTTTAAGACAAGTATAGCTCATTCCTCCACCTATCAAAAGAACATCAACTTTTTGCAAAAGACTACGAATAACTCCAATTTTGTCAGATACTTTGGAGCCACCCAAAACAGCAACCAAAGGTCTTTGAGGAGTTTGGACAATTTTTTTGAGAAAAGATATTTCTTTTTCGACCAAAAAACCAAAGCATTTTTCTTTGATATATGTTGCAATACCTACATTAGAAGCGTGAGTGCGATGGCATGTACCAAAAGCATCATTGACAAAAACATCACCTAAAGATGCCCAATATTTGCCTAATTCGGGGTCGTTTTTACTTTCTTTTTTGAAAGGAACATCTTCAAAACGAGTATTTTGGACTACTAAAACATCCCCTGGAAGCATCTGGCCAACAGCTTGATTTAAGGTGTTGCCTTGAGTTTCTGGAACAAACTTTACTTTTTGTTGCAAATAAAAAGCAATTTTTTCAGCTACCACTTGCAAGCTAAAATGGGCTTTATCAGCTTCAGTTTTAACGCGTCCCAAATGAGAAAAAATAATAACTTTAGCTTTTTGCTGAACTAAATATTTTAAAGTAGGTAAAATAGCCTTAATTCTGTTGTAATCTGTGATAACGCTGTTTTCTAAAGGAACATTTAGGTCTGCTCGCAATAAAACTTTTTTATTTGTAATATTCATATTAGTTAAGGATTTTGTCATGCATTTATTGCCTTTCAATTAGGAAATATTAATTATTTTTAAGTTATTTTTAATCTAAATTAGTAAATAGTTTGTTTGAATGGTTAATTTTATTTTTTGTTGTTTTATTTTATTTATTTTATCCATCGTTTAGAGGAATAATAATTTTTAAATATTGGTATTATTTTATCGTTTATGTTTTTTAATTTTTTCAATTGTTGATTCTGGCAATTCGTCTTTAATGGCATTTAGTTCTTCTAAGTATTGGTCAAGTTCGCCTTCTATAAGGTTGTATTTGCGATTGGTAAAAGCTCCTATTACAAAAGTTAAAAACATTTCACCTCCCATTAACCGTTGCTTTTCAAAATCATCAATTCTTTCCACAATAAATTGAATTTTTAAAGAAAACTTTTCTTTTAGTTTAAAATTATCGCATTCAGTTAACCTAATTTTAATATCTTTAATTAACCACTTAATAAAACAACGTTTAGTTTCAATTTTTTTGCCTTTAAAATAACTGCGCAAGGCTAAAATACCCACAACAATAGGTACAAGTGTTTTAATTGCTAATAACACAATAACTATGGTATTGTTGGTGTTCATATTTGTATTAGAACTTGCCATATTTTGGAACTTTCTTCTCTAAAATGTAAAAAAGAAATTTTTTATAATTGTAGCTATATTTTCTTAAGGGAAATATTTAAAATTGGGAAATATTGATATTCAATAATTAAGCTTTGTTGATTGAACCAAAAAGAGCTAATTTATGTCTCATTAATTCTTTAATAGCTAAAAAGCCGGGATTTAATAACTTACGCGGATCAAAGCCTTTGTCTGTTAAATCTTTTTTTTCTTCAATGTATTGTCTAGTAGCTTGGGCAAAAACTAATTGAAATTCAGTGTTGACGTTGATTTTTACTACTCCCAAAGAAATAGCTTTTTTAATCATGTCTTCAGGAATACCAGTGCCTCCGTGCAGTACTAGGGGCGTTTGTTTGTTGGTAAGTTCTCTAATTTTGGCAAAAACACTAAAATCAAGTCCTGTCCAATTATCAGGATATTTACCGTGCACATTACCAATTCCAGCAGCAAGCATATCAACACCTAAATCAGCAATTTGTTTGCATTCTTGAGGATCTGCAATTTCTCCTTGACCAATAATGCCGTCTTCTTCGCCGCCGATGCCCCCAACTTCTGCTTCTATTAAAAGTCCTTTTTGGTGACATATCTCGGTGATTTCTTTGGTTTTACTTAAATTTTGGGCAAAATCATAATGACTGCCATCAAACATAACAGAAGTGAATCCTGCCTCCATTGCTTGTTTGGCACCTTCATAAGAACCGTGATCTAAATGCAAAATAACAGGGACAGAAACCTTATAAAAGGCGTCTAGTTCTCTTACCATTGCAACGACTGTTTTAAGCCCTCCCATATATTTCGCAGCTCCTTCGGATACTCCTAAAATAACAGGTGATTTTAGTTCTTCGGCAGTTTGTAAAGCAGCTTTGGTCCATTCTAAATTATTAATATTTACTTGAGCTATAGCGTATTCTTGTTGATGCGCTTTTAAAAGAACATTTTTATCGGAAGTTAACATTTAACTTAATCCTTTCTTTGGTTTTAGATTTGCATCTAAATTGTAATTAATGAGGTTTGTTAATTGGCTTTTGGACTAAAAAATAATTTAGGATTATGGGTAGTTTTGCAAGTATAAGTGCAAAAAACAAAATATATTATTGTTGGTCGAAAGGAATGCAAATTAACAGTTTTAAAATCACAAAACAGAGAAAAAAATATAAAAATTATAAAAGTAAGTAAAAATGCATGCTGTTTTAAAATCAAAATCCAAAAGAAAAAATTAAACTAAATGATGTAGTTTTAAAAAATCATAGAATTTATCATCGTCGATATGAGGAGCTAAAAGATTGCAACTATCTTTTATTTCTTGGCAATTGGTGTTTTCCAATCCGATGCCTACATCAGCTA
Organism: Rice orange leaf phytoplasma; assembly: GCF_001866375.1. NCBI lineage: Bacteria > Bacillati > Mycoplasmatota > Mollicutes > Acholeplasmatales > Acholeplasmataceae > Candidatus Phytoplasma > Rice orange leaf phytoplasma. The sequence continues at coordinate 61,071 of NZ_MIEP01000004.1, read as the reverse complement.
ATTTAAGCATTTCAACATCATTATAGCCGTCCCCTACACAAACTAATTGATGATGGGGGTAAAGTTCTTTTAATTTTTTAATACCACAAGTTTTATTCACACTTTGAGGCACCAAATCAACACCACCATTAGTTCTCCAATAATACGCTTGCAAATCTTTCAAATCTTTAAGAAAATTTTGCAATTTTTCTTTGTTGGGTTCGAATAACCACACTTGATAAACATTGTTGTGCAGATGAAATTCAGGGTCCACTACAGATTTTTTATTAGTGCAGTAAAGTTCTCCTAATGAAGGCGGAATTAAGTCTTGTGGGCTTGGTACAATTTCTTGTGTCATTCCTGTAAGACCTATGTGAATTTTGGCTTGATGGGCTTTTGCGATTAGTTCTTTGACTACTTCTTTTTTAAAAGGTCTATCATCAATTACTTTATCAAAATATTTAGTAAGACCGCCGTTAAAAAAGACAAAATGTTTGAAATAAGGTAGCAAATTGCCTAAAACATCTATTCTTTTAATGTTTCTTCCTGTGGCAACTGCTAAAACATTATCAGGGTTTTGGGCTAAAGTTTGGATGGCTTTGATTGTTTGGGGAAATATTTTTTTATATTTAGAACTTAAAAGGGTGCCATCAATATCAAAAATAAATAAAGATTCTTTTTTTTGTTTCATTTGAAACTCCTATTATCCTATCGTATTTGAGAAACACAAAAAATGATGAAATGCAAAAATGAAAGAAAAAATGCAAAAATGAAATTAGAAAAAAGGGGGATGAATTAATTAATTGTAGCAAATTAAAATAAAAACTTTTGCTAAATGTTTGTCTTATTTTCCTAATTGTAAATTGGAATTAACAGCAAAAGGGACAATCATTTTTTTGAAAAATATCTTTAGTGGAAGCTAAGGTTTGTTTGCTTGCTATTTGAGCAAAAAATAAAAAATCCTCAGTTTGGAGGGAAGCTTTTCCTGCTAAAATACCATCAATAGCGGGTTGTTCTAAAATGGTTTTAATGTTGGCAACAGACACCGAACCGCCGTAAATAATTCTCATGGCACAAGATGCTTGGGAAGAATAAAGTGCAGTGACTTTGTCTCTGATTTGTTCAATGACTTTGTTAGCATCTTGGGGAGTTGCACTTTTGCCTGTACCAATTGCCCAAACCGGTTCATAAGCGATGATTATGTTTTGTAATGCTTCTTCTGGAACACCTGCAAAAATGTTGGTTAATTGTTGGTCTAAAAACACTTGGGTTTGGTTATTTTCCTTGGTAAGAAGCGATTCGCCCACACAAACAGTAGGAACTAATTTGTGTTTGAGAGCTGATAAAAGTTTTAGATTAACTGTTTGATCGGTTTCTCCAAAAAGAGTTCTTCTTTCGCTGTGTCCTAATAAAACGTGCTTGACACCTAATGAAAGTAAATTTTGTGGTGAAACTTCGCCAGTAAAAGCGCCTTCGGATTCATAAAACACATTTTGGGCCCCTACTTGTAAATTAGTGCCTTGGAGTTGTGCTAAGGAATCCAATAAGGTAAGTTGGGGGAAAATTAAAGTTTGGACTTGGTTTTGGTCAGGAACTTGCAAGCTTACTTTTTGGATGAATTCCAGGGCTTCGTCTTTGCATTTGTACATTTTCCAATTACCTGCAATCACTTTTGTTCTTGGTTTGTAATTCATAAATTACTCCTTTAATATTTTTTTACAAAAAATAGATGGTGGACAAATTTGAACTAATTTTTTAAATCAATATTTTTGAAATGGAAATTGTTAAAAAGTTTTAAAATATTGAATTTAAATTTTTGATAAAGAGAAAGGAAAAACGCGAAAAGAGTTATTATTTTATATTAACATTTACAAATAAAATTATATCATAACAAGGCAAGGGCAAAAAGATTAAATGTTAAAAAAATATAAATAAATATGGTAGTTTGGATTTGTTTAAAAAGGTAAATTAAAGAGTATGAGAGCAAAAAAAGAACTCAAAAGCCAAGAATCAAACCTATCTAAAAAACCACCATGACCTGGAAGGAAACTTCCAAAGTCTTTGATGCCATAATCTCTTTTAAATTTGGAAGCTAACAAATCGCTAATTTGAGAAATAATAGAAATTAAAAAAGCATAGATGGGGGAACTAATGCAAGATTTGCAATCAATAAATAAAAAGACCATCAAAACTGTTATAGTAGAGCCAAAAGTACCTAAAATAGCACCTTTTTGAGTTTTTTTAGGACTTAGGTGAAAAGCTAGGGGTCTTGTTCCTAAAAAGGGGCAAAAACGCGGGAAACGTGCTAAAAAAGCAGAAGAATCAGTGAGCATAACTGCTAAAAAAAACAAAAGCAAATAATGCCAATGCAGGAAAAACAAAGAAAAAAGACAAGCCATCAAAAAACCAATATAAAAGGTGATAAGAAAGGTTTTGCTTACATCTTTAGTTTGCAAAAAAGGTAAAAAAACTAGCATTATTAAAACTAACACAAAAGGCAAGAATAAAAGAAGGAAAAAATTTAGGTTCGAGGGAGTTGATTTTGTTAGGGATACAAATGTGTCTTTATTAAGGAATAAAAAGTTTAATTGTTTTGCGTCTTTTATTAAGTTTTGATTTTGACAAATATTTGGATACAAAATCAAACAAACAACTGTAAAAAATAATAAAGTAGAAGTGGCAACTAACCCAAATTTAATAAAGGTCTGTTTTTGGGTATCTTTGGGATGTTTGAGTATAAAAAACATTTCTTGTACTGCTTTTATTGCTAAAAGGGCAAAAACTACAAATTTGATTTCTAAAGGGGCATAATAATAAAAGAAAAAAGAAAATAAAACTAAGGTGGCCCCTGTTATTATTCTCTTTTTTATCATATAAACCTCCATTTTTTTAAAGCGAAAGGTAAAAATTGGGTAAAATTGTTGTATTTGGAAAACGAAATCATTTTAAGCTTTTAATAATTCAGTGTTTTTAGTGGTGGTGTGTTTTTCAATAAGTTTAATGTTTTTATCAGTTAATGTTTGAATTTGATTTAAATAAAAAGTTTCTAAATCTTTAGTAAGTTCCACTTTTTTGATTTTGTCATTGCCTTCGCGACGCACGTTTCTAATAGCTACTTTGGTCTTTTCTGCTAGTTGCTCTACTTCTTTCATTAAAGTTTTTCTTCTCTCTTCGGTTGGTTTGGGGAAAACAAGTCTTACAACTACACCATCAGTTTGAGGAGTGATTCCTAGATTAGATGCCAAAAGAACTTTTTGAATATTAGGAATTAAAGTGCTATCGTAAGGTTTAATGTTGAGTTGATTGCCTTCAGAAACACTAATAGAGGCTAACGTTTTTAAAAAAGTGGGTGCTCCATAATAATTAACAGTAATTTTATCTAAAATATTAGGATTAGCAGTTCCAGTGCGAATATCGCAAAAGTTTTTTAACATTACTTCTTGGGCTTGAGTCATTTTAGTTTCTAACGACGCAAGAATATCTTTGGCAAGTTGTTGCATATTTATTCTCCTTTTGAACTAATAACAGTACCTATGTTGCCTTCTTTGAGTACAACTTTTTTGATATTACCTTTTTTTAACATATTAAAAACTAAAATATCGATGTTATTTTCTAAACAAAGAGAAGCGGCTGTAATATCCATAACTGCCAGTCTTTGAGATAAGATTTGTTGGTGTTTCATGTGTTTGATTAAAACGGCATCTTGATGTTTTTTGGGATCTTTATTGTAAACACCTTCAATATTATTTTTAGCCATTAAAATAACATCAATGTTTAGTTCAGCAGCTCTTAGGGCAGCAGCAGTGTCGGTAGAAAAGTAAGGAGAACCAGCCCCTGCACCTAAAATAACTACTCTATCTTTTTCCAAATGACGAATAGCTTTACGGCGAATATAGGGTTCGGCTACCGAAGAAACAGGAAAGGCAGTCATCACGCGTGTGATGGTATTTGTTTGTTCTAAGGCATCTTGCAAAGCTAAAGAATTCATGATAGTTCCAAGCATTCCCATATAATCTGCCTGAGAACGATCCATACCCAGTTCTTCACCAGTGCGTCCACGCCAAAGGTTACCTGCTCCTACAATGATGGCAATTTTGACTCCTAAATCTTTGATTTCTTTGATTTCCCAAGCAATTTTTTTAATGGTGCGAGGGTCAATTCCGTATGAAGATTCGCCTTTAAGGGATTCACCACTTAATTTTAAAAGAATTTTTTTATGCATCCACAAAACCTTTCTTCATAAACATCTCATAAACATCTGCAACATCTTTAAAAGAGTCTAAATTTGAGTTTGTTAAATAAAGTATGAAATAAAGATTTTTGAATTATTAGTTGCATATTCCCCAACGCACATAAGAAACTACATCAGTGTTGTTGGCTTTAAGATAATCTTTTACTTTTTGATCTGCATTTTTGACAAAAGGTTGTTCTGATAAACACATGTCTTTTAACATTTTGCCTAAACGATTTTCAACAATTTTTTCTATCATTTGTGCGGGTTTGTCGGATAATTCTTTGGCAGTTTGTTTATGTAAAATCTTTTTTTCTTCTGCTAAAAATGTAGGATCTACTTTGTCAGGAGTTAAAAATTGCGGTTTGGAAGCAGCTATATGCATCGCTATGTCTTCTGATACAGAAGGGCAGTCGTTTTTTAAAACTACCAAAACAGAAATACGTCCGCCTTGGTGTTTGTAAGTTCCAAAAGATTCTTGAGGTTTTTTAGTAACTTTTAAAACACGTTTAAGATTAATGTTTTCGCCCAAAACTGAGGTTTTTTCTAACAATAATTCTTGAACGGTTTTATTTTGGTAATTAAAGGCTAAAAGGTCTTTGGCGTTAGATAATTGGTTTTTTAAAATAATTTCTCCAAGCACTTTTACTAATTGTTGAAAATGTTCGTTTTTGGAAACAAAATCCGTCTCAGAATTGATTTCATATAAAAAAGCGTTATTGCCAGCAAAAACAATATTAGTGATGCCTTCAGAAGTTGCACGTCCTTGTTTTTGAGCTGCTTTAATGATGCCTTTTTCTCTTAAAAACAGGATGGCTTTTTCGATGTTGCCTTCAGTTTGTTGTAAAGCTTTGTGACATTCCTTCATTCCCGCATGCGTTTTTTGACGTAAATCCTTAATCATTTCGGCTGTAATTTTCATTTGTTGCTCCATTCTAAATTTTAATGATTTAATTACTTTTAATTATAAATTGTAAAAATAAAAATTGCGTATTGGTTAGTTAAGGACCAAAAAAAGTTTAATTATCTTTGGTTTTGATTTTGATTTTGGTAATATGGTTTTCTTGGTGAATCTTGGTAAGGACGTTTGTTAGGGGTATTGTAATTTTGAGGTTTTAATGGGTTTTTAGCATCAAAAGTTTCTGCTTTTTCAGCAACGCCACCAGTGCCTTCAACACAAGCATTAGCCATTAACCAAATAATTAATTTTACTCCTCTAATAGCATCGTCATTAGCAGGAATAATGTAGTCTACTAAATCAGGGTCGCAGTTAGTGTCTACAATTCCAAAAACTTTGATTCCTAATTTGCGCGCTTCGGCAACTGCGATGCTTTCTTTTTCTGGGTCAACAACAAAAATAGCTTGAGGCAAGTCTTTCATGTCTTTGATGCCGCCTAAGAATTTTTCTAATTTGTCTCTTTTACGCTTTAATTGCACTACTTCTTTTTTAGGAAGTTTTTTCCAAAGTCCTTCTTCTTCTTGTTTGTGGAGCAAATGAAGTAATTCGATTCTTTTTAAAATAGTTTTGAAATTAGTTAATGTGCCACCTAACCAACGATGATCCACGTAGTATTGTTGTGAACGTTGCGCTTCTTCTCTAATCGCTGATTGAATTTGTTTTTTAGTGCCTAAAAATAAAGCTTTGCCGCCTGAAGTAATGATGTTTAGCAATTCTTGATAAGCTTTTTCAATTTCTTCTGAGGTTTTTTTCAAGTTGATAATGTGAATGCCATTTCTAGAAGTAAAAATGTAGGGTTTCATTTTGGGATTCCATTTGCGAGTGGCATGACCAAAATATACTCCTGATTCTAATAATTGTTTTGTTGTAACTACTGACATTGTTATTAAAAACTCCTTTTTATTTTAATTGATGTTTTTTGAAATATTGTGTTAAATTATGATAAAAAATAAATAAATGATAATTTTGTTTGTGTTTGGGCTTTTGCATTTTAACTATTTAATACATTTTTTAATTGTGTCAAAAATGTTTGAGCAATGCATTTATACATCCCTTATAATTAAATAAAAGCTTTTTTGCAAGTTTGTTTGGGGAAGGAAAATGGCGTTTTAATAATTATTTGATAATTATAAATTTATAAATCACAAATATAACAATTAAAAAAATAATTAAATAATCAAAATTGACGGGCAAAATGGTTTGCCTAGTAGCAAAAACGGCAACAAACAAACAAATGCATTAAAAAACCAAGAACAAAGAACAAACAATAAAATGTTTCTGAAATAATAAAAATAAGTAACTTTTTTCCTAACATATTTTACCATATTTAAAACCATTTAACAATGTTTTTGTTGATTTGGATACAATTTTGTTACTTTGTGCTACCAAAACCGCCTTTTCTGGCAAAATTATTTTCTTTTTCTTGGGTAATTTGAAAAAAGGGTTGAAAAATTCCTTGTGCAATTCTTTCGCCTTTACAAACTTGAACTGGGTTTTTAGAAAAATTATACAAAGCAATAAAAATATGACCTTCATTTTGCAAATTATTATAATAATCACTATCGACTACTCCCACGCCGTTGGCAAGGGTTAGTTGTTTTTTCAAGGGCAAAGAAGACCTTACATAAATTAATAAAACTTCGTCCCAAGGAAAAGATGCTTTAATTCCTGTGGGAACCAAAATGACTGTTTGCGGTGGGATTTCCATGCTTTGGGCTGCTTCAAAATCATAACCAGCGCTGAATTTGGTTTGACGTTGGGGGAGGTTGATTCCTTGATTTTGATAACTGCTTACTTTTTCAAAAAAACGGTTTGTTTTATTCATAAAAATGAAACCTTGGCTTTCTTTTGGGGTAGTTAGTAATTTTACTTTTAAATTAATAAATGCAAATCACAAAATAAAAATAATACAAAACGAGAGACAAAAAATAATTAAAAAGGTGGCAAAAATAAAAATTTTCAACAAAATAGGTTTAAATATTATAAAATTAAAAATATTATAAAAAAGTTAAAGATTCCAATCAACAACTTTAATTCCACAAGTTTGTAAATAAGTATTAGCACGAGAAAAAGGTTTAGATCCAAAAAAGCCTCTATGAGCGAAAAAAGGGGAAGGATGGGGGCTTTTAATTATGCAATTTTGGGATTGACAAATATATTGTTCGTAGGTTTGAGCAAATTTTCCCCACAAAATATAGACTATATTTGGTTTAGCTTGCAAAGCTTGAAAAATAGTTTTGGTAAATTCTTGCCAACCAATTTGATGGTGACTTAAAGGTTTATCTTTTTCAACAGTCAAAATAGCATTAATCATCAAAACGCCTTCTAGCGCCCATTTAGTTAAATTATTGGTGCGAGCAGTAATTTGTAAATCATTTTGTAATTCTTTAAAAATATTGGATAAACTAGGTGGTTTTTGGAAGGTTTTTACACTAAAAGACAACCCGTGAGCTTGATTTTTGCCATGATAAGGATCTTGCCCCAAAATAACTACTTTCACTTTTTCAAAAGGAGTTAAATTAAAAGCTGCAAAAATATCTTCTTGATTGGGATAAATAATTTTGTGATTGGTTTTTTCTTCTTGCAAAAAAGTAAATATTTTTTTTAAATAAGGTTTAGTTTTTTGATTATTAATGATTTGTTGCCACATTAATTGTTTACCTTTTGGTTTGTTATTGTAAAATTGTTGTATTATTTTGTAATTTGGTGTTATTTGATTGCATTTTTGTAATTATTTGGCTGCTTTTAATTCTTTAATTAAGGAATATAAGAGATAAGCCATAATCATTAAATAAACGATTATTAAAAACAAATATAAAGGATTTTCGAATAAAAAAGCAAAGAAAGAAACAATATAAGCAAACAGATCAGAAAAGAAATTTTTGATGGATGGAAAAATATAACGGTCTTTACAAACATATTTGCCTACAATTTTGTGATAAGGAATTTTTTGTTCGTATTTGTGTTGGGTATCATTTGCATCACCCCAAGTGCCAATTAATTCGTTTTTTGAATCATTATAAACGACTCTATGAATAATAAAACGATGTTTTTGGGCTGCTTGTCTTTCTTGTTCAGAAACATTAGGATTATTATAATTAGGGTTTTCAAAAATTACAACATCGCCGTTTTTTGGATGAGTTGTGCCTACTTTATAAGGTTTGGTTGTAGGATTTTTGGTGATTTGTTTACCATCAAAAGCACCAACAGGCATAAGTTTGGAAGCGTCCCAAACACCTCTAATAAAAACTAAATCCCCTATTTGTCCTGAATACTCATTTTTAGGACCATGTAAAAAAGGTTCCATACTACCAGAAGCCACAGGAAAAGCAGCAATGCCTAGATATTTGGCTGAATATTTAGGAAAAAAAGCATTACCCAAAGAAGCAATAAAGAGATAAATTAGAAAAAAATCTAAAATAATAATCATACTTTTTTTTAAAATTAAAAGGATAGATTGGTTTTTTTGACTTTGTGGCGGAGTTTTTGTTTTATTTTTGAACATAAATAATTACCATAATAATCATTGTTTCCTTTTTTATTTATTAACTATGAATTATTTTCAACTATACAAATTAATTATAACATAGAACAAGATTTTTTTTTGATGAATCAATTATAAGTGCTAAAAAATATTATTATTATAAAATAAATGTTATAATATTATTGAAAATACAATATAATCCAAAATATTATAAAAATGCTTAATCTCACAATAAATAAATTAAATGAAAGATAAATTGAATTAAATGAAAGAATTTTCTAATAATAAATTAAAAAATATGAAAATTATAAAATTAAGAACTAGGTTCGCAACTATTACAACTACTTTTACATTATTGTTGTTAGTGGTGCTAATTTTTAAATCTTTTGACAATATTGATAATATAAGCCCAACAAAAAACAAACCTAATCATAATGTGGATGTTATTCAAGAAAAAATCTATAACATGGATGGAAACATTGACCATATTTTAGATTATGATAGCAAAACAAATAAAAAAATTAAACTCACAGCGTTTAATGGTGATGAAAAGTGTGTTTGGTATATCATAGAATATGATTTGCAAACTGCCAATAAAATTAAACATACTGTCTTTCAAAATGACAGAAATATCTTAGATATTAAAGAATACGATCCGCATACACAAAAATTAATTAAAGAAATAAGTTTTGCAGAAGACAAATCAAATATTTTATATATGTATGAATATGATGCTAAAAGCGGAAATGTTATAAAAGAAACTCACCATAATAGTAAAAATGGCAAAGTAGAATATGTTTTAGAATATGATCCTCAAACCCAAAATAAAATCAAACATACAAAGTATTTCCCTAATGGAAATATTGATTATATAAATAAATATGACCCCAAAACAGAAATAAGAATTTGGCATGCAAAATACAAATATCAAAGCAAAAATGATGATAAAGAGGTTTATAATTATGATCCTAATAGTGGTGATGTCATAAAAAAATAATGGTAATTAGAGTTGTTTGGAAAGATTTTGCAAGGAAAAATCAGGTAATCTGTTTACAGGCAAAATCAAAACTAGTTTAAAAAAGGTAGTTTTTTCGAAATGATAAAAAGAAAAAGCATGCAAAAAGGGGCTTTTACATACTTTAATCCTAATATTTTTATTTAATTTTTTAATTGTTTTTGTTTTTTATGTCCTAAAGCTTTATTGATGTGCAAAAAGTCTTCTGGATGAACGTACAAAACTCTATCATCAGAACTGTAATAAGTTTTTTTAGTGTAATCTTGTAAAATTTCGAACTGCATTTCTTCGATGTTATTTAATTTTTCTAAAACTTGTTTTAAAGTTTCTGGGATTTCATCCCAAAAATTCTTTTGTGAGTTAAAAGTTTGGGCATTATTAGGAATGGTATCAACTTTGGATTGCTGTTGTTTTTCTTCTAATTCTTTAATTTTTTGTTTCATTTCTAATTCAAAGATCTTTTGATTAAAATAAGTTTCAAGCATTTTATGCTTTAATTCTAAAAGATCGGTTTGCGAAAGGTTGTTATCTTTTTTGTCCATCATCTCCATTAATTTTAAATTAATTAAACAATTAGAATCAAAGTCTTTGTTATTAATCAAAACATTGGGAATTTGAGGTTGTTCGTTTTTATTTTCGTTGTTTTTGCTCTCTTTAGACGGTTTGGAAGGACTAAAAAAAGCTGCAATACGAAAATTAACAACATAAATGAAAATTAGCGTTTTAATCACTAATTTTACTAAAAGAAATATCAATACAGGGAACAAAACAGCGCCAACAACCCAAATCCAAGGATTATTGGAAACCCAAGTTACCAATTCTTCAAATCTCAAAAAACCAACCTCCTAATAAAAGCGTTTGTAAAACTTTTATACTTTATTTGTTAGCTTTATAAAAAACTTAAATATAGCTTATATTTATTTTATCATAAAACTTTATATCTACACCTTTATTTAATCAAAAAAAGAAACAATTGTCAATTGATTTTGGTGGTTTTTTAAGATAAAGTTTTTTTTGGGTAGTTTGAAAAAGATAAATAAGGTTTTTTTTAGATTTTAAGAGCAAAATGATTAAAAAATGCGTTTTAAAATATCTTAATAAAGCAAAAAAATGATTGTCAAAAAAATTAATTGTTTTTTTATTTTATTAAAATATTTTTATTGGGGTAATTTTTTTGGCAGGGATATCAGGATTCGAACCCGAACGAGCGGTTTTGGAGACCGTTATGCTACCATTGACATCATATCCCTTCATTTACAAGTAGGTTGCATGGTGCGGGTGACAGGATTTGAACCTGCACGCCTAAGCGCTAGATCCTAAGTCTAGTGCGTCTTCCATTCCGCCACACCCGCGTTTACCTTTGTTATTTTCGTTCGTTAATCACTCATAAACACTTATAAAATGGCAGACCCAGCTGGATTTGAACCAACGAATCACGGAGTCAAAGTCCGTTGCCTTACCACTTGGCTATGGGCCTCAATATAACTTTATAATCTGGATATTTTATTATTAAATAATGTTTGTAATAATTTTTGTATTTTTATATTTTGTGAAATATATTCTGGGGCGGCTAGTGGGAATCGAACCCACGCATATCGGCGCCACAAGCCGCCGCGTTAACCACTTCGCCATAACCGCCAAATAATTTTAATAATTAAAATTCAATAACATAGAATATTATACCTTGATTTTGTTAATTTGTAAAGTAAAAAGTTAGGTGGGTTGTTTTTTTAATGATAATTGAGTGTTTTTTATAAGTTTTTTGCAGTCAATATTTTTGGTGGCGATGTTTAAAAAAGATTTGAGGGAATAAATTGAGATAAAAATGTGCATTCCAAAAACCTCAAAAAAAAAGATAAGTCTAAAAAGTTCCAAAAACAAATGCCAAAAAAACGCAAAAAACAAATTACCAAAACATTTCCCAACAACAAGCCCTTAAAAAACAAATTCTTAAAAAACAAGTTCTTAAAAAAATAATATGAGCGATGAAATTATGAAAATTATTTTTATCAAAATGAAACTGACTTTGCAAATTAACAAAAAATAGCTAATTTTAGTTGGCGGAGGAAGAGGGATTCGAACCCTCGCATCTTTTGGATCTACACGCTTTCCAAGCGTGCCTCTTCGGCCACTTGAGTATTCCTCCAAAAAGCCCAAAAACTATAAAAGTGATTGGGTTTGTGATTTAATTATTAGCCGCAACAGCAAAAACATTCTTGCTGATCGTCTTTATCTTTATTAGTTTGATTTTGTTGTAAACGCAAAACATCTTGAGCAATAGCAAGTTCTTCATTGGTAGGAACAACAAAAGCTTTAATTGCAGAATCAAAAGTTGTAATAAGTTCTTGTTTGCCTTGAACTTTGTTTTTTTCTTCGTCTAACTTAATTCCTAAAACTGATAAACATTTAATAATTTCAGAACGGAAAAAAGAAGAATTTTCGCCAATACCAGCTGTAAATACTAAAGCATCAACGCCTTTTAATAATACGTAATAACTAGCAATATAATCAACTATACGCTTAACTTGGATGTCGTGTGACAAAATGGCTTGCTGGTTGCCTTCTTTAATGCTTGCCAAAATATCACGAGTGTCATTAGAAATACCTGATACTCCTAAATAACCTGATTTTTTATTCAAATCATCGATAACACAAGCAACAGTTTTGTTTTCTTTTTCAGCTATAAATTTCACTACTGCAGGATCAATATTGCCACTACGAGTTCCCATAGGAACCCCTTCTAACGGAGTAAAACCCATAGAAGTATCAACTGATTTACCAGAATCAACTGCACATAAAGAAACGCCGTTGCCAGCATGACAAATAATGATTTTGGCGTTTTTTTTACCCAAAATTTGTTGCATTTGCTCAGTTATATATTTATAAGATGTACCATGAGCTCCGTATTTTCTAATTTGGTATTTTTGGTACCAGTAATAAGGAGTGGCGTATAAAAAATTAACTGCGGGCATACTTTGATGAAAAGTAGTATCAAAAACAGCTACTTGAAAAACTTGGGGAAGTACTTTTTGAAAAGCTTTAATACTTATGATGTTTGCAGGATTGTGTAAGGGAGCTAGGTCGCATAAACTTTCAATTTGAGCAAGAGTTTTTTCAGTTAAAACAGCAGAATCACTAAATATTTCTCCACCTTGAACTACGCGGTGCCCTACTCCTTCGATTTCTTCCAAAGTATTAATAACTTTTTTTTGAATCAAAGCATCTAGCAATAAATCTACTGCTGTTTGATGATTTAGCACTTCTAATACTTGTTTGTCTTTTTTGTCTTTGGTCTTCATTGTAAAAACAGCCTGATTGCTACCGATTCTTTCAACTAAACCTGAAACAATTACTTCTTGTTGTGGCATTTCTAATAATTGAAATTTTAAAGAAGAACTACCAGAATTTACCGACATAATTTTCATATATTTTTCTCCGTTTTTTTGTTGTGTAATAATTTATTTGTTGTTTGTATATTAATTTTAATTGTTGTTTGACTTAATTTTTTTGGGTTAAGTTTGGGATTGGGATTTTAATTATTTGTTATTTGATTTATTTTTATTTTTAATTAATAATTTCTTTTAATGAGTGGAATTATTTTTGAGTTTGTAATTATTTGTTTGCAAGTTTGATTTCTTTTTATTGTTGGAAATTTTTCAATTTGTTATTAATTGTTGGGCAAAATTTCAAGCAAACGATATATGCCCCAAGCATGAAAACAAGTTCCTGCCATAACAAAAAGATGCCAAATAAAATGAAAATATTTTTTATTATCTTTAACATAAAAATAAATGCCTAAACTGTAAAAAACACCGCCCAGTAAAACAAAATGAAAAATATTGGCTTTCCACATTGCAGGCACTAACAAAAGCCCACTCCATCCAAGCAAAGCATAAAAGATTAAATGAATGATTTTTCCTTTATTCATCCAAAAAACTTTACATATAATACCTGAAAAAGCCAAAATACATTGGCAAACAAAAAAGCATTGTCCTTTGGAAATTGGCACATTTGATTGAGGAAATAAGGGTTTTTGCAATTCTGGCAAAAGTAACAAAATAGGGGCAAAAGTTCCCCAAATTAATAAATAAATACTAATGTGATCGGTCTTTTGAAAAAAATTATGAGCTTTGGTAAAGGATAAAGAATGATACAAAGTACTCATCAAATAAAGAATAATCATCGATATGCCAAAAACAAGTACAATATAACCGTTAGGATTTGACATTAAAGAGGCTTTAAGACAAAAACAAACAAGAATAAAAACTCCTAAAGGAATCATTAAACCATGGGAAATGGCATTGGCAATTTCTTCGCCTAAAGTTTGTTTATCACTTGGTTTAGTAGCCCATTTCATAATAAAACTCCCTTCTTGCTTGGAATATGTAGCAATTACTGAGATTATAAAAAGTTTAGAAATTAAATAAGTTATAAGGAAAATAAGGAAACATTTAAAAATAATAATTAACTTTATTAAATAATTTATAAATTAGATTAAGTTGTAATAAAAACTAATTCTTATATATTTTACCACATAAAAGTGGTTGCTAAACTAAATTTGTAAATTGACAAAAGATAAAATATGAATTTTTCAACATTTCCAAATATAATAATGTATAGTCAGTAAATAATAGTATAATATTTAAGGAAACTAGAGGAAACTAGTTTTCCATAGAAAGGATTTTGTTATTTTTCATGAAATCTATTCAAACTAAATACTACAAGTATTTAATAATTATCACATTTATTATCGCGCTAATAATTTTGTTATCTGCAATTATTTTTATTAAACAAAAAATAAATATGTCCTTAATGCAAAATTAAGCCACATCCTTCCTGAAATCAAACCCGATACCAAGACAAACATTATTGAACATTATTTAGGTCTCAATCCTAATTTAGAAAATTTAAAAACCGAATTTAGAAAAATAAACCCTGATTGGAACCAAGAAGTTTTTGCTTATAATTATCATATGCTTTCTAAAAGTAATGCAAATCAAAAAATTACTGATGCTATCCAACACAAAATTTTTGCTATTTTTTTAAACTTTAATGATGAAAAAATGAAATCATACCAAACCCAAAATAATCTTTTAGATGCCTTAAATCAAAATCAAAACAATAAAATGCATATTTTTTGGAAAAAAGAAAAACCAAATACCGAACTTATATTAGCTTTAAAAGACCAATTATTGTATAACACAAATAAATGGCAACAAACAGCAACAAATATTTTGGATAAAATAAAAACCTATATTAATAATGATATAGATCAAATATTAAAAAATCAACTAAGCTTGCTTGAAAAAAATAAAATTATAATTGATATGAATGCAGGCAAACTCAAAATCACAGACATTAAAGATTTTATAAAACAAAATTTGATGGCTAATGCAAATGCCAAACTTGAATCTAATCCAGAACAAAATATTTTAATAAAACAATTAAGAAAACAATCTTTTAATTTAATGGAGTTAAGAAACAAATTCCAAACTCTCCAAAAAATAGATCAAAAAATAGATCAAAATGGTAATATAACTACCATATTTTAAAAAGATATGCAAGAATTAGAAACTATTATAAAAACAACTATATTAGAAATTATAAATGAATCTGATAAATTAAATATATAATTTGGTAAATGACTAATTATTTTTCAAATCCATTTTTTTCCTCAATTCTTCCAAAACTTGATCTACAATAACTTTCACTTGAGGATTGACAAAAAGAATCTGATTTTTAACTTCAAAATGAGTTTTTTTACTACAATTTTTCAAAATCACAATTTTTAATTTATCAATATTAACTTTTTTCAACATTCTTCTAATTTTTTGTTCTTTAGCTTGTCTTTTTAACATGAATATCACCTTTTCGTTTTATTTTTATTAATAAATTATTTTTAGTTCATCAAATAAAATAATATAAGTTAGTTTTTTAATGCCGTTTTTCCATTTCAGCTTTTATTTTAATCTTTTAGACATAAATTTTGGCTTAATTTTATCTTTACCATATTTGGTTTGCTTTTTTACCTTTATAAAAATATTATACAACTTTTAAAATAACTTTTATATATTTTGTCATTATTATCATTATTTTTTAATATATTTAATCATTTCATTATTCCTATCATTTAAATTATTCCCATTTTGGATATATTTAAATATTTTTAATCACAAGGGAGCCAAACTTCATTAATCATTTTCAAAATCAAAAAAAACTACTATTTTACCACAAAAACCCCCAATTCAAATTATTTTATATTTTTTGCATTTCTATAACATCAATAACATTATTAATTGGGTTAGTTTATTTGCAATTTAGAAATCAAAGACTAAATCATAAAATTGCAAGCAAAAAAGTAGCTATTAGCACACCTCAAATCCAAACTCTCAAAAACTATAAAAAAACTCACCCAAACAAAATCAAGGAAAAAAGTGGGATAAAACTTTAAATAAGGAAATAGAATTTGTATCTATAATCCACAAACCTACTTTAATGACTCACAACAAATACATTTTTGATGGCATTAACGGATTTAGATATTATCAAAAGAATTATCACGCATGCAAAATATTTTAACCCAAGATCTCAAAAAACCAACTATTACAAATTTAGAATCTATTTCTGAATTAACTGATGCTCAAATATTAGAACAAATAATAAATCCCCAAAAAATTACTCAAATCCAAAAAAGAACTTGATTTGCTTCAACAAAGAAATAACCATTTTCAAGAACCTTTAGATTCGCACTGGATTAAATTATTGCAAAATCCTTTTAATAAATGGCAAAGCCAAACTTTAAATAAGATAGATATTTTTGCTCAAAACCAAATAATACAAGATAACAATACTATTTTTAACCAAAATATGGCAATTACCTTAGATAAAATAAATAAGATTATAATTATGGAATATAACGGTCCTCAAAAATTATTAATTCAAGACAAAGAGATTTTTTTAGGTAATTTAATATTAAACATTTGCCAAAACCAATTTAACTGCAAAGAAAGTTTAATTTATACTTTAATCCTGTAAGAAAAACTTTATCTATTTATAACAACAAATAAATTGCCATAATAAACACCCATAATTGTTCTAAAACTTTCAAAAAAACAAATATTTGCTACATTAAATAAGATCAACTCTAAAAAGTTGATCTTTTTTTTATATACAAAATTGCAAGGAAACCACTCATGATCTACAGATTAGTGAGCAAAAAACTTGTTTTTTTTGTGATAAAATGATGTTAATAGCAATATTTTATTTTTTTAAATTGCTGTTGCAAAATTTAAAAAGGGGAATAAAATGATGTAGAAAAAATGCATTCCAAATAACAATTATTTTTCATTTCAATATTTAACTTTTTTGTTTTTTTAAAATATATTTCTAAGATGCTTTAAAAATGATTCTTCTTTAAGAACTTTCGATAATCATTAGAATCATTAAATAGCATCATAACAAAATTAATTTTTACACATAAATCATTATTTTTTATTTTTTTAAAAAAAGAAGAATTTTTAAATTTTAATTATTTTTTAAATCACAAAAATAATAACAATAGAAGGGCATATAATAGTACCCAAATGAATAATTTAGACAAAGACTTCGAGAACTATTTCAAATTATCTAAATTATCTAAACTTTGTTTTTTAATTTTTTTAGGGTTTTTAGTTTTGGGATCAAATTATAATACAGCCAAAACTGACAAAGAACAAAATAAAAGACAAGCAATTTTAGATGAATGGCAAGAAATCCACAACAATACAAATAATAATAAAACTATCACCAAAAAGCAAAACAACACTACTTTAAAAACTCAAAAGAAAGCTTTAATGGTTGGTAATAATAAAAAACTTGTTTCAAGGGTACTTAACGCAAATGGAACAGTTAATTGGAGACATGATAATACTTATGATAGAATTTATGATAATAAGGGTAGCGAATTATCTCAAAGAAAGTTTTTCCAATGACATACAGAAACAAATCCCAAAATTAATTGGCTAAGTTCTTATGATACAATTTATGACGAAAGCGGACAAAATCCTACCAAACAAATATATTATGCAAAAGAGCACACAGAACAAGAACGAAAAATTGATTGGTTCAAATCTTGGACTGCCTCTGTTGAAACTGTTCCAGCAGAAAATAAAAAAATATTTTCACAAAGATTTTATAAACCAGAAGGTGCAGAGCAAAAACTTATAATTGATTGGTCTGAATCTTGGGATAAAACTTTTTATGGTGATGACAGCAAAGCATCTAGAAGATGTTACAAAGCTGAAAGCACAGAGCAAAACCTTATAATTGATTGGGACAATAGAGATACTTATAATGAAACTTATGATGAAAATGGCAATAAAATATCCCAAAGACATTATTTGAAAAAAAGTACCGAAAAAAATAAAGTAGTTGATTGGAAACATGACAAAACTTGGGATGCTAAATATGATGAAAATAGTAATCAATTATCAAAAAGATATTATTTAAAAGGCCACAAAGCAGAAAAACCTAAAATTTATTGGTCTGAATCTTGGGATGCAACTTATGATAATAAAGGAGAGCAAATATCTAAAATATATTATCAACCAGTAGATGACCCTAGCAAAGAAAAAATAATGGATCATTCTAAATCTGTTTTTGTTTCTTCTGGTGATAATGAACCTTATAATGCAAAAGATAATGAACAAGAACAAGAAAGTATATTTTCACAAGGCATAAAATGGTTAAAAAGAGGATTTGATTATTTAACATCAAACGAAGAACAACCCCAATAACAGACAACACCACAAGCATCACAACCCAATTCTGCTTCTGTTTCTACTTCTCCAAACACAATAACAGCTTCTAATTCTCCTCTTTCACAAGCACAACCACAAGACCAAAACACAAACACAAATCCTAATGACAACACTAATACAAAAAGCAATTTATTTCCTCTCAAAAATGAAGTAAAATTTAGATCAAATATTAAAAGATCTAGATAGCCTTAATTTAAAATTATTAGATTTTAATAGACATTCTTATGATCTACAAAAACACTTTGAACAAATTAGCGAACAATTTGACCTAAATGCTCAAAACAAAGATACTAATTTATCATTATATAACCAATACTCAAATTTAAAACAAGATACAACTGTTTTTTTTAGAACAAAATTTTTATCTTTTAGAAACTAAAATTACTAATCTAAATAAGGAAAAAATAGGATCATTAGATAAGTTAGTACAGCGCATATTTATAAAACAAGAAGAAATCCAAACTAATTATCAAAATAAATATTCTCAATTATCACAAGAAGTTAAGAATAATTTACAAAACCGCTGGAATCTAGAAACAATTAATAAAGAACTTGATTTTAAAGCTTTATTAGAACATTTATTTAAATTTGATACTAAAATATAAATTAAAAAAGATCACAACGAACAAATACAAACCACAAATACTAACTTATCTCAAAAAGGTAAAGATAAAATAGGATTATTAAAACAAGTATTTCTACAAGATAATTTAGCTAAACTACACCAAGAAATGAAAAATTTAAATAACGGATTGAATTCCATTATCACAGATTCTATTCCACTTTATTTTAAAGATTTTATTTCTTTACAAGATGACACTAAAGAATTTTTATCCAATGTTAAAGGAGCTAAAGAAACTAAAAAAGAACTTAAAGAATTATTCCATTTTTTAAAAACCCTAGACAATACCAAGATATGGGAATTAAAGTTCCTAAAGGTTATTTATTCTAAGGTCCCCCAGGAACTGGTAAAACTTTTTTAGCTAAAGAATTATCTAAAGAAGCAGGAGTAAAATTCTTATATAGGAGTGGTTCTGAATTCCAACAAGACAAATATATAGGAACAGGCGTAAATAAAGTAATGGAATTATTCAAAGAAGCAAAAGAATCTAACCAACCATGTATTATTTTTATTGATGAAATAGATGCAGTAGGTGCCAAAAGGTCAGATGACGGCAGTAAGGGAGTTTCTGGGGCTTATGATAAAACCCTTAATCAATTATTAACAGAACTAGATGGTTTTAATTCAAAAGATAGAGACCCTTCTAAACCAATTGTAGTTATTGGAGCAACTAACCGCCCTGATGTACTAGATAAAGATTTGTTAAGACCTGAAAGATTAGAAAGGAGACTTAAATTAGATTTGCATAAACCCGAAGAGATAGAAGAATTTTTAGACTTTTTTGTCAAAGATCAAGAATTACACAATGATATAAAAGATCAAAATGGCAAACTAAAACCCCAAATTTTAAAAGATTTAAGTCAAAAATGTTATGACAATAAATTCAGCCCTGCTCAAGAAAATGCTTTAGTTTCTGAAAGTGCTTTAGCAGCTATGAGACAAAATCATTCCTATTTAACTGCTGATAATCTAGAACAAGGTTTTCAAAGAGTTTTACAAGATGCCAATAAAAATCAACTTTTACCAACCAAAACTAACCCTGCATTTAATTTAAGTTTATTAATCAAAGTGCCATGTGCTTTGGTAGCATTTAAAATAGTTATGTTTGTTTTAATATATTATTTTAAAAAATACTTGAAAAACAAAAGATTACGAGGTTTTTTATGAATAAAATAATAAATAAAATCATTAAATGGAGTTGTATTACTGTCATTTTAGCATTAGTTTTATTTTTATCAATTAAAGAAATTAATCACCAATGGTTTAATAACGACAATAAAAAAGAATATATGCCATTTGTTTTAATTGACAAAGTGACTAAAGATAATTACGAAGATATCGAAAAAATTAAAATTATTAATTTAGGACATAGTTCCTTTAAACAAAGTACTATTCATAAAATAGAAGTCTATTATAAAAATGAAGATGTTGCTTATGCTTATATGGATGATATTATGTATCGCACTTTGCAAGATAAATTACTAGAAGAAAGTGAAAAAATCTATAAAGAAGACGGCGAAGAAGTTTTTGAAGATAAAAAACCTAAAAATCATTTAATGACTAATTCCAAGAATATTTAACCAAT
This sequence comes from Rice orange leaf phytoplasma, assembly GCF_001866375.1. Lineage (NCBI taxonomy): Bacteria > Bacillati > Mycoplasmatota > Mollicutes > Acholeplasmatales > Acholeplasmataceae > Candidatus Phytoplasma > Rice orange leaf phytoplasma. The sequence goes on along the minus strand of NZ_MIEP01000004.1, from coordinate 40,399 downwards.
GGTTTATCTAATACTTTTGGTATTTTAAGTATTTTTTCATCAGCTTTATGGATGTTTTATATTTTTAATAATTTCTTATTACAAAAAAGAGCTGGTTCTAAAAAAAACAAAACTTCCTCTATGAAACAAAAAAAGCAAATTAACTTTCCAAGACGTTGCAGGAAACCAAGAACCTAAATAAGAAATGAAAGAATTAGTTGATTTCTTAAAAAAATCGTAAAAAATATATCACTTTAGGAGCACGAATCACACGAGGAGTTTTATTAGAAGGTCCTCCGGGAACAGGTAAAACCTTACTTGCAAAAGCTCTTGCAGGAGAAGCAGGAGTGCCATTTTATTCAGCATCTGGCTCCGAATTTGTTGAAATGTATTTAGGAGTTGGAGCAGCACGCGTAAGAAAATTATTTAAAGAAGCACAAAATAATGCTCCTTGTATCGTTTTTATCGATGAAATAGATGCTTTAGGAGGAAAAAGAAGTAATTCAGGAGAAGGAGGAAATTCAGAAAAAGACCAAACACTTAACCAATTACTTACTGAAATGGACGGTTTTGACCAAAATAGAGGAGTAATTGTAGTAGCTGCAACTAATAGAGCTGATACTCTAGATCCTGCTTTGCTTCGTCCTGGACGTTTTGATAGAACTATTCAAGTATATCTTCCTGATGTAAAAGCTAGAGAAGCAATCTTAAAAATTCATGCTAGTAACAAAAAAATAGACCCTTTAGTGGATTTTAGCCATTTAGCTAAAAGAACTCTAGGAATGAATGGAGCCCAACTTGCAGCTGTTCTTAATGAAGCCTCTCTTTTAGCAGCCAAAAAACAAAAAGCTTTTATTACTATGGATGAATTAGAAGAGTTAGTTGACAAAATTTATATGGGACCTGCCAAAAAATCTTTAGTTATTCACGAAATAGAAAGAAAAATGACAGCTTACCACGAAGCAGGACACGCCGTAATTGTAATGAAGCACCCTCATAGTTCTGAAAAAGTAAGAACCCTCACTATTACTCCAAGAGGAGGCGCTCTAGGTTACATGTGGCCTACATCTGATAAAGAATGTTTTTGCAATACCGAAAAACAACTCACCTATAACATCGTTGTTGCCTTAGGTGGAGCAGCCGCTGAAGAACTCTTTTCTAAAGCTAGAACTAATGGAGTGTATTCCGATCTTAAACAAGCTACTCGCACTGCTTTTAGAATGGTGGCTTATTCAGGAATGAGTCCTTTAGGATATATTAACTTTGAAAAATGTTCCGAACAAACTCGTTATCAAGTAGATCAAGAAATTAAAAAAATAGTAGATGAATACTACAAACAAGATAAAAACATTTTAGAAAAAAATAAAGTATTAGTAGAAAAAATAACCCAAGCTTTATTAGATAAAGATACTTTAAGTCAAAAAGAAATTTATGCTTTAGATGAGACACAACAACCAAAAGCACAAAAAGAAAATTCTGCAAAAACTAAAACTAAAGTAGGTAATAAACCTAACAAAAATAAATTAGCTACTGTAAAAAATAAATTAAAATCGTTTGTACACATTAATTACAATCAAACAAATCCCAAAGAGGCTTTTTAAAGTCTCTTTTTTTATTAATCCCAAATGATTTATAATTTTGTTATAATTGAAGTATCAAACCCTCAAAAACTAAATCAATAAAGAAAGCAAGGATAAAAAATTGATAGCTGAAGTAATTATAGATATAAAAACTACATATCAAGGAATTAACAAACCTTTTGATTATTTGGTACCACCCCATTTTGAAAAGATAATCAAAAAAACAATGAGAGTTGTAGTTCCTTTTGGTAATGCTAATTCGCAACGCTTAGGCTATATTATCAATTTAAAAGAAAATAGCAAGTTCAATAAGAACTTAAAAGAAATAATAACTATTTTAGATGAAACTCCTTATTTTGATCAAGAATTTTTTTTATTATCCCAAGAAATGTTAAAAACTCCTTTCATTATTAAAGCCTTAGTTTATGAAACTATTTTCCCCAAAGAATTTGTAAAATCTTTTTTAAAAGAAATTAAAATTATAAATAAGGAGTTATTTCCTGAAAATCTCAAAGGTTTTTTCGCAAACAAAAAGGAACTTTTTTTAAATCCCAAAAACAAATCCCAAGAAAAACTATTAGAACATTTTACAAAACTATCTAAGAAAAAAATTGTCATAATCAAAGATATTTTACAACTCAAAGAAAAAAACAATGAAAAAAAAATATGCATTTACCACCTTAATCCGCAATTAAGTGAAAAAAAAGATATAAAATTAACACCCAAGCAAAAAGATTTTATTGCAAAATTAAAAGAATTAAAACCTTTAAAACCTTTAAAAATGTTAGATAAAACAAACTCAAATGAAATCAAACATAGCAAACCAAAAATAAAAATTCAAGAAATCACAAGAAAAAAAGCCTTAGAATTGACTTCAAACAGCATTATTCAATCCTTAATCCGCAAAAAGATTCTTTTACAAACAGAACAAAAAATAAGTATAGTTCTAAATCACAACTTTGATTTACTTGCAGAAGACAAAAAAATAATTTTGAATGAAGAACAACAACAAATAGCACAAAAAATAAATCTTAACTACCACAAAACTTATCTTTTACACGGAAAAACAGGCTCAGGCAAAACTGAAATTTATCTCCATTTAATTACCAAAGTTCTCAATCAAAATAAACAAGTTTTATTATTGGTACCTGAAGTAATGTTAATAGCTCCTTTAATGCAACGCCTCCAAGCCAAATTCACAAACAAAAATATAGCTATTTTAAACAGTTATTTAAGCCCCAAAGAACATTTAGACCAATTTTTAAAAATCAAAGAACAACAAGCCTGCATTGTTTTAGGCACTCGTAGTGCTATTTTTGCTCCTTTAAATAATTTAGGAATTGTCATCATTGACGAAGAACACGACGAGGCTTTAATAGAAAAAGAGCGCGCCACTTATGATGCAAGAACCTTAGCACAAATAAGGGCTAAATACCACAAAATTCCTTTAATTTTAGGAAGCGCTACTCCTTCTTTGGAAAGTCATTATCAAGTTTTACAACAAAATTATCAACTTTTAAGCCTTACCAAAAGAGCTTTAATTGATGCTTTACCTCCCATCGAACTTGTAGACATGAAAGAAGAATTAAAAAAAGGCAATTTAGAACCTTTTTCCCAAACCCTCAAACATGCATTAAGGGAAGTTCTAGCCAAACAACAACAAGCCATTTTATTTATAAACACTAAAGGTTTTGCACCATTTGTTTTATGTCGTTTTTGCGGCTTTGTCCCCAAATGCCATAAATGCAACAATAGCCTTACTTTTTATCAAAAACAAGAACTATTAAAATGTAGTCATTGCAACTATAAAGAGCAATTTACACCAAAATGCATGTGCTGCTCCAAAGAACAAATAAAAGAAGTAGGCGTTGGTATCGAATACATCGAAGCTTATCTCCAAAAAGAATTTTTGCAAGCAAGACTTATCAAATTTGATTCAGATACTATCACAAAAATTAGTCAATACGAAAAATTATGGAACGATTTTAATCAAGAAAAAGCAGATATTTTGTTAGGAACTCAAATGATTGCCAAAGGACTTGACTTTCACAAAGTTACTTTAGTAGGTATTTTAATGGCAGATTCTTTACTCAAAATTCCTAGTTTTAAAGGCTCAGAAAAAACCTTTCAATTACTCATTCAAGCAGCAGGACGTTGTGGCAGAAAAGAAAAAGGCAAAGTAATTGTGCAAAGCTATAATATAGACCATTTTGCAATTAATGCGGCAGTCAAATATGAAGAAAAGGAGTTTTTGAGACAACTTTTAGAAGAAAGAAAAATGTCACAAAACCCTCCATTTGGATACCTGAGCCAAATTTTAATCTCTCATAAAGATTTTAAAAAAACTTTTGATATTGCTTACCGCATCAAAGCAGCATTGTCCAATCGCTTTTCACACAAAATAACTGTTTTAGGTCCTGTTTTATCACTTATTCCTAAAAAAAATAACCGTTATCGCTGTTTATTGACACTAAAATATAGCATTTGGCCTTTGGATCTAGATTTTATTTTGGAAAACAACATTCACCAAGATGCTTTAATTATTTTTGATAGGTTTGCTAATTTATTGTAAACAAATTATAAAATCCAAAGATAAATTAAAATTGCATGGAGGCAAAAAAGAAACGCCAAACCAAAAGGCAACAATAATAGCAAACAGAAGTTTTTGAAAATAGTCATCAATTTTTTCAATTACCACAAATCACAAAAAAATCACAAAACCAAAAGAAACACCCAAATAAAATTACTATTCTTTTTTATTGCTTTTATTTTCCATTAACAAAAAAATATGTACCACAAAAAGCGAGCAAAAACCAATGAAAAACCAGCAATTATTTTACTTTATAAATTGACATTTTTTATTATTTATGTTAAAATGAAATCAGTTAGTTATTAAAAATATAAATTAAAAGCGAGGTGCTGTTTCAAAAAAATATGGACGATAGTGATAGTATAAAATTTAGTACAATAAAGATCTTTGAAAAAAAGACGTTTGTGGGTAAAAAATCAAATTTAGCAAATAAAAAAATGTGCATTAATGCCAAAAGGTATTTTTTCTTATGAATCCGATAGTCATATTGATTATTTTAATCGCATTAAATGCTTTTTTTGCAGCTTGCGAAATATCTTTTATTTCTACTAACGAAAGCAAAATTGAATTAGATATCAAAAAGGGCAATAAAAATGCTCTAAGAGTCAAAAAAATCAAAACCAAACCAACCACTTTTTTATCAGTAATTCAAATTATGATTCACATCATTACTTTTTTTCAAGGAAATATTGTAACATCTTGTTGGCTAAGAGAAACAGAAGGGCATTTTTCATTACATAACATCGGAATTGAGGCTTTAATTATTACCCTTTCTATTATTTTTGGAGAATTAATTCCTAAACGCATAGCAATGCATGCACCTTCCAAAATTGCTTATCTTTTTTCTGGTTCTATTTCCTTAATTGCTTGGTTAATTACGCCTTTGGTTTGGATTTTGACTCAAGTAAGTAATCTTTTTCTTATTGTTTTCGGACTAAATCCTAACAAAAATAGCATACAAGTCTCAGAAGACGAACTACGCTTAATGTTAACTTCAAGTTATCAAAAAGGCATCATTGACAAAGATGAAAATAAAATGATTCAAAATATTTTTGAATTTGATCACACAAACATTTCTGAAGTAATGCGCCACCGCACCGAAGTAGTTGCAATTGATGTTGAAATTACCAAAAAAGAATTAATTAAAACTATCCAAAATGAAAAATACACACGTTTCCCAGTTTATGAAAATAGTATTGATAATATTATAGGCATTTTACATGTTAAAGATATTTTTAATTATTTAATGTCCTCAAACCCAAATAAAATTTTTGATTTGAAAAAATTCATTAGAAAACCTTATTTGGTCCCAGATACAAAAAATACTAATGAATTTTTCCGCGAAATGAAAAAAACCAAAACCCATATGGCAATAGTAATTGACGAATATGGTGGCACAGCTGGAATAATTACTTTTGAGGATTTAATTGAAGAGATCTTAGGTGAAATTTCGGATGAATACGACAACGAAGATCTAATGATTAAAGAAGTTGCCAAAAATGAATATATTGTTAATGGATTTGCTGATTTAGAAGAGGTCGCAGAAGCAATTAAATTAGAATTTAACACTGAAGATTATGATACTTTAAGTGGTTTTTTAATAGGACAATTGGGAAGATTCCCCAAACCAAATGACAAAAATACCGAAATCATTTACAAGAATTTTAAATTTACAATCTTAAAACACAATGATAAAGTAATTTCTCAAATCAAAATCACAAAAATAGATTTACAAGAAGAAATAAAATAAATAAAAAGAGCAAATATTTTCATATTTGCTCTTTTTTTATACCTTTATAAATTTGTTCAATTAAGAAATCATTTATTTTCAAATAAATAATAATGGGTAATACAAAATCAAAGTTTAGAATTATACCCATTCATTAAAATATTAAAATCCACATCTTGGATAAAATTAAATATAATTTTATTAATAATATTAATGTTTTTTAAAATATTTTTTTGACTGCTTGCATTGACAGGCGTTAAAAGATATTGATCCAAAGGCATGCAAGAATCTAAACTTACTCCTATTTTTAACCTTTTAAATTGTTTAGTGCCTAAACGATCAATAATATTCCTTAATCCGTTATGCCCTCCATGACCACCTTGCATTTTTAACTTTAATTTGCCTTCATCCAAATAAATATCATCTACAATAACTAAAATATTTTCTATCTTAATGCGATATTTATTTATAATTTTTTTTACCACTTCACCTGATAAATTCATATACGTTTGTGGTTTAATCAATAATGATTGGTGGTGGTTAAAATTAATTTGATAAATGTGGGCGGTTTTGTCTTCCTTCAAGATTTGATATTTATTTTGACTTAAAAAAGAATCAACAACAGCAAAACCAACATTATGACGAGTGTTTAGAAATTTGGTACCTGGATTGCCCAAACCTACAATAAGTTTCATCATTTTTCCTTTCTTTTTGTTGTGTTTTATTATTTCATTTTATTATTTATGATAAGCAAAAACAAAAAGTAAAACAAAAGCCGTTTACAAATTTATTTTTGCAATTATATATTTGAATTATTTTACTAATTACATTATTTTTTGGAATTGCAAAAAGAAAAGTGATTTTAATTTTTGTATTTTGTGCGCAAATTATTTTTAATAACAAAGATAACAAAATACCAACACCAATAAAGAAAAAAGATGCCTTTATTAAAGCATCTCTTATATAAATTATTGAAACAAATAACAAAGAAAGAATTATTTATTAATATCTTTTAAAATATTTTCTATACGGCGTCCATAAGATAAAGATTTATCATATTTAAAAACTAAATCAGGTATTTTACGAAAATTTTTAATTTTTTTAGCTAATTCTAACCGAATAACAACTTTATTTTTTTCAATGGTTTCTTCTGTTAATTTCAAAACAGTTGGATCATCGCTTAAAATAGTGTAATAAATATTAGCAAAAGACAAGTCTTTTGTTACTTTAACATCGGTTAAATTAATATATCCTATTTGTTCGTCTTGAATAACATCATTAATTAATACCAATTCTTTTTGAATTAGACTAGACAATCTTTCAGCTGTTGTTACCATTTTTTATTCCTCTACTTTGCTTAGTTTAGATGTTTCTATTATATCATTAATTTCAAAATCATTAAAACCATCAAGTAAAATGCCGCACTCATAACCTTGTTTGGCAGATTTAATGTTGTCTTTGAGATGTTTTAAGGATACAATTTTACCTTTAAATAAAACTTCATCATTGCGCATTACTTTGGCAAAATCGCTATTATTGACAATACCTTGTGTCACATAACAACCAGCAATATTGCCAACTTTACTGATATTAAAAATTTTTCTTACTTCTACTTTACCAGTAACCACTTCTTCAAAAGTAGGCTTAATCATAGATTTTAATTTTTGTTCAATATCTTCAATAATGCGGTAAATAACATTATGAATAGTAATTTTTACTTCTTGTCTTTGAGCAGATTTGAGTGTGGAAGAAGCAGGTTTGATATTGAAGCCTATTAACAAACTGTCTGATGATTTGGCAAAAGCAATATCTGTTTCTGTAATGGTGCCAACAGCAGCGCGCAAAAGTTGCACTTTAAGATCAGATACTTTAATTTTGGCAATCATACCTTGAAGCGCTTCCAAACTTCCTTGAGTATCAGCTTTTAAAATGATATTTAGTTCTTGCGGTTTTTCGGTTTCTAAGTTTTGTAAAATATCTTCTAAATTAAGAGGTGAAGGGATTTTGGCTAAAGTTTCTTTAGTTTGGGATTTTTTTTCGGCTACAATTTGGCGTGCTTGTTTTTCATTAGCAACGACGTAAAAAATATCTCCTGCTTGAGGCACTTCTTTTAATCCTGCAACACGCACAGGTTGCGAAGGTAAGGCTTTGGTTAGTTTTTTTTTATTTTCATCTTCCATGGAACGAATTTTTCCATAAGAAGCTCCAGCAACGACGATATCGCCTACTTTGAGGTTGCCATCACTTACAATAAAAGTAGCCACCATTCCTAAAGATTTATCAAGGCTTGCCTCAATAACTGTTCCTTGAGCTTTTTGATCGGGATTAGCTTGTAAATTTTGGATTTCACTAACTAAAAGAATAATTTCTAATATTTTTTCCAAACCTTCTCTTTTTAAAGCAGAAATAGAAATATAAGGAGTAGTGCCACCCCATTCTTCAGGCAACAAATCATAACTAGATAATTCTTGCATAATTTGTTGTGTATTATTATTGGGTTTATCAATTTTATTTAAAGCAACAATAATAGGAATTTGGGCTTTTTGGGCGTGCTTCAAGGCTTCTAAGGTTTGTGGTTTGACACAATCATCAACTGCTACTACCAAAATACAAATATCAGTAATTTTAGCTCCTCTAGCCCTCATCTTATCAAAAGCTTCATGTCCTGGAGTATCAATAAAAGTTATTTTATTGCCTTGGTATTCAACTTGATAAGCTCCTATGTGTTGGGTAATGCCTCCAAATTCTTGATCAACTACACGAGTTTTTCGAATGGCATCTAATAGGGTAGTTTTGCCGTGGTCAACGTGTCCCATAATAGTTACAATGGGCGGTGTTTTTTGCAAATTAAGTTTTTGGTTGGGTTTGGTTTTAGTGAGGGAAGGCTTTTGCGGTTGAAGTTGTGGTGGGGTGTGTTTTTCTTGGGGTTCGCTTACTTGAATATTGTAATCTTTGGCTAAAAGTTCAACAATATCTTTTTCTAAGGTTTGATTAACATCTGCTTTAATTCCTAATTGTAATAATTTTTTAATTAAAACAGCACTGGTAATACCAAAAACTTGAGCGATTTGAAAAACTTTGTCTTGGGGATTAAAAACATAGTTTTTACTAGCAAAATCGTTTTTCAAATCCGTTTCCTTGGATAATTTAGGGGTAGTTTTGGATGAATTTTCATTATTTGTTTTTTTGTTAAGGGTCATTTACATCCCTCCTTTAATTTTAATAATTTTTAATGCATGAAAATAAAAGATTGCAACATAAAAAATAAATTGGGCACAAAATAAAAAATGTGAAGTGTGAAGTGAACAAAAAATATTTCAAAGATGGAAAAATGCATAAATAAAATATAAAAATGTTTGCTAAGTTTGTAAAGCAATCAATTTTAAAAGAGTTTGATATATTTCTTCAGGAACTTTGGTTTTGAGTTTTTTATCTAAAAGTTTCTTTTTTTGCGACAAAATAACATATTCAAGTTTTAAAGTTAGATATGCTCCTCTTCCTTGAAGTGCTAAATTAAAATCAACAGCTATTTTTCCTTGTTTAGTGCTATTTATTCTAATCATTTTTTTGATATCTTGAATTTTTTTAGAAACTATACAAGTTCGCAAAACAGTCATTACAATTAAATTAATCCTTCTGTTTGGGCTTGATCTAAGGTTTTGATATCGATATTCCACTTAGTTACTTCCACTGCTAATTTAACATTTTTACCTAATTTACCAATCGCTAAAGAAAATTGGTCGTCAGGAACAATTGCAATAGCGTATTTGTTAATGTCGTCTTTGATGACAACTTGAAGGCATGAAGCAGGTTTGAGGGCATTTGAAATAAGTTCTTGGGGATCGTCGCTCCAAACAAATAAATCAACTTTTTCGTCTTTAAGGATTTTGATAACATTTTTAATACGGTTACTTCTTTCGCCAATACAAGAGCCAATGGCATCTACTTGAGCGTCGCAGGACAATAAACCAATTTTGGTACGTTCGCCAGAAATGCGGGCAATCCCTGCAATTTTAACGATGCCTTCTTGGATTTCAGGAATATTTTCTTCTAACACTTTAACTACAAGTCCCACATGATTACAACTGACAAAAATCTTAGGCCATTTAGTAGTTTTTCTTACTTCTGACAAAAAAACTTGAATTCTTTCGCCTACTTGCATTTCATTATTGGAAGCAATTTCTTTTTTAGGCAGCAAGGTAGTAATTTCTTTTTCTAATTCCAAATTATAAAATTTATCGTTTTCCGAAATAATTTTAGCGCTAATTAATTTGCCTTCTTGTTGTTTGAAAAAATTATAAATGTTTTCTCTTTTCTTTTTGGTAAGCTCTTCGTTGAATTGATTTTTAAGTTCTTTGACAGCGTATAGATTAAAATCTTTAGGATCAACTTTAATATCAATTACTTGACCTATTTTGGCATGAGGCTTAATTTGTTGGGCTTCTTCAAGAGTAATGGGAGTTGACTCTTTTAAATTAATAGTGCTCATAGTGGCTTCATCGGCAACCAAAAATTGTTTATATAAAATAATTTCGCTTTTGTCTTCTTTTAACTGGATTTTACAGCTTTTAACTTTATGATTTTTTTTGCAACCAGAAATCAATCCTTTAGCAAAAGCATCAATAACTTGGTCTTTATCTAAATCTCTTTCTTGAGCGATTTTATCTAAAAGTTTAAAAAAATTCTTACTAATCAAACGATACCTCCTAGTAAATGCATCTTGTTAGATGTGGGCGAATTTAACATTAACAAACGCAACCAACTAAAACCAGATACAAAATAAAAAAACAGTGATTTGTTACAAGCACCATTTTTATCTTTTGATGAAAAAAAATAACTCATAATATAATTATATCATTTCCCAAGGCAAATAACAATTTTTTATGCATCCTTAAGGAATTTTGTGAATAAAAAGGAGATAAAAATAATAAATTTGACTATTGGACAATATCTTTAGGAGTTAAATATAAGAAATTAGGTTTTTGGGTTTGGCTGATAAGTCCTTTCAAAATTTCTACCATTACCCAAGTATCTTGTTTGCAATATTGTTCTAAGGCTTGAAATTGCGCTTGAAATTGCAAAGGAGACATTTTAGGCAGTTGAATGTAAGTTAAAAAAGCCTCAATACCATTTTGAATAACTAAATTTTTATAATTCAAATTGCAAAATAAAGGAGTAATTTTTTTGATAGAAAAAGAACCTTGCAAATGGGGATGATAAAAATTAATGCCTGCAGCTTGTTCAGAATCAAATCCTAGGTTTTGATAAAAAGTTTTGCTGCCTTTTAGAAGGTCTTTAAGGTCGAAAATACGCGTAATAATGTTTTGGATTTGCAAAGAATATTCAGGAAAAAGCAAAGATAATTCTTGAAGGCGTGTTTTTTCAAAAGCTTTATGATAAACAATAATGGAGCCTCCATCATCTAAAATGGCATTGGTTAGTTTTTCTAATAGGGTTTTTCTGTAATCGGCGTGATCAGGTGCCAAAAAAGAAACGTGATTTTTATCTTTGTTGCACAAACCAGGGGCTTTTTCGATGTGAAGTGAAAATTGAAATAAGGATTGGGTATAGGGTTTTTCGCCTTTAAATCTAGGAAAGGGACACGGAAAAGCCTCAAAATCTAAATAATAAAGAGGGTATTTTAGAATTTGCAACCCTGCTTTAATCTTATCAAAACAATAATAAGGAAGCTTTTTTTGGGTAACTTTTTGTTGCACTTTGTTATCAAAACGATTCAACCAAGCAAAAGGAATGTCAGAAACATGATAATATTGTTGCAAAATTAACTGTTGTGTTTCGTGTTTTTGTTTGTTTTGGGAGTCAAAAAAACCTAAATGATTATAAAAATAAGTAAAAATACTGTCTTTGGAAGGGATGTTTTCATAAAAATGAAGGATTTTTTCAGGCAACAAATAATAAGCAGAAGTGCCGTTTGGCTTGTTAGTTTTTGAAGACAAATAAGAAATTAAAAGATTGGCATCATTTTCTAATATTTGAGTTCCTTGTTGTGTAATCAAAGTCAAATCAATAAAAGTAAGCAAGTTAGGATCCAAAGCCGCATTACAACTTTTGCAATCATAAACATAATCCGAATTAAGAACTACCAAATAATACTCTATTTTTTTCTTTTTTTGTGCCTCAGTTAAATTGTTTTCAATTACCCATCTTTGATAAGTTAAATCATAGATGTATTTTCCTTCTTGTGATTTGGGATTAAAAAAAGTTTGCATTTTTTTTTGATAAGATGGGTTGTCTTGATTGGAGCCCTTGCAAAAAGGTGATAAGGTGTTAGGACTTGTATAATGGAAAAAGGGCATTTTTTCTTTGTTATCGTTTACAAATTGCAATTTTAAAAATTTTTTGCTAGTAGTAGTTTTAGTTTCAAAAATACGAATAGTTGTTTTGTCTTCTTGATATCCATCTAAAAAACAATAAAATTGATATCCTTGTTTATTCATTTGAAACTTTTTTTGTTGATAAGTTTCCAAAGAAAAAATAACTTCTCCTGGAAAATGTTTTTCCAAATAAGAACCTACCAAAAGCTCTAATTGTTTGTAATAAGGTTGCATAATGTTTAAATGTTTTTGGTTTAAAACAGCTTGATATTCGTCTTGCTCGCTTAGATTTTCTTGTAAAAAAGCAAGTTTTTTAGCATAAGTTTCTTCATTAATTAAATCTTTGAGTTCATTGGAAAAATCCAAAAGAAACTGAGATTTATTTTGATACAAAAACTTAAAATTCAAATATTTTAAAACTTTTAAAAACTTAATAAAACGAGTTTTAGAAATTTTCATTCATGTGTCCTTAATTATTGTCTAATTTGATATCTGCATAAAAGCAAAAAATACAAAATAATTGATTATTTTGTATCATTATTATTGCAAAAATTTAATTGTTATAAATTATTGTTAAACTACAAAAAAATACAAAATATTAAGCAATTTAAGTTAGAGATTTTTAAAATTGGTTTTTTATTCATTAAAAAATACAAGGGTTAAGGTTTATTGTTTTTGATTAAAGTTTTTTAATGTTTTTTGAATACGCAATTTAGCATCAAAGTCTTTTAAAGCATTTCTTTTATCGTGTTGTTTCTTACCTTTAGCTAAGGCAATTTCTAATTTAACTAAATTTTTATTAAAATAAACTTTTAAAGGAATAACAGACAATTTTTCAGTTTTAATTTTGTTTTGAATTTGGATAATTTCATGTTTTTGCAACAAAAGCTTTTTAGTTCTATTTTCATCATATGCCAAACAACAACTAAAAGGATATTTTAAAATAGTCATATTCACTATAAAAGCTTCTTCATTTTTGATATGAATATAGGAGTTTAATAAATTAATTTTTCCTATTCTAATTGATTTTACTTCGCTTCCTAATAATTTGATTCCTGCTTGATATTTTTTCTTTTCTAAAGAATAATCATAAAATGCTTTTTTATTAGTGATAATTGTTTTCATAATTTAAACTTTTCCTTTGCAAAATGAAATAAATGCAATAATCAAAATTGAGTTAGTAAGTTTTTTTAAAAATAAGTTTGTTGTACAGTATATTTATCACCAATATTATTGTCAAATCTTTTCTTTTCAAGCATTTTAATCAAATATTAATCAAATAATTTAATTACAATTGAGCCTTATTAAAACTGAAAAATGATATGGAGGCAAAACACAAATAAACTTTATTTGCAAAAATATAAGAAGGTTTTTATTGCTTTTTTTCTTTCTTTAAAGAAGGTTTGATAACTTTTTGATAAGTTAAAAGACTTGTTTCAATAGCACTAAATGCTGCTTGTTTATCTTGTATAGCTTCAATAACTACTTTTTTCTTTTCCAAAGCTTTGTAATTTTCAAAAAAATGCTTAATTTCTGCAATCATTGGCAAAGGCATATCTTTTAAATCTTGTAAATGAGAAAAATACTTATCAAAAACAGGAACTGCAATTACTTTTTCATCTAATTCATCATTATCAATCATTTTAATTACTCCCAAAGGACGACATTTTACCAAAGTCATAGGATCTAGGATTTCTTGAGATAACACCAAAACATCTAAAGGATCATTGTCTTCACAATGAGTTAAAGGAACAAATCCATAATTAATCGGATATCGAAAAGCAGTTGTCAAAAAACGATCAAGCAACAAAAGACCTGTTTCTTTGTCAATCTCATATTTTTTTTTACTTCCTTGAGAAATTTCAATAACTACTATAAACTCTTCTTTGGTAATTCTTTCAGGATTAATATCATGTAATATATTCATTTTTAAACCTCTTTATTATTTTATTTATTTTATAATTTGTTTTATGATATTTTATTGTTTTATTTTTTTGCAATAAATTTTTATCTTTGGTAATTACAAAAGATACATTAAAATGCTTCCTGCAACTGCAACATTTAAGCTTTCGACATTTTGAGTGCAAATATTTACAAAATAATCAGAAAGGGCTTCTGTTTCCAAAGAAATCCCTTGTCCTTCGTTTCCTAAAATTAATACTTTTTTAGGATATTTTTTAGCATCTTCCATAGTAATATTGGCTTTTTGGGGAAAAGCACTAAAAATAGAATAGTTTTTTTCTTTAATTTCTTCTAAAAAGGATTTGGTATTGCCTCTTTTTAAGGAAAGCGAAAATAAGGCACCTTGGCTTGATCTAATAGTTTTTTCATGATAAAAATCAGCGCTATGAAAACTGGCAAAAACTTGATTAAACCCAAAAGCACTAGCAGAACGCATTAAAGCTCCTAAATTAGCAGGGTCTTGAATATCATCCAAAACTAAAATTTTATCAGACAATAAATTATTCTCTGAGGTAGGTTTGCAAAGAGCCATTTGCTCAAAGACAGTTTTAGTTTGAGATAATTCTTTCATCAAAGAAGGCGCAATAAAAGTCCCTGGTTTTTCCTCATTAGAAGTAAAAATGGTAACAACAGCGTTGTTTTTTTGTGCTTGTTCAATGAGATGATCACCATATACTAAAAATTGTTGATATAAATCGCGATATTTTTTTAATTGTAATTTTTTTAATTTTTTAAAAGTAGGATTTTGTTTCGATGTAATCATAAATGCTCCTTTGAATGAAATTAGTAAAGCATAAAAATTAAAATTAATTTGCATTTTACGCTCTTTTTAAATATTATTTTATTGAATTGTTTTTTATCTTTTGTATTTTAATATTGACTTACAATTGTTTGCTCTGGATTTTGTTCGCAAAAATGCTTAATTGATTCTTTTACATCAAAAAAACCATAATCACAGATATTAAATTGCAAATGTTGGTCTATATTTAGAGTAATTGTATTTTGAAAAGCATCATTTAATAAGGGGAAATAATCTATTTTTTGCTCTTCTCTTTTAGCTTTTAGAATAGTTGGTTTAGTGGTGGGATTTTGAGGCAAATAAAGAGTACAACAATCATGAAAAGCACGAATAGAAATATCAAAAGTATCAATTTTTTTAGCTATTTTAATTATTTCATTTTTATCCATAGTAACTAAAGGTCTTAAAATAGTCATACTCGTTACTTGAGTAGTTGTCTGCATACTTTCCAAAGTTTGACTTGCTACTTGTCCTACTGATTCACCATTAATTAAACATAAATGATTTTTTTGAAAAGCAAATTGAGAAGCTAAACGATACATCATCCGACGCATAACATTAATGATATAAGAATCTAGAACTGTTTTAGTAATTGTTTCTTGCAAATATCTAAAAGGCACTAAATGCAATTTAATTTGATTACCAAAAGCATAACGACTCAAAACTTTAGCTAAATCAATTACTTTTTGGATTGATTCTAAAGGAGTTAAAGGGCTTGATTCAAAATGTAATAACTCTACTGTAATACCTTTTTTCATCGCCAAATAAGCAGCTACAGGAGAATCAATACCACCACTCATCAAAACAGTTCCTATACTACCAGAAGAAACAGGAAACCCTCCTAAAGCTTGAGTTTCATCACTTTTTAAATAAAGATAAGTTTTTTCTTTTCTAATACTAACATGTAAAATAACTTGAGGATTTTTAACATCAACTATTAATTTACCTTCAAACTGCTTTAAAATTAAAGGAGCAATTTGTTGGGTAAGTTCCAAACTTTTTAAAGCAAAACTTTTATCTTTTCTAGTGGTTTCTATTTTAAAAGAAGTATTTTTTTTAATTTTTTCTTGTAACAATAAACAAGCTTTTTGAACAATATCATCTAATTGTCTACTTGCTTGACTTACTACAACAAAAGAAGAAATCCCTGATACATAAGATAATCTTTTAAGAATTTCTTTTTCTAAACTTGCATCATAAATATATTCTAGATAAGCATAATCGTGTTTAAAATACATTTGAACGTTGCAAAGGTCTTTAATTTTATTTTGTAATAATTGTCTTAATGTATTAATGAAAGCTTTTTTATTTTTTCCTTTTAAAAATAATTCTCCAAATCTAATTAAAATTTTTTTTTGATACATAAAGTTCCTCACATCAATATTTTGTGTATGAATATTTTTGAATAAATTATATTTAAATATCTTTATGCACTTAAATATTAAAATATAATAACTTTTTACAGCTTAATTATAACATGAATATAACTATTTTTGTGATACAACTGCATATTGATAAGTTTTTGCCTTAAATACTGCAATTATAATTTATACATCCTCATTTATATAATATATCTTTTTCAACAAAAAAAGATTAACTTTTGCAAAAGTTAATCTTTCCATATAACAAAATATTTAATTATAAAATAATCTAAAAATAAAAAGGACTCCCACCAATAAATTCTTTTAACAAAGACTCATGAAACACTAAATTAGAATCAAAAGATTTAAAAAAACTTAACAAATTTAAAAAATACTGAGCTTTATCAAAATACTTACTTGTTTCAGGAATTTGCAATAACAAAGGAATTAAATATGGTTTCAAAACATTAAATTCATAAATTAATTCAGAATTGAAAACAAAATCAGCTTCTTGTTGATTAGGATAAATCCATCTAAACTCCCCTTTTCGCACAGAATCCCAAAACTCAAAAGTCCTTAAAATAGTAGTATTCCTAGAAATATAATCTCTTATAGCTCTTCTTAAAAACCTCACATCGGTTAAATGTAAAGGATTGTGGAAATCTAGTGATAATTGATGTTGTGGGACAATATAGATTTGAAATTTTTGTAATCTTGGAATAAAAGGAGTAAGTTTAGGGTTTATGGCATGTATTCCTTCTACCAAAATAATATGATTATGGGTTTGAATATCTTTTTGGGTATGACTACGAGTAACAAAATCAAATTGGGGAATAGTAGTCTTTTTGCAAGTCAGCAAATCATAGATATTTTGATTAAATAAAGGAATATTTAAGGCATCAATACTTTCAAAATCAAAGGAGATGCCATCTTTTTCTTTGGGAATATCTTTCAAAGGCAAATAATAATTATCCATAGCAATAATAAAAGTACAAATTCCAAACGCTTGTAATTGTAATTGTAATCTTTTAGCAAATGTAGTTTTTCCACTAGAAGAAGGACCCGAAATATTAATAATTTTAAGATTGGAGGCACGTTTAGCAATTTTAGTACTTAATTGTTGCAACTGATTTTGATGATTAATTTCTGCAAGATTAATTAAATTAAATTGACTTTGAGCAGTTTTGGCAAATTGATTAATTTGGGAAACATTTTGCATTTGAATAGTTTTTTTAAAAACCAAACTTTGAGTAAGCATTTGTTCAAATAGAGGTTCTTGTTGAAAAGGAGGAATTTTTTCATCACTAAAAGGAGTTACAAATTGCATAACAAACCCATTTTGATGATAAAATAAATGATATTTATCTAAATAACTAGTGTTAGGAACTAAACCTTGATACATATAATTACAATAGTTTTGGCAAAAATAAAGGGTAGCAAAGGAAGGAGCTTTTTGTTTGAGGAGACTAATTTTATCCCCAAATCCCAAAGATTGATAAATTTGCAAGGCTTTTTCAAGGGGCAATTTCTTTTTGGTAATATCTAATTTTTGCGATACTAACAAATGCATTTCTTCTTTAATTTTTTGAAACATTTCTGGCAAAAAGGTAATTTCTTTGGGAAAAGATACCAAAATACTAGAAGAACTATAATAAGTAAAATGTAATGAAATATTTTCAAAAAGTTTGTAAGATGCCATAGCAACTAAATATCTTAAACTAGCTTCATAAATGTTTACAGCCGCAGCGTTCCAAGCGCCTAAAAAAGTAATTTGATTGATGGGGGCATGCAATTTAAAGGTAAGTTCTTTTAATTTATTGTTTACTTTAGCAGCATAAACATTTTTAAGGTTTAATTGATTTTTTAAAGTCTCTAAACTAGTGTTTAAAGGAACATTTAGGATGTTTTGATTATAATAAACTTTTAGCACGATTCCCTCTGATACTGATAATATATTAAAAACCTCAATTAAGAGGTCTTTTTCTAAATAAATAAAATTATTGTAATGTTTGTGAATTGCAATAAATAATATTGAAAAATAAAAAAAGGTAAAAAAATAATTAAAATGTGGAGGTAAATTATTGGAGCGTTTCAAAGTTTTTAAATAAAGCCTTTATCTAATAATTGCTTTCTTAAAATATCTGCTTGGGCAAAATCTCTACATTTTCTTGCATCTTGCCACAAAAAATATGTTTGTAAGTCTGTTTTTGTTGGTTTGTTAAATGGAATTGCAATTCCTAAAATATTTAAAATTAATAATAAAGAGTTTTGAAATTGGGATAACTTATCCAAAATTTGGGTTTGATGGGTTTGTTTAATTGTTTGTTCCATTAAATCAATTACTTTATGAGTAGCCAAATCATCTTGCATTAATTGATGAAATAACTGCATTATATCTTGGTCTAAGGCTTGGCAAGAAAATTGATTAACTTTTAAATAAAAATTATTTTTAGTTAAAAAATCAGTTATTTTTTGGTATTTTTGTTGGGCTTGTTCCATCAAATCATAACTAAAATTGATTGGCTTGCGGTAATGAGTACTCAAAATTAAAAGCTTTATTATGCAAGGATTGTATTGTTTTAATAAATCTTTACACCAAATAATATTTCCTAAAGATTTAGACATTTTTTGATTTTGATAATCTAATCTTTCTACATGCATAAAAAAATTAGCTAGTTTTTGGTGGCTATGGGATTGTGTTTGGGCAATTTCATTTTCATGATGAGGAAATTTTAAATCTGTACCTCCTCCATGAATATCCAAAGGCAATTTAAAAAGTTGCTCGATCATAGTTGCACATTCAGTATGCCAACCAGGACGCCCTGCAAACCAAGGACTTGGGTATGTAATACCTTGCGAAGTTTTTTTCCATAAAATAAAATCTCCTGGAAATTCTTTTTGGGGGTCTAATTGTTTACGTGCATTTTGTTTAAGTTGGGATAAATCTTGTTTTTTGAGTTTACCATAATCATCAATTTTAGATACACGAAAATATATTCCTTGATCGGTAAAATAAGCAAATCCTTGGTCTAAAAGAGTTTGGATGTAGACAATCATAGAATTGATATATTGAGTAGCTTGAGGTTTAAAATTAATGGTTTGAATGTTTAGAGTTTTGAGGAGATTGTTGAAAGATTTAATATATTTATTGGCTAAATCTTGTTCCAAAACTTTGTTTTTAAGGGCATTTTCAATAATTTTATCATCAATATCAGTAATATTTACTACATAATATACCCTAAAATTAAGCATTTCTAAATATCTTTTCACTGTATCAAAAAAAATTAACGGTCTGGTGTTCCCTAAATGCAGGTGATTATAGACAGTAGGTCCACAAACATACATGTTAATTTGGGGCGGATAGGCAGGGTTAAAAAATTCTTTTTTGCGAGTTAAAGAGTTATAAATTTTTAGCATTAAAGAAATCCTTTTTGTTTGGAAAATGGCATAAAGAAAAATGAAGGTGGTAAATAAAAGAAAAAAATAAGGGTTAAATTGCGATGGGATGAATTATATAAAATAAAATGATAAGTAAATTAAATTAAATATGAAATATATAAATATTATTTTTCAAATGGAATTAATTAAAATTTTTGGGCTTGTTCTAAAACATAAGATAGATTTTTAAGTACTTGTTTTTTTCCTAACAATTCTAATAAAAGGGCGATACTGGGACCATGCATTTTGCAAGTAGTTCCGATACGCAAAGCCATAAAAAGTGTTTTTTTAGCAAAATCATTTTGGTTAGTAACTTGTTTAATGGAATTAGCAATAACATCTTTTTCAAATACAATAACATCAAAAACATTATAAAAAGTTTTTAAAATAAGGGTTGTTTGGGGATTAGTTTGTAAAAAATGTGTAGCTTCTTGCGATAAAAAAGGTGTGGATTGAAAAAAAAGTTGATAAAAATCTGTGATTTGTTGCATATAATTCATTCTATCTTGAAACAAAGCCACAAATTTAGTCATCCACTCTTTGTCATTTGTAGGAGCGGTTGTAAGAGCTAAATATTTTTTTTGCAAAATAAATGATGCAATTACTTCTGGAAGCAACTTTCTTAAATGTTGATTATTCAAATAATCTAGTTTAGTTTTATCAAACATAGCAGGAGCTTTGTTGAGGCGTGCCACATCAAATAAATTAATTAATTCTTGGGGACTTAATATTTCGGTTTGGCTTAAAGGACTAAATCCTAACAAAGATAAGAAATTAAATAATGCTTGTGGCAAGTATCCTAATTTTTCATATTGTTCAATAAATTGCATAATATTAGGATCTCTTTTGCTTAATTTTTTTTTGTTGTCGTTAAGAATTAAAGTCATGTGAGCAAATTGAGGAAGATGCCATTGGAAAGCTTGATAAATCATAATTTGTTTAGGAGTGTTAGTGATGTGTTCTTCTCCTCGAAAAATATGAGAAATCTGCATTAAATTATCATCAATGACAACTGCAAAATTATAAGAAGGATAGCCGTTTGATTTGAGGATAATAAAGTCTTCAATTTCTTGACTTTGAAAAGTAAGTTTGCCCCTAATTAAATCATCAAAGGCAAAAGTTTGATTGGTAGGAACGCGAAATCTTATGGCAAAAGTGGTGTGTCCTTCTTGAAATTCTTTGTAAGCGAGATCTTGATCAAGTAGTTTTTGGGCGTATTTTTGGTAAATGGCAAGTCTTTCTGATTGGCGATAAGGTCCAAAAGGTCCTTGGATATCGGGCCCTTCGCTCCAATCAATTCCTAACCAACGTAAATTTTTTAATTGAGAAGCCTCGCCGCCTTCAACATTGCGTGAAAAATCGGTGTCTTCGATGCGGATGATAAACTCTCCTTGATTGTGTTTGGCAAACAAATAATTGAATAAAGCAGTGCGGGCATTTCCTATATGCAAAAAACCAGTAGGGCTTGGAGCATAACGAACTTTAATTTTTTTCATAGTTACAGTAAGGGTTTTCCTTTTAATTTAAAATCGATAGAGGAGGTGTTGGTGGAAAATTTAAAAAAAAGGAACTTTTTGACAAAGTTCTTTTTTGGATTAACGTTTGGAAAATTGTGGTGCTCGACGAGCTTTTTTTAAACCGTATTTTTTGCGTTCAACACAACGATCATCGCGAGTTAATAAACCAGCTTTTTTTAAAATGGCTCTTAATTCGGGGACACTTTCAATTAAAGCGCGTGCAATTCCTAAACGAATAGCGCCTGCTTGAGCTGAAAGCCCTCCGCCGTTTACATTCACACTTACATCAAAAGCTTCTCTTTTTTCAGTTAATTCTAAAGGTTGAATCATTTCTAGGCGTGTTGCAGGTAATGGTAAATATTTTTCAAAATCTCTAGTATTGATTGTAATTTTGCCAGTACCATTAGTTAAAATAACTCTTGCCACAGCACTTTTACGACGACCAGTACCAAAATAATTTACTTTTTTCATCTAATTAAACCTCTAAACTTTCTGGTTGTTGCGCTTGGTGATTGTGGGTTTGTTCGGCATAAACAAATAATTTTTTACCAATTTGTGAACCTAATTTAGTATGAGGAACCATTCCTAAAATTGCTTTTTCAACCATTCTTGTAGGAAATTTACGCATCATTTCTGAAGCTACAACTTTAGTTAAACCACCTGGATAACCTGAATGTTTGTAGTAAGTTTTTTGTTGCCATTTTTTGCCAGTTAAATGAATATAGGCAGCATTTACAACAATAACATAATCGCCATTGTCTATGTGTGGCGTGTAATGTGTTTTGTGTTTTCCTTTTAAAATGGAAGCCACTTTGGTAGCTAATCTGCCTAGGGTTTTGCCCTTAGCATCTATTAGGTGCCATTTAGGTTTTACTGTTGTTTTATTAGCCATTAAAGTTTTTTGATTGTTTTTTGGTTGCAATTGTTCTTTCATGGAATTTTCTCCTTATTATTAATGAAAAAATAGTGATTAATTTTATGTGTGTATTTGTGTTTTGTTTGAAAGCAACAAAAACAAAAGAGTTATGAAATCTTTTGTAATTTAGATATGAAATAGTCTTAATTATTATGAAATAGTAATTTTTTATTTTCAACATTCTCTTAATATTTTACTAAAATAATGTCATTAAGTCAAGTAAAAAAATCATTTTGTCAACTTTTTTAAAAAAGAATGCATAAATTGTGTAAAAAAAATGAAAAAAGAGGATAATGGTTGGATGGTTATCAGATAATTTTGATATTTTTTATATACAAATAAAAAGTCCCAAATTTACTAAACATTAAGGGAATTTTTAAAAGCAAAAGCAAAAGCTTTGCCTTTCAGCACTTCTACTAAAGCAAAAACAAAGTCAAAGACGGTTATAGGAGAACGCGAAGTTACAAATTTATCACTAATAACAGCTTTTTGGTCTGGCAAATAAGTGCCTTCAATAAAATGATTACAAGAAGGAAAGCAAGTAAAAGGGTGATTTTTTAATAAATCTAGTTTGCCTAGAAACATGGGAGCGGCACAAATAGCTCCAATAACTTTATTAGCATCAACAAATTTTTGAATTAATTTTAATAAAAAAGTTTCTTTTTCAATAATTTGCGCTACGTAAGGTCCTCCAGGAATAACTAAAAAATCGTATTCTAAAGGATTAATAGTAGCTAAATTGGCATCTGCTTTTACACAAAGCCCACTAGAAGACATAACTTCTAATTGGGGATTTAGAGTTGCAGTTGTTAAGGGAAGGGCTACGCGATTTAATAAAGCTCTTGTGACTAAAGCCTCACAATCCTCAAATCCGTCATATAAAACTAATAAACCTTTCATATTGTTCCTTGTTGTCTCCTTTTTAACTTTGTTATGCTTTTAGTTGCGTGTGTGTGTGTTTAAGTAATTTTTGGGGGGTTGGGGTTGTTTTGAGTAAATTAAATGCAAGGAAAATAAAAATAAAAAAAACACCACAAAAGCTGTGATATTTGAATTATTAATTTTGGTTTGCTAAATATTTTACTAAATTAAGTCTTTTGCTGTTTTTCATAAACAAACCTCTTTTAGAATGAAAATCATGAGGGTGTTGTTTTAAATGTTCACTTAATTGTTTAATTTCTGCTGATAAAATAGCAATTTGAACTTCAGATGAACCTGTGTCTTTTGCAAAACGTGAATTTTGTTTAATGATTTCTTGTTTTTGTTCTTTGATTAATGCCACGTAAAAACTCCTTTTTTTAATTTAAATTTGGTTGAATTTGATAGGTTTTAGGTTTGATAAAATTATTAATTAATGTTAAACTTTTAAAAACTGGTCCACATCAAGAACAAAAATCGTTGCTCCGCCCACAGAAACTTCGGTAGGAAAAGAATTATAAGCACTAAACTCATTGATGATATTGTTTGGAATCATTTGAGTTTTTTTATGAGAATGGACTTTTATAATTTCTAAAGCTTTGGGTACTTGTTCTTCTTTGACTCCTAAAATAAAAGTTGCATTAGCTTCTTTTAAAAAACCTCCTTTAGTAGCTAATCTAGTTGTAAAAAAACTATTTTCTATTAAAGATTGTTGTACTTTGTTAGCATCGTGACTAGAAACGATAGCTATAATTAATTTCATATTATCCACAAGAGTATTATACATTATTTTACTTTATTTGATGAAAAAAAAAAGACTAAATTGCGGAAAAAAATGATAAAAAAGTTGGTGAGAGGAAAAAATTGGTAAAAAATGGATGTAATTAGCGTTTATCAAGGGCAAAAGCAATGCGATTTCCTAAAAAATAAACTGTTTGAGTTAAAATAAAGGTAAGCAAAGCAGATACTATAATTAAATCAAAGCGAGTAAAAAAGGGATCAAAATCATAATGTCCGTTATAGCCATTATCAATTGCCACTGCTGCAATACCTTGATGCCCTACAATTTGCAAAACAGAAGAATAAGCAAGGGAAGTGATAAAAAGAGAAGCTAGTTTGAAAATGATATCAGAACGGGTTTCTGTTAACAAAAATTTAGTCACAAATTGAAATTTAGTTGCTCCAAGACTAAATGATGTTTGGTATAATTCTGGATTAGTAGTTAAAAAAACTTGTTCACAATGACGAGCAAAAAGAGGAGCAATAGCTAAGACTAAGAAAAAAAGGGCAGTACCAAAGCCATAACCCATGCGAAAATAAGGGATTAAAATTAATTTTAGTAATAAAACAATTAAGATTAAAAAAGGAGTAGAAATGAAAAAATTCATCAAACTATTTATAATCCAATATCTTTTATAATGTTTTTGTATTTTGAATAAATATAATAAAACTCCTAAAATAAGCCCTAGAAAAAAAGCAATAAAACAACCTATTAAAGTAATTTTAAAAGTTTCTTTAAAACCATTCCATACCAATTGATTTTTAGCTAAAACATTCCACAAACGAATAAAAATATTATTTTCCATTGAGTTTTTCCATTAATTAGAAGCAGGAGCGGCGCCTGTTTTGCCTAAATATTTATCTTTAATGTTTTTACTTATTTGTTTAACTTCTTGGGTTGGAATCATATAAAAATTGGTTGCAAATTGGCTTTTTTCCATATATGCAATAGCTTCTGCTTCTTTTAAAATATCTTGTAAAATTTTAATTTTCCAGTTATTTTTATTATTGTTAGTAGTCACTAAAGAAATGGTATAAGAATAAATAATATCATCTAAATTAGTGGGTTTTTGCATTATTCCTAGTGATATAAAATTATTTATTCCCAATCCCATAAGAGTAGGATAATTAAGACATAAATCAAAATCATTAGGAGCAAGAAATCTAGATGTAATTGTCATTAAATTCGATTCAGTAGTGTATTCTATGTCAGGATATAAATTAGTAGGTTTAAAATCTGTAGTTTTTAAATTAAATTGTTCTTCAGTGCTAAGAGTGCGTTCTGGATTTATTTCTTCAATAATTTTTAATTCTTGCAACACGCGCAAAGCTAAAGAACGTTGAAAATTGTCTTGTGGCATCAAAATTTTAAGGTTGTTAGGATGATTGTTTTTTTGAATTCCTTTTAAATTACTAAAAGTATTAGGTTTAGCAAAAAGCCCAAATTTAGCTAAATAAACTGCTTGGCTAAACGTTAATTTATCTTGATCTGGAATATTTGGATTTTCTTTATTAAAAATATTTAAATCATGTACATGAGCGTCTAATTTAGCATCAACTTTTTTGTTTAAAAGTAATTCATTGGTTTGTTTAAATCCAGAACTTATATATTGAACATCTAAATCAATATTGTATTCTTTTAAACGGTCTTTGGCATATTCTTCTAAAAAATATTTAATAGTTGGCAGAGCAGTTGCTACTGTTAATTTATGGTTTTTTTGGTTGGAAGGGGTATGAGCTAAAGATTTTTTAGCATCCCAAAGAAAATAACCCAAAAGCAAATTACACAAAAGAGAAATAGTTAATAAGGCAAATAATAGATTTTTTTTAGTTTTGGAAGATAAAGAAGATAGTTTAAACATGTAATGTGTCTCTTTTCTAAATAATTTTATTTATTAATATTTTGTTGGACAAAAACATTTGTATGATAAAAAAGGATAAGAAAAAGGATAAAATTTAGATAAAAATATTTTGATAAGAAGTAGCTTCAAATTTACAAGAAGGATTAAGGGTAGCAATTTTAGCTAATTTTCCTTGCTCCAAAATAGCTACACGATGGCACAAACTTTTAATTACTGCAACATTATGAGAAACCAAAACAATGGTAGTTTTTAGTTTTTGATTGGTTGTTTGCAATAACTTCAAAATCTCTTGACTTGTCATTTCATCCAGGGCAAAAGTAGGCTCGTCACAAAAAATAATTTTAGGCTCGTAAACTAAGGCACGTGCAATAGCTACACGTTGTTTTTGTCCGCCCGAAAGCGTTTTAGGATAGGCAGTTGCAAATTGGCGAAGTCCTACAAAATCTAGTATTTTATTTACTTTAGTAGTAATTTGTTCTTCTGGAGTGCTTCTTATTTCTAAAGGAAGAGCCACATTTTCAAAAAGATTTAAATTACTCAAAAGATTAAAATTTTGAAAAATCATAGCACTTTCTAGATGACTAAAAGCTTTTTGCATGGAAGAATTAGCATTTTTATCAGGCAACATAAATCCATTCATAATTTTTAATAAAGTAGTTTTGCCAGAACCCGAAGTTCCTACTAACCCAAAGATTTCGCCTTTCAAAACTGCAAGTGAAATGTTTTGTAAAACTGGAAATTTTTTTTTTTAAGGAAAAAAGTTTTCGAAAGATTATTAATTTTAATCATAAATAATTCCTTGTTTATTGTTTTTTTTAATTTAAATGATTGGAAAGTTGGAAAGTGGGTGAAAAAAATAAAAAGTTTAAAACACAAATGATAAAGTAAAGATAAAAAAGTTTAAAGCATTAATTGGAGTTGTTAAGAGATTGTAAAAGTTTTTCAAAATTAGCAGGTAAGGGTGCTTCTAAAATAAGATTTTGATTGGTGATAGGGTGGTTGAATTTTAACATTTTGGCATGCAAAAATTGACCTAAAGGAGTAATATGGTGTGATGAACCATAAAGTAGATCTCCTATAATAGGACGTTTGAGGAAGGAAAAATGTGCTCTTAGTTGATGAGTTCTTCCTGTTTCCAAATTAAATTCCATCAAAGAAAAGTGAGAAAAACGTTGCAAAGTTTTAAAATGAGTAACAGCAGTTTTACCGTCTGGAATAACTTGCATTTTTAATCGATTATGAGGATTTCTTCCAATAGGCAGTTTGATAGTGCCTTTATCTTCTAAAAAACCTTCAATTAAAGCCCAATAGATTTTGGTAATTTTTCTTTGTTGGAACGCAATTTGTAGTTTGTCGCTTACATCATTATTTTTGGCAATAATTAATAAACCAGTAGTGTTTTTGTCAAGTCTATGCACGATACCAGGTCTTTGGGTATCTACATGACTTAAAGTTGCAAATTGGTACAACAAGCCATTAACTAAGGTTGTTTCTTGAAAAATTAAAGAAGGGTGTGCTACCAAATTGGCAGGTTTATTAATAACTGCTAAATAGGGGTCTTCGTAAATGATGTCTAAATTAAGATTTTGAGGAGTTTGTAAATTAACAGATTCTTGAGTTTGAGGGATAATAACTGTAATGAGGTCTTGGGCTTTGAGCAAATAACTTTTTTTCGCAGGTTTGGAGTTGACCAAAACTTGTTGTGCCAAAATTAATTTTTGACATTGACTTTTATTTAAATTAATGTGAATTAATAAAAAATGATCTAAACGTTGAAATGCCTCACTGGCAGAAATAAGAAACTCTTTTTTTTCATTCATGTAAAAGGCCTTGTTTTCTAAAAGTTAAAAAAATGTAGTAAAAGAATTGGGTTTCAAAAATAAAAAAAAATAATAAAAAGGTTAAAAAATCAAGAAAAAACATTGGTGATAAATTTAAATTATCATAACAAAAACCAACTCTAAGCAAGCTTAAATTTGGTGTTAATTGTAAAGATATTTTTGGTTTTTGCAAAAAACTATTTTTAGAAATGAAAAAATAGATTGGTTTTGGGTTTATTCGGAATCTGTTGACACAACTTCTGGAGAAGTTGTTTCCTTATTGTTTGGATTTGATTCGTTTGATTCTTGGTTGTCTAAATTGGTTGTTGTTTTCAATTCATCATTTAAAGGAGTTGTATCAGTGCTAGTTGTTTCGTTGTTGGAAGGCATTTGAGAAGTTGGTTGGGTTGGTTTGTTGGCTTCTTCTTTTTCTTTTTCCCACCAAGCAATTTTTCCTGTAGCTACAATTTCATCAATATCTCTTTTATTAAGAGTTTCAATTTCAAGTAAATATTTAGCGATTGTGTCAAGCAAATCTTGGTTTTCTTGAATAATTTGTTTGGCTTGTTGATAACAATTAGCAATAATTTTTTGAATTTGTTGGTCAATTTCTAAACCTTTAGGATCAGAAAAATCATTTTGGAAAGTATTTCCTGAATATTGCACTGGTCCTAAATCACTCATGCCGTATTTAGTTACCATCAGTTTAGCTATTTGCGTAGCGTGTTTAAAATCGTTGTAAGCGCCGTTAGAAACGTCGTCAAACATTAATTCTTCGGCAACACGTCCGCCCAGAAAGGAAGTAATTTGGGCTAATAGGGTTTTTTTGGAAGAAAAGAAAGTTTCTTCTTGAGGAAGCATTAAGTTGTATCCGCCTGCGTTTCCGCGGGGAATAATGGTGATTTTTTGCACTATTTGGGCAAAAGGAATTTTAATTCCAATAACAGCATGCCCTGCTTCGTGATAAGCTACCATACGTTTTTCTTTGTCGTTGTATTTTTTAGATTTTTTAGCAGGTCCAATTAAAATACGGTCTAAAGCTTCGCTGATATCTTTTTTATTGATAAAAGTAGCATTTCTTCTAGCAGCTAATAAAGCAGCTTCGTTTAAGGTGCCTTCTAATTGAGCACCACTAAAACCTGGGGTTTGTTTAGCTAATTCTTCTAAACTAATTTCTTCTGAAAGTTTTTTATTACTTGCATGTAATTTTAAGATAGCTTCACGGTCTTTAACATTTGGTAAAGTAATATTAAAGTGACGGTCAAAACGTCCAGGACGCAAAATAGCTGAGTCAAGAACTTCGGGTTGGTTAGTAGCTGCAATAACAATAACACCCATTTTTTGGTTAAAGCCGTCCATCTCTACTAAAAGTTGGTTTAGGGTTTGTTCAGAACCGTTACTCCCACCAATATTGGAGCCTCTTTTTCTAGCAACTGCCTCAATTTCATCGATAAAAACGATACAAGGAGCTGCCAGTTGAGCTTCTTTAAAAAGATCTCTGACACGTGAAGCACCAACACCTACATAAACTTCATCAAAATCAGAACCTGAAGCAGCAAAAAAAGGAACGCCTGCCTCACCTGCAACTGCTTTGGCAAGTAAGGTTTTTCCTGTACCTGGAGGTCCATACAACAAAACTCCTTTAGGAATTCTTGCTCCCATAGCAGCGTATTTGCGCGGGTTTTTTAAAAAGTCAATCAATTCTGACATTTCTTCTTTTTCTTCATCAGCTCCTGCTACATCTGAAAAAGTAAATCTTTTTTGATTGATAATAACTTTGCGACTTTTAGAACCTTTTTTACCAGGGGCTGATGCCAAAATTTCTTGTCCCATTTGTTTGATAGTATCGGCAAAAAAGAGAAAAAAACAGTAAAAAATTAACATTGTTAAACATTGTCTAAATACCCAAACAACAGGTTCATAACCATTCCAAGGTCTAGGATCTACAGAATCAATTTTATATTTGTATTTGCCGTTTGGTTTTTTGTCAAATACTTTTTCACAAGGCATATTAAAAAAATCAATTACTTTGCCGTCTGTAGTAGTAACTACAACATTACAAAAATATGAATTAAAAAGGTGAGGTTCATAAATAATTTTTTCAATTTTGTTATCTTTTGCAAGTTCATCAAATGTATTGTTATCTTTTTTTGCATTCTTATTAAAATAACAATAAATAAAAGTAGCACCTATTAAAATTACAGCAAAATAAAGGACGCCCATATGGAATTTTTTAAAAATTTTATCAAAAAATGACATAAATTAACCTTTCTTGCAAGAAATTATCTTTGAGTTAAACATTGAAATCAAATATTTTAATGTTTGGAGTTTAATTTGGGATGGATGTAATTTCTGCATTTATTTTTTTGGATTCTCATTTTTAATTTGTTTGAGAAAAACAATTTGAAGAAGTAAAAAAGTTTTTAAAAGCTAAATAAATCTTGGATTGGTTTCCTAAAGTTAGGTTGATATATAAGTGAGGAATAAATAAAATATTGTCTAGATTGTCTACTACTAACCATAAATTATTTCTTTGAGTAAGGGTCACTTTTTTTTCAATTAAAAATTTTTTCAATTTTTTAGTGCCAAAACTAAATTTTAATGTGTCTTTTGGTTGGCGCAAACGCACTTTTAAAGGAAAACTAACTTTTTGAGGATTATAATTGAGGGATTGTAACGAAGGAGAAATGCAAGCAAGACAAAGATTACATGTAGAAACACACAACAAAGGTTTTGACAAAGCAAAGGAAAGTGGTGGTGCAGGCCTAATTAATGTAATGTGCTTGTAATCTTTAATTAAATGCCACTCAAAATTAAGATGCCAAGATAAATTAGGCTTATAAGGATTGTTAATGCCTTTGATGATATTTTCGATAAAAATAAAACTTTTAGTAATATTTTGTTGTTCTAATAATAATAAAATGATATCTTTTTGAATAACTAAATCAAGGTTTAAAAAAGGTGCAAGTGCAAAAGAGTTTGGTGAGTTACAACTATGATTTGTGTGTTTTGTAAGAAATAAAAGAGTTTGTTTGCGAATAAAATTATAGGCTTGCAAAAGAGTTTGTTGGTATTTTGGGATATTTTGCAAAAAACTAGTTTGGGTTTTTAAGTAAGGAATAACTTGGTGCCTGATTTGGTTTCTTTGATAAGTGAGGTTTTGATTGGTGTAATCTTCCAAAAAAGGGATTTGGTAAAAAGCAGCATAACTTATGATTTTGGCTTTGGGAACGTATAAAAAAGGTTTCAAAAAAATGAAATCTTGCCAAGAAGTTTGGATCTGCATGCCACTATAACCTAGCAAAGTGCTGCTTCTAGTTATTTTTTGTAAAATAGTTTCTGCCAAATCATCTAAATGATGGGCTGTTAAAATAAAAGGGGTTTGGTGCTTTGTAGCTATTTGCATTAATTTTTGTTGTCTTAATAAACGTGCTTGGGCTTGAAAGTTTTTTTGGAGGCAGTTAAGTTCAAAATAATGGAAACAAAGGGAGTTTTGCAGGCAATAACTTTGGACTAATTCTTTATCTTTCCAAGCATTAGGGCGTGCTAAATGGTTGAAATGCACAACTTGCAGTTTTATTTTTTGTGCCACCAAACAATGAAGTAAAGCCATTGAATCAACGCCGCCACTTACAGCTATAATATAGGTCTGATTGGCATCTAGAATACAAGCAAGTTTGATATTTTTCATGAAACATCCTTAATTACAATTGCATTTGAATTTAAGTTTTAGGGTATTGAGTTGTTCTTGGTCAACTGCGCTGGGAGCTTCTAACATCAAATCTTTTGCACTTTGGGTTTTAGGAAAAGCAATAACATCTTTGATATTGTTGGTTTTGGTAAACAACATCACAAGACGATCAAGACCTAGGGCAAGTCCTCCATGAGGTGGGGTGCCGTATTTAAGGGCTTCGACTAAAAAACCAAAACGAGTTTGCACTTCTTCTTGTGAAAATCCTAAAAGACTAAAAATTAATTCTTGCGTTTGGGGATTGTTAATTCTTAACGAACCACCACCCACTTCGTAGCCGTTCCAAACTAAATCATAGGTTTTGGCAAGAGCTTTTTGAGGATTGCTTTTCAAAATAGCAATATCACAAGGAGCAGTAAAAGGATGATGCAAAGAATAAAGACGGTTGGAAGTATTTGAGTTTTCCAAAGTAAGATCTGGTTGGGGCAGGTCTTCTTGAGTAGTTTCAAACAAAGGAAAATCAACAATCCATAATAACGCTTCTTGAGTTGTATCAACCAAAGATAAATCAAGGGCTAGTTTGGTGCGAAAAATACCTAAAGCTTTGTGCATAATGTCTTTTGTGCCAGAAACAACAAAACAAATTTCTTCATTTTTTAAAAAAGAATCATCTTTAATAAATTGAGATATTCCACCTATAATTTTATCATTTTTTTTAACAAAAGAAAACAATTTCAAGTTAAAATGTTTACTAAAAAACAATTGATACTCATCTAGTTTTCGGCGTGTCAAAACTGCTGTTTTAGAAACTTTAAAGCCTTTAATGTTGCATGAAAACATATTTTGGGGGCAAGTGGTAGTATCAAAAAAAGTAGTAAAATCGGTGATTTTAAGGGGATTTCTTAAATCTGGTTTATCAGAACCATAAAGTTCAAAGGCTTGTTGATAAGTTAATCTTAAAAAGGGTTGAGAAAGTGGTTTTTTCCAAATATTGGCAAATAAATCTACTATAATTTCTTCTGTTAAGGACATAATTTCATCTTGATTTAAAAAAGATGTTTCAATATCGATTTGACTAAATTCAGGTTGTCTATCAGATCTGAGGTCCTCATCGCGGAAACAACGTGCTACTTGAAAAT
Organism: Rice orange leaf phytoplasma; assembly: GCF_001866375.1. NCBI lineage: Bacteria > Bacillati > Mycoplasmatota > Mollicutes > Acholeplasmatales > Acholeplasmataceae > Candidatus Phytoplasma > Rice orange leaf phytoplasma. Next base: position 7,983 of record NZ_MIEP01000004.1, on the reverse strand, counting down.
ACCTTTCAAATCCTGCAATCATGTATAATTGTTTAAAAAGTTGGGGAGATTGAGGAAGGGCATAAAAATTACCTGGATAAATTCTGGAAGGCACTAAATAATCTCTTGCTCCTTCAGGAGTTGATTTAGATAAAATGGGAGTTTCTAGTTCTAAAAAATCATTTTTCAAAAGAGTTTGACGAATACTTTGGGTAATGTGGTGTCTTTGAATCAAAAAATGTTTAACTTCAGGATTTCTTAAATCCAAATAACGATATTTAAGTCTGGTTTCTTCTAAACTTTCTTGACTGTGAAACACATTTAAAGGTAAGGTTTGAGCCTCACTTAAAATTTCAATATGATATACTAAAATTTCAATATCACCAGTTGGCAAATCAGGATTTTTATTGATTCTTTCAATTACTTGACCTTTAATTTGCACGACTGTTTCTAATTTAATTAAAGCTATTTTGTCGTATTGTGGATTATTTTCTTTAACTAATAATTGAACGATACCAGAAACATCACGTAAGTCAAAAAAAAGAGTTTTTCCCAAGTTGCGTTTACGAAAAATAAAACCTTTTAGAAAAACTGTTTTTCCTTGATGGGCAAGTTGTAATTGATTGTTATAATGGCTATATTTAGTTTTCATGAATTAATTTAACTCCTTGTTGTTTTGAAAATAAGAAACAACATCTTTTTGCAATATGGTGGTTTGCTGTTGGGTGTCAGTATTTTTGATTGTAATTTGATTGTTGTCAAATTCTTTTGGTCCCAGAATTAAAAGATAAAGGGGTTGTTGTTTTAAGGCTTGTTTGAGACTTTTGGAAAAAGATAAAAACTGATAATTAAGATCGGCGGAAAAACCTTGATGGCGGAGAGTTGTTGCAAGTGCAAGTCCTTGATAAAAAAATTGCGGCACACTAACTAATATAAAGGCATCCAAAGAAGGTAAGATATTTTTATTGCAAAAGGAATGAGTGGCTAAAATCGACATTAAACGTTCCATGCCTAAGGCAAAACCAATACCAGGCGAAGGGTTCCCTCCAAATAAAGTAACTAAATTATCATAACAACCACCCCCACCTAAAACTGCTTGATGTCCTTGTTCGTTATTATAAACAATTTCAAAAACGCTATGAGTATAATAATCAAGTCCACGGACTAAATCATGACACAATTCAAAATTAACATTCATTTGTTTAAGCCCTTCTAAAACTTGTAAAAAACGAACTTTGTCGTCCTCAACAAGATGGTCAAAAATGCGTGGTGCTTGCTTTAAAAAAGGTTCGTTGTGACAATTTTTACAATCCCAAATACGCAAAATATTTTTTTCAAATCTTTCTTGACATAAAGGACATAATTGTTGATAGTGTGTTTGTAAATAGTTTTTAAAAACTTGTAAATAATTATTGTATGTAGTTTTACATCCCAAAGAATTAATCTTCACAGTAATATCACAAATCCCTAATGATTTGAGGGTTTCATAGGCAAGAGCAATTACTTCTACATCTAAAAAAGGGCTTGATTGTCCTAAAATTTCTACTCCTACTTGATGAAATTGACGATAGCGTCCTTTTTGAGGTCTTTCATAGCGAAAACAAGGTCCATAATAAAAAAACTTGTGTAATTGTGAGGTTTTATCTAATTTATTTTCCACATAACTACGAATAACACCAGCAGTTCCTTCGGGACGCAAAGTAATAAAACGTCCTTTTTTATCTGCAAAAGTATAAGTTTCTTTGGAAACCATTTCTGAATGTTGAGCTGCTCTATCAAAAACACCACGATATTCAATTATAGGGGTTCTTATTTCTTGCAAATGATACTTGGTAAACAAAGTGCGAATTTGATTTTCTAGTTTTTGCCAACAAACCATTTTATCTGACATCAAATCATAAGTACCTTTAATTTTAGAAAACATCTTTGGGCTCCTTTGTTTTTGGGGTTGGTTTGGGTTTTAATTTTGTGATGATTATTTTTTTGTTATTTTTTTGTTGTTTTGGGATAAAAGTTTTGATAAAGCTTTTTGGGTTTTTGTTGTTGAAGATTTTATATTTTTTAATTTTTGGTGCTAATAAAGCTTTAAAAATACATGAAAATGATTTAAAAAATACACACAAACACACAATAAACAAAATAATTTTAATAAGGCATCATTAATATATGGAGTAAAATAAAATAAATGGGGAATGAATAATTGTCTGCATTATAAATAATAAATTATTTAATTATTGATTCTTTGAATTTGATAAATTTGCGAAATTTTATATAAATTAGTAATTAGATTATTTAATTCTTTAGTATTAGCTATTAAAATCCTAATCTTAATAATAGTTTCTAATTTTTGTTTATTAATAACATTAAATTCTAAAATACTTACACTAAAACTGTTAATTTTATTAACAATTTGTTGCACTAAAGTATCTTTGGTAGAAGCAATAATACTAATCCAAGCAGGATATTTAGCAATAGTAGGGTCTTGTTGCCATGAAGCAGTAATTAATCTTTTTTCATCACATTGAGCTAAATTATTACATTCCTTGCGATGCACAATAATACCTCTTCCTTTAGTGACAAATCCTAGGATTTCGTCGTTATAAACAGGGGTGCAACAACTTGCCAATTTTAATTTAGGATTTCTAAGGCCTTCAATAATAACACCTGTCTCACTTTGATGTTTGAGTTTTTTATGCGATTTTGCCATTTGTTTTTGCAAAATATTTTGACTTAAAGTTTCTTTGGCTAAAACAAGCAATTTATTAATTACTGACTTAGGATTTAATTGTTTTTTAGCAATTTCATAATAAAAATCATTAAGAGTTTGAATATCGTAACGCTCAAAATGTTTTTGGACAAAATTATTATCAATCAAGGAAAGTTCAATTTTATTGGCAGTTAATTCTTTTTCAATAATATCTTTTCCTTTTTGAATCTCTGCTAAATATTCGGTTTTATTTTCTTTGATATCTTTTTTTAAAAAACCTTTAATTTTTCTTTTGGCATGTGTTGTTTTTACCATGCGCAACCAGTCTTTATTAACTGATAAAATATTTTTATTGGTTTTAATCGAAATAATATCACCATTTTTGAGTTGATAATCAATTGGTACAATTTGCCCGTTAATGATGGCTGCTGTCATTTTGCTTCCTACTGCGGAATGAATACGAAAGGCAAAATCAATGGGGGTAGAACCTTTGGGAAGCTCAAATACTTCTTGAGTAGGAGTAAAAACATAAACATTATCACTTAAAATATCATTTTTAATAGAATCTACAAATTCTTTGGGTGTTTCTTCGGGATGATTTTTGGCATCCATAGTAATTTTAACTAATTCTTGATACCATCTTAATTTTTTGGCAAGTTCTAGTTGTTTAGCTTCTTGGGCATAAGTTTTATTTTCTTTATAAGCCCAGTGAGCAGCAATTCCTTTTTCAGCAATTTCATCCATTTCTTGAGTTCTTATTTGCATTTCAAACAAAGAGCCATCCTTAGTTAAAACAGTTGTATGCAAAGATTGATAAAGATTAGGTTTAGGAACTGCAATATAGTCTTTAAATCTTAGGGGAAGTGGCGAAAAATGACCGTGAATAATCCCTAAACATTGATAACACAAATCCACAGTAGGCACAATAATTCGAATAGCTAAAAGGTCAAAGATTTCTTCAAAACTAACTTTTCTTTTAACAATTTTTTTATAAATACTATAAATATTTTTGACACGCCCTTTAATAGTGTAATTTTTGAGTTGGTGGCTGTCTAAAAGAGATTTAATATTGGTGATAATTTTGGTGATTGATTCTTCACGTTGTTGTTTTTTTAACCGAATTAAATTAGAAACACGATAGTATTCTTGAGGAAAAGCATATCTTAGAGACAAATCTTCTAATTGTGATTTAATTTCAAAAAGCCCTAAACGATGTGTTAAAGGAGCGTGAATTTCTAAGGTTTCTTTGGCAATACGTAATTGTTTTTCTGAAGGCATCGCATTTAAAGTTTGCATATTGTGCAAGCGGTCAGCAATCTTTACAATAACAACTCTAATATCTTTTGCCATTGCTAAAAACATTTTTTGTTGATTATCGGCATGTCCTTGATTTTTGTGAAAAGCAATTTTGGTAAGTTTAGTTGCCCGATAAACTAAATAAGCCACGTCTTCGCCAAACAAAGAAGTTAAATCTTGCATAGTAGCATTAGTGTCTTCCAAAACATCGTGGAGTAATCCTGCCATTAAAGTATTGGGTTCGCTGTTTAATTGTGCCAAAATTTTAGTCACTGCACAAGGATGAATAATATAGGGTTCTCCTGTAAAACGTGTTTGCCCGTGATGTTTTTCTTTGGCAAAAAGATAGGCTTGAGTAATTTTTTGCAAAATGGTGGCATCTTGAATATTTTTGGAAATCACAGCCATTAAATTTTGATATAATGTATCTTTTTCTAAAGTTAAATCGGAATCTAAAATCATCTTATCACCTTCTTTTTTAAGGATTTGCAAAAAAACGCAAAGAAAATAAAAGAAATCAAAAAATAAATTAAGTGTATAGTCTTTTTGTGCCTTGAAAATAAACTTCTTTAATAACGCCTGCCCCACAACAAATATTGTTATCATAAAAAGCACATATTTGCCCTGGAGTTACTGCTTTAATTGTTTGAGGATAATGAATTTCTAAGTTGTTTTGGTCTAGCCAAGTTAAAATAACGTCTTGATTGGGTTGGCGGTATCGCATTTTGGCTTGTAGGTGCAAATTGGTTTTTTTGCCGCGCCAAACAATATCACCAATTAAGGCTTTGTCGCTGTATAAATAAGGATGTTTGCTACCTTGTTCTACGTATAAAGTGTTAGTTGGAAGGTGTTTGCCAACGACAAACCAAGGTTTTTGGCTGGGAACATCACCCAAACCTAAATTTTTACGTTGCCCTATGGTATAATACATTACTCCTTTATGATGTGCTAAAAAAGTCCCATCCAAAGTTTTAATATCACCTTTTTGAGCGGGTAAATAGTTGCTTAAAAATTGAAAAAAATTTCTTTCACCAATAAAACAAATCCCTGTGGAATCTTTTTTAGTGGCATTAATTAAATTATTTTCTAAAGCAATTTGGCGTACTTCTTGTTTTGTGAGATTGCCCAAAGGAAACAAAATATTTTGTAATTGTTTAGTTGTTAGTTGTGATAAAAAATAAGTTTGATCTTTGTTTTGGTCAACAGCACAAGCAAGTCGTGGAACTAATTTTTGGTCTGAAGAAGTTTCATATATAATGTTAGCATAATGTCCCATAGCAATATATTGAGGGGCAAGTTTTGTTGTTGCATAATCAATAAAAGCTCTAAATTTAATTTCATTATTACACAAAATATCAGGATTTGGAGTAAGATTATTTTCAAAGGCTTTGATAAAAGACATAAAGACTTTTTGCCAATATTCTTCAATAAAATCAACACGATGCAACTTAATTCCTAGTTGTTCAGACACTTTTAAGGCATCTTTATAATCTAGTTCTTGCGGGCATATGTCATTTAAAGTGGGATTACCTTGGATATCAAAATTAAGATTGCTATCCCAATTACGCATAAAAAATGCTTCTACCAAATAACCTTGTTTTTTTAAAAGAAAAGCAGCAACGGCACTATCAACTCCACCTGATAAACCAACAACAACTTTTGTCATTTTTTGCTCCTTTTCTTTGTTTTTAATTTGTTATGTGTGTGTGTTTTGATTTGTTATTTTGATGATATTTATTGATGTTTTGAGATTTTATATTTTTAGAACTTTGATTTATTGCTTTTTATTCTTGTCTTTGTAGATAAATAGGAAGCAAAAATTCGTTTCTGGGCGAAAGACTATTTTCTAAAACTTTAGGACCTGGTGCCATATTTTGTCTTTTAAATTGATTTTGATAAAAAGTTTTCAGATATGAAACAACTAATTGATTGCTTTTTTCTGGACTCAAATCAAAGGCAATTTGTAACAACCAAGCAATTTTGGTTTTGGTAAAACCTTTTTTAATGTGGCAACAAAGAATAAAATCTTCCATAATTAATTTTTGATTGATGTTTTCTTGCACTAATTTTTGATATAATTTTTTTAAGGCAGGTGTAATTTGTAAATAGTTTTTTTCTAAATGATAAAGTAATAATTCTTTGACTAAAACATTAGGAACGCCAGCATTGACATTATAAATGTGGTCGTAATGACTACGAGGATTGTTTTTTCCTAAAGCCATATCCGAAAAATTATTATTTTCTAACAACAAAAACTTTTGTGTTTGGGAAGCTAATTCCTTTAAAAAAACTTGATCTAGGTCTTTGGGACAAGAAGCAAGTTCGTTTGACAAAGTAGAAATGTTGTTAATATCGTTGAATAAAGTAGCTGTTTCATTTGCTTCATTTATTTCATTTGTTGCGCTTGTGTCATTTGTGGCATCAGTTAGATTAGTTGTGTTAGTGGTGGCATCATTTTTGTCAAATCCCAAAAAGGCTAACAAATCTTTTTTCTTTAAAAAACTACTTTCACAAATGTGGCAAACTCCTTTGGTTTGTAAAAAATCTTTGAGGAGTTGATAATGAGTTTGGTTGGGAAAAAGAAGTGGATTTAGGATTACAATGAAATCTTCTAACGGTTTTTGCAACAAGGAAAAGCTTTGAAAAGCAACTACCAAAGTTAACAAATCATTAATATTTTCAGTAATTTCTACAATTATTTTGGCGTTTAAATTGTTAAGTTTAGTTTTGAGTGCTAATACTTGGATTTCATTTGCCAATTTTAAATGCGAAGCAACATTTGATTGAGGAATAAAAGGCGTTTGATTAATTGGTTTTTCAAAGTGATAATGGGGCGTTTCTTGGAGTTCAAAATAAGCTTTTAAAAAAGGATGTTGTTTTCCTATTCTTTGGTCACCATAAGTAGTATCAATTCTTCTTTGAAATTTAATTAAATCAACACAAACATCAACTACTAAACTTACATCTTGATTGAATAAATCTTTTTCGGCGACCATTTCGCCTAACAAAGCGGCCATTTTGTGATTAGAAAATAAATTATCAACAGTAGATTCAGTAATTCCGCTACTAGTGTAAAAATAGCCTCCAATTTGTTTGCGCGAATGATCAAGAACGGCATTTTTTCTTAAATCAAGTTTGCCTATGTGATCGGTTGAGGCAGAAGGATTAAAAATTAAATGAGCGCCGTTTAAGGAAAGTAGATCACCAGGAGAAAAGACAGTCCATAAATCTTGACAAATTTCTACTCCAAAAATAAGATCAAATTGGGAATTAATAAATAAAACATCTCCAAAAGGAACTGTTTGACCCAAAATTTGGATATATTGGGATTCGCAGGTTTTGCCTGATTGAAACCATCTTTTTTCGCTAAATTCTTTATAATTGGGAATAGTTTTTTTAGGGGTTATTCCTAATATTTTATCTTTTTGAATGATAACTGCTACATTAAATAAAACTTCATGCAAAGCAAGAGGCATACCTAAAATATAGACTCCTTCAAAAGAATTATTTTTTAAAAGCCAATCTAGAGCTTGAAAATTTTGTTCTAAAAAAGTAGTTTCAAAAAAAAGATCTCCTGCTGTATAACTACTTAAACAAAGTTCGGGGAACAAAACAAAACTGGCTTTACTTTTGTTTAGAACATTTTGCATACTATAAGCATTTTTTAAGGGATTACCTACTGTTAAAGGAGGGCTTGCTAATTCAATTTTAATAGAACCGTTTTTGTACATTTTCTTTCATTTGCTTCCTTAGTTATTCATTATTTAATAATTAAAGATTAATATTTATGATAATTAATATTTTTTATTAAGATAATTAGTAATAATAACTATAATTTTTATTGTTTATATTTAAATAATTTAATAATTTTTTATGATGTTAAATAAATTGATAAATATTTAATTTATGGTTTGGGATGATAAAAAAAAATAAAACCATTATATATATTATATAATTTTTTAATAATTTTCTTAAATAAAATTTTATAATTGATTTTTTTT
>NZ_MIEP01000003.1:0-18874 GCF_001866375.1 Rice orange leaf phytoplasma | reverse complement strand
TTATTTGAAAAAATTGAAATTAGTAAATGTAAAGTTTTTTATAAAGGTACTTTTGATAAAAAAGATTATGTTAATAAAATTGTTTCATATGTTAGTAAATATGTTTCTAAAAATGATAAACAAATTGAATCAAATTCTAATAAAGGAATTGATTTTTATAGTCGTCATTTGTTTGGATTTTCTCGTACATGTTTTTCTTGTCCTCAAGAATGTTTTTTAGCATTATTCCCTTATGATATAATTAAAGAAATAGAATTAAGTTCATTTCCAATGGTTAATTTTAATTTTTCTAATATATTTGAATGGAATATTAAACAAAGAGTTAATGGAAGAAATATTAAAATTCCACATAATTTAACTTTGTTGTTTAAATCTTATATGAATCCAAAACAATTTCAAAATTCTAATTATTTTAGTTTAAATTTATCTAGTATTCAACCAAAAAATTATTTTCTTAATAAGAATTTTAAAAAATATTTTAAGTTACAAAAACTTAAATTAAAACTTAAAAAAGATTATGAAAAAAAAGATATTAAAATATTAAATAAAGTTGAATGTCAATATTGGTATAGATATCTTGAAAATAATTATATTCAAAGTTTACAACTTTTTTCTTAATTTAATTTGATTAAATTAGTTTAAATTAAATATTTTTAATTAATTTTGCTGTCCTAATTATTGGACGGCTTTTGTTGTTGTAAAAAAATAAATAAAATTATTTATAAATTAAAAAAACTTAAAAAAATTTTAAATTATTGAAATTAGTAATGTTATAATATAGGTAATAAGAAAAAGATTTTTTTTAAAAGAAACAACATTTTGAAAAAAACTCAGTAATCGCCTACAAAAATCCCTTGAGAAAGGTTTTAAATTTATGCAAACTCCTCAAATTATTAAAGTTGCAAGCCCTTTGCAATCAGTTGTAAATACCCTCAATAAAGCTCGTGATTTAGTCAAAAAAAGACGGTATTGACCTTCAAGTTACTAAGGTAAATTATTATACAGAAGGAACAGATTTAATTTCTTCTGGCAAAGCTGATGGTCTAATATATTTTAATATTCACGTTCTTAATTATCACAACGAAATTTTAAAAACTAACAATAAAGAAATGTTTGAATATGTTCAAGCCTTTTATTATTCTAAATATGGCCTTTATATTAATAAAAATCGCAATCCTGTTTTGAAAGATTTAGAATATGTTAAAAAACATTCTAATTTAAAAGTTCTTTTAGCTGTGGCTTTTTCTTATATTGGACCTTGCGATACTCCTCGTTCTTTGGTTTTGTTAAATAAATTAGGTTTAATTAAAATTGACCCTAAAGTATTACAAGAAAAAAGTTTGGCATTTCTTTTGAAGACCTGCAAAATCCTTACAATTTAGAATTTATTAAGGCTTCTCAAATTCCTGATAAATTTGCCCAAAATCCTCAAAAATACGATCTTATGGCGAACTGGCCTGCTTTTATGAATCCTTATCCTGATTTTGTCCGCATTGGAGCTACCATTAAAGGCAATGAAGAACCAACAGATAATTTTATTTCCTCTTATGCTATTGGACTTTCTTGTTTGAAAAATCATAAAGATAGCGAACAGATAAAATACTCTTAAAGCCATTTTAAATAATCCTCTACAATAAGGTGGCGCCTAACAAGATTATGTTATGGTTAAAGATCGAGAAAAAACTACTAAACATATCAAAGAATTATGGCTACAACATTAAAATTTAAAATAGATAGTAAAAATATTTTAGTTTATTAATATTGCCATTTTTTCAATTCTACAAACAATACCATCCCCAAATTAAAAACAACATTATAAAGCAAAAACAAAAAAAGAATTAACAATGGAACAAATAATTAAAATCGCAAACCCTTTTCAAAGAGTACTTGATGCTCTTGTTGAAATTAAAGATGATTTTTTACAATACAACGCTAAATTAGAGATTTTAAGCGAACAAGAAGTTCAAGCCCAATATCAATTGTCAGGTAATGACGCCTTAAAACAAGGTTTGATTGATGCTAATATTGGTAATAATTTTCATACTATGCAAGGATATAATCAAATTTATAAAACCAAAGAAGGAACTTTGCCTTTAACAATGGTAAGCCCCTTATTTCATCCTAAATATGGATTATAAGTCCACAAAGCAAATACTTTAGGACTCAAAACTTTGGAAGATGTTAAAAAAACACAAACATTTACGTGTTTTGTACGCCCTTTTTAATGAATTGCACATAGCTCCTTGTGATTTTGCTCAAAAAATTAGGACTCGTTGAAGTAAGCGAACAGACCATCAAAGAAAAAGGTTTTAATCTATCCTTAAAGGATGTCAAAAACATTTATGATTTTGAATTTATTAAAACTTCGCATCTTTTAGAAATTCTTCAAAAATTTCAAGATACTCAAAAATATGATCTTGCAATTAATTGCCTGGTATGATGAGAGATAGTAATTTTGTAAGAGTCGTTTCTATTGGTTTAGGCAAAGAAGAAAATATTGAACCTCAAGAAGATGTTTTTTTATGCTGTTATTTTAGCTGCTAAAACAGGAACCGAGACAACTCCCAAAGTTACAATCCTTAAACAAGTTTTAAATGACACTCATTATAGAAAAGTACAATTTTTACATGGTGGCACAACTCAGGATTATATTATGGTAAAAGACCAGAATGAGTTAAGAGAACAAATTCAACAAAAATGGTTATAATCAAATTATTCACATATTTTTTATTATAAGTGCCAGAAAGAAATAAAATGTTTGATGCTAAAAAACACGAAATAATTATGAAACATTATCACAACCCACAAAATCAAACCGATGTTCGGCTTCCAGGCTATATTCCGTTTGAAAAGCAAACTTCTTATTGTGGTGATAAAGTTATTATTCAATTAAAGTGTGATAACAATAAAATTATAGATATTAAATATGAAGCTAATATTTGTTCTATTTGTGTTGCTTCTGCCAGTGTTATGTCAGTTTATTTGCAACATTTAACCAAAACACAAACCTTAAACAAAATTAATCATTTTATGGCTATGGTACAAAATCAAACTTATGATAGCACTTTGCTTAATTCTGATCTAAAATCATTTGATATAGTTTATCAATTGCCAGGTAAAATTAATTGTGTTTTGTTGCCTTGGCAAACTTTGCAAGAATTCTTACTTGGATAATTTATTACAAAACTTTTAATATTTCATATTATAACAAAAATAAAATAGATAATAAATAATGATTATTACAACAAAAAAGACCGTTAAAAACGGTCTTTTTTTATTATGAAATGCATTTTCAAACTCACTATTTTTTGCAATTAAGAAAACAAAATTATTCATCATCATTATTTTGATCTAAATCTAATGATTTATAAAACCCTTTTTTTTCTAAAACAGGGATGGGTTTTGTAAATGTTTGGGTGGTGGTTTTTTGTAAAAATTCTTGTAAAGACGTTAATTTGCAATCAATATTATCTAAATACCAAAGTAAAAGAGCTTCTCCTATTTGTGGTCTTTTGGCAGCTCCATGTTCTAAAAGTCCATGATGAGAAATTAACATATGTTTTAATAACAATACTTCTTCTTTATCTTGAAAACCCAATAATTGTGCTTCTTTTTCTACTTCACAAGCAACCATGACTAAATGACCTAATAGCAAACCTTTGGGAGTATAGTTTTTTTGTTCTAAATCTAGTTCTTTAATTTTTTCCATGTCATGTAAAATAGTACCTGCAAATAGTAAATCACTATTGAGAAAAGGATAAATTTTTAAAAGAGATTCTGCCATTTTTAACATAGTTAAAGTATGATAACCAAGTCCGCCATAATAATTATGATGAATTTTTAACGCTGCTTTGGAAATTAAAAATTTATTTTTGTTTTTGCAATATAAATTGTAAGTAATTTGTTTTAAGACTTTGTTTTTTATTTTATGTAAATAGTTTTCTAATTCGTCTTTTACTATTGCAAAAGAAATAGGAGCACATTCATAAAAGGCTAAATAAGTTTCATACAAAGTTTGCATATCTAATACATTATAAGCTAAATTGTATGTTTGATTCATCAAAATAAGTTCTTCATTTTTGAGAAGACAAATAGTTTTAAAATGATATATTTGTCCTTGGATAGGTGATTTGGTTTGAGGTTCTAATTTGATGTTGATGTCGTTTTTGTCTTGTAATTGCAAGGTGATATTATAAAAATGCAGTCCTTGATTGATGCTTGTTACTTTGCCTGTAAAAAAGTTGATTTGTCCTTTTTGATATTTGGGTAAGATGTTGGTTTGGTTTTTTTTCATACGTTTGTTTCCTATTGGTCTAGATTGGGATTGATAAAAATATGTTGATGGAAGTGTTTGTAAATAGAAATAGTAAGTTTGCATTATTACATTTATAAACAAAAATAAATTGATGTTTATAATTTTGTTATTACATAATTTAGTTCATTTTATTTTTATTCATTATTTTATTTATTGTTTATCTAGGATTTGATTTTGGCTAAGTGCAAAATTAATCAATTGTTCTTTAATGTTGGGTATTTCTCTATTAAGTACTTTGGTAATTAGTTGTTTTTGTGTATGTTTAATCCATGTTCCTTTGGGTTTGTGGGGTAATCGTTTTAAGACTTCTTGCCAACTAAAATTAAGTTCAGTAATTGTTTTTATTGGTAAATATTGATAAATATATTGTATTTTGGCTGCTGCATAAGGTTCTTTTTGCAAAAGATAATTAATTTGATTAGCTAGGAGACATTTTTTTAATCCATGTTTAAATAAATTAAAAGTAATATTTTCCCAAAGATATAAACTTAAAGAGGCAATGTTTTGGTAGCTTTTTTTCTTTTGTTTGGTAAAAGGAAAAGATGCAAGGATTTGGTTGTTGAGTAAAAGCGACATTGACCAAAAAATTCTTCTTTTTAATTTGTTGTGTGCTTGAATGTATTTAAGTTGAGTTTCATGTAGATAAGCTAAACAAAGAATGCTTTGGTTTAGTTGGGGTAAAAATAGATGGGTTTTAGTTTCTATCATATTTTTAAAAGTTTGTTGCCAGTTTTTGTGAGTGATGATTTTTTCGATGTGTTCATATATTCTTTGAGAAGAAATTTTAGCTAATAAATGGTTTTTGTTGATGATAGCTTTTTGGGTAGTTTTTTCTATGCAAAATCCTAGTTTAGATTGAAAATAAAAAGCTCTTAAAATTCTTAAAGGGTCTTCTTGGAATCTAATAAAAGGGTCTTTGATGGTGCGGATCAAACCTTGCTTTAAATCTTTTTTCCCTTGTTTTTCAGGTGTGAAATCAAATATTTTACCAGTTTCATCCATTAAAAGAGCGTTAATAGTAAAATCACGTCTTAAAAGGTCTTGATGGACGTTTTTGGTGAAAAAAATTTCACTAGGGTGGCGATAGTCTTTGTAAGTGCCTTCTTTTCTGTAAGTAGTAATTTCGAAAAGATAATTTTCAAAAGTTATTTTAAAGCTACCATAATTAATTTTTATTTGGGTTGTTTTTTCTGGGCATAAAAGGAGTTTTATTTGTTGGGGAGCGGCGTTAGTAGTGATGTCGATGTCTTCGTTAGCATTTATTTGGAGTAAATAATCTCTGACAGTGCCACCCACAATAAAGGCTTCGAATCCGTTTGTTTTTAAGATAGTAATTATTTTTTGAGCTGTTTTTAGTTGATTGGAATGTTTCATATTTTGGGCTTTTAGCAATATTTCTAATTTTTTTATTTTGTTGTGTTTGATTGGTTGGTTGCCTTTGATGATAAATATAGTTAAGATAAAAGTAAAATAGATAATAGATATAAATATTAAAGGTTGTTTTTAGTTTGTTTTATTATTTATTTTTTGGTAAATGTGGTTCAATATAGTATTTTTTATTAGTATTTATTTGTAATTTTAATGTAGGGTGTATTATTTAGAATGTGTCAATATTTAAAATAACAACATTTTATTATTGGCAAATTAGTTTTTTTGAAAATAAAAGACCATCGGTTGTGATGGTCTAATTTGGTTGTGATAAGAGTTTTTATTGGGTTGCTAAAATTATTTTTTTGTTTTTTTGTTGTTTTATCGGGATAGTAAATTATTTTTTTTGATTCTTATTTCTTGAAAAAATTTTTGTAAAAGTTGCATGCTTTCTTGAGCTAAAAGTCCTGATTTGATATTTAATTTATCCATAAAAGGCATATTTTGGATAGATGACATATCATTAAAAGAATATGATTTTTCCATGCTTGTGCCATAATAAAGGTTTTTGATGCCTGCTTGTATGATGGCTCCTGTACACATTAAGCAAGGTTCTAAAGTGACATAAAGAGATACATCATTTAAAAAACGGCTGTTTATCTTTTTGCCTGCTTTCATGAGGGCTAAAAATTCAGCGTGTCCAAAAAAAAGTTTTTTAGTGTTTCTGTTATTGTAAGCTCGTGCAATTATTTTTTGGTTTAAAACAGCGACAGCTCCGATGGGGACTTCTTCTTTGAGGTAGGCTTTTTGGGCTTCTTTTAAAGCTTCTTTCATAAAAAAAATATGTTGTTGGTTGTTATTTTTCATATTTTAAGTATTAATCCACATTCCAAACGAATTATTGAGATGAATTATTTTTAGTGGAGTTATTTAGATTGGTTAGTGAAGTTTTGCCAGTTAATTTTTGTTTTGTCAATATCTGCTAAACAATGGTGTTTGCGACAACGAGGTTCGTGGTATTCTTTTCCGCCTACCAAAACAACAGGTTCATTGCTTTTAGCAGGTTTGCCGTCAATTAATCTTTGAGTGCGGTTGGCTTTTTTGCCACTGATAGCACAAATCGAAGTTAATTTAGTAACGGTGTCTGCAATTGCTAATAAATAAGGCATTGGTCCGAATGGTTTTCCGCAAAAATCAAGTTCTAAACCTGATATAATAACTTCAATATTGCAGTTAGCTAAATAATCTACAATAGCGACAATGTCGTTATCTAAAAATTGGGCTTCATCTATTATGACAACATTAATTTCAGGAGTAATAAACGGGAGAATGTCTTTGCTTTTGTCAATTAAAATAGCAGGAATAGTGTTTTGATTGTGAGAAACTATTTCTTCTTTAACAGAATAACGGTCATCTATTCGCGGTTTAAAGGATAAAATTTTTTTGTTGAGTTGTAATGCTTGATTACTGCGTTGAATTAATGCTTCTGTTTTGCCTGCAAACATTGGTCCACAAACAACTTCAATAAACCCTTGCCCTTGTTCTTTTTGGGTCATTCTTTTGAACTCCTTTATAAATAAGATAATTTGAATTAATTTTTTTGGTTTTTGTGGTGTGATAGTTGGTCCAAAAGAACTTGGAGGGTGATTTGCTATTTTATTTTTTAAGTATTTATTATTTATTTTTAATCAATTCTTCGGTGGTTTCTTTTTGGTTATCAGCATTTGAAAGAACTGTTTTAACTTTTTGGTCTTGCGTAATACCATAACGTTTGTTAAATTTGTCAATTGGTCCTGCTTTAACTACAAAAGTTTGGGCGCCAGTATAAAAAGGGTGGCAATTAGAACAAGTTTCTATTTTGATGCTAGTAACTGTTGTGCCAATTGGGTGTTGTTTGCCACAAGTTGCACAAGAAACTTCCACTGTTTCAAATTGAGGGTGAATATTTGCTTTCATGTGTTTAGGGCTCCTTATTATTTTTTTGATTTTATTTATTTTTATTTTGTTATGCGATGTGTTTGTGTTTTATTATTTATTATTTTTTAATTTTTGATTTTTATTATTTGAACTTTTTGATGGGATTTTTGAACTTTTGATTTCTTATTTCTTTCTTTATCTTTATGAAAAAATCATAAAATATAAATATAAAAAATAAGAAAGAAAGGGAAGGCAAAGAGTTTTTAGGCTCTTTGTAATTTGAGCTTTTTGAGTGCCCTAGCAGAGATTTTTACTTTTTGAACCTTGCCGTTTTCGTCAACAATTTTTACGTTTTGTAAGTTGGCTTTCCAAATTCTTTTAGTTGCGTTCATAGCGTGGCTACGACGATTACCAAAAAGGGTGGTTTTTCCAGTGATATAACATTTACTCATTGTTTTTCTCCTTTGTTAATTACAATATATAAGTTATTATATCATAATAAGGGTTTATTTGGGTGATGTTTTTTGTTTTTTTGTTAAAAATAAATTTATTGTTAGTTGTTTGGTTTGGGATAATTTTATATTTAGGATAGGGATTTATTTTAATTGCAACATTATTTGATTTGATTGTTTTTATTTTATTTTGCGCACGATTATTATCTTTTTTGTCCATCATCTCCATTATATTTGTATATTTATTTGATAATTTAGTAAAATAGTTAAAGCCTTTATTTGGTTTGTACATAAACACTTTGTTTTTTTTGGATTTTTGCTATATTTTTTGCTACAATTAAAATATAATATATATTTAGATGAAACATTCCAATAATTTGCCCCTAGTAAAGAATGAATATTTTATTTTTTTAGTATATTTTGTTTTTGCTTAAGTTTTATTATATTTGTTGTCATTTATTTTATTTATTATTTTCATTCCTAATTATTTTTTCCTATTTCATTTGCATTATTAACATTTGTATCATTCATATTTTTATTAAGGAGATATTTATGTTTGCGAAAAAAATTTATTGATTGTCTTTGTGTGTTCCTTAATTGCAATGTTATTTCCGTTGTTAGTTTTTGTAATTGTTGTAAGTAAGTTAGGATATTTGAGTTTTAAAGATGTTAAAGAACCTAATTTATCCAAAGACATAAAATCACCTAAAACACAAGAGCAAAGAGATAATAAGACAAATCAATTAGCTCAAAGAGTTGCTGAACAAGTAAAGGAACAATTTCAATTGACTACTTTAACAGAAAGCCAAATTAAAGAAATTAAGGATGGCAAAATAGTTTTATCCAAAGAACAATTAGAAGCAATAAAAGGAGAGTTAAAGCCTTTGGTGGATCTAAATTTTTTAACTGAAGAAAATAAATCTAATATTTTAACAATCGATGCAAAAGAACGTTTTAATCGTATTAATAAAGATATTCATTTATTTTGTAGTTCGTTAGAAAATAAAAAAATTGTTAAAGAACATTCAGTTAAGGAAAAAGAAAATTTTATTGTAGAACTTATTATTATGTATTTGCAATTAATTTATCCTGCGCAAATAAAAATCAATAAAGAAGCGATGAATTGTGGAGGTAAATTTGATATTAAAGTTGATTTTGATGATTTTGTCTATATTGCTGAATGTAAAATGTTTGATAAAGTTCTTAATAAAGAGATGGAAAACATTGATCATGCCTGTGATCAATTAATGAATTATACCAATGGTCAAAATAAAGAAGGTGCTATTTTTTTGTTTAATAAAAACTCTAATTTTGCAGGACAAATAAAAACTATTGAAAAATGGATTAAAGATAAACACAAATTAGAACCTAATAATTGTAAAGGACCAAATCCTAATTCTTGGGTTGTACCAATAAAACACGTAAATGGGCATGATTTTACATTATATATTGCTTGTTATAATTTGAGTAGTTTTGTAGCTGAAAGTAAAAAACATGAAAAGCAAAAAGATGCAGGAATTAAAACAGTTTCATCCCATAAAGAAGGAAATATACAAAGTAATGAAGGCATTAAAGAAAATTTAACGACAAATAAACAAGGAGAATAAAATCAAGTTTTAGATGTCAATAGAGGTACAAGTAATAATGCGAATGTTTCACATGGTAAAGGAAAGCGAGGAAGACCGAACAACCCAAACCCAAATAAAGGGACACAACAACAAAAGCAAAAGAAGAACAACGATAAACCCTCAAACCCCAAAAAGGATTACAAAAATCAAACTCAAAACCAACAAGCGAAAAATAGTTTTTCTCAGTGATTCCCCACCGCTATCACAAATACAAAAAAAATACACCTAATTTATTAAAAAAACAGTGTTATTAGAAAAGATAGAAACAGTTTAAACAACAACGAAATAAAATATAAAGCTGGAGATATTTACAATACTATATTACCTTTATCAAATATTCAAAATAAAAATTTACTTCCCTTAGAAAAAACTAATGATAAAGAACAATATATTATTGTTGCTAGTTTTGATTTTTATTCAGTTAATGCTGATGACAAAGATTCCATTAAAGAAATTAATTCATTTAATAAATTAACTATTCATCCATCAAATCCTTTTAAATTAGATATTCATTTTGATTTAGTTAATTCTGATAATATTATTGCATCTCAACCTTATTATCTAACTCAAGAACTAGATTATAAAAAAGATAAAAAAACATATCCTAATTTAGATATCAAACCTTTTTTATTGAAAGATTCTTTTTTTAAAGATGCCTAATGCAAATATATTAGAAATAAAAAAAAGATTAGATGCTTTAGAAATAGAAGAATCAAACCAAGAACAATCCTCCACAGTATCAAATGACGATAAATTACATGTGTCAATAGATGATTTGTATGAAATAAAAAATGATATTATATCTTGTTTATCACCAGAAGACCAAAACAAAATAGAAGCACAATTTAATGAATCTAATTATTTTATAAATAACATTGTTAAACCTAAACAAAAAGCTATAAAAGATTTGTTGCTTTCTTTGCCAGTATATGACACAGAGGAAAAAAGACAAATGATGGAAGCAAAGACCCCACAAGAAAAAGCACAATACATAAAAGATCTAATAGAAGAATTTACAGGTGCAAAAGGCTCAAAAACATATTTCATGAAAGAAAGAAAATAATAGAATTATTAAGAAATTCTTTAGTATCTAATTTATCTGCTCCCAACATTCAAGCAAATTCTTTTTTACCAGAACAAAACCAAAGATTAGAAGAATTCAAAACAACTAATCCTAAATATCTAAATTTAACACAACAAGAAAAAAATATATTAGATTATTTGGAGAAAAAACTACAAGAATTTGAAAACGCATTAAATAACATTACATTATCAGAACCTAATAAAACTCCTAAAACAAGAGATAATTTAGCTGCATTAAAGAAAAAAACAACTACTGAATTACCACCTTTAACAGGCACTAATAAAAAAGACAAGATAAAAGAAATAAGAACAAAATTAAATGAATTAAAAGAATCCATTAAAGAAGAAATAAAACTAATATTAGGACAAAAAATACTTGAATTAATGCAACAAACATTACAAGAATATATTAGAATACCAAAAAAACAAATTAAAGATAAAATTAATAACATTTTTAAAAAATTTACTACTGGTATTAATACACCTTATTTTACTTTTAATCTTTCTAATAAAAAAATAAAATGGTATTCTGGAAGTCTTTATTATGATAGTCTAAAAGAGTTAGAAAAGTATTTAGAAAAGATTACATATAAAGCAACACTGCCTCCAATAGATTCTAATTTAACTTTATCATTTAAAACAAAACAAAAGGAAAATGAATTAAAAGAAGTTGATTATGCTTATTATGATTTAGTTAATAATGATAATCAAGTTAATAATAATATGAGTGTTATTTTAAGATTTCGTCCTTTTGTTGCTCCTTTTTGTCTAGATGAAAAAAACAAGAACAAACATGTAAGAATTGTACTACATGTCAATCTAATTCTTGTCAAGATGAAAAAGATAAATTAAAAGCATGCGAGCAACTTAAAACAGGATTTGGAGCTTGACTTTCGCCTCAAGATTGTTTAGGAGAAATTCAACAAGAATTAAAAAAACAAAATGATAATGAATCATCACAACAAAGAAAAACAATCTTTTTATTTTTTGAAAAACCAATATATAATTTTTTAGAAGAACAAACATATTCTATTAATCATAGTTCTTTTATGATAGATATATTACCTGATACTCATTTAAAAGGATTAGATTATATGCAAAGAGCTCACGAAGCATGGGAGCATCATCCTCAACCTAACCAAACAAATGAAATACATCAAACAGGACAAAATATGTATCATAATTTAAATAATCAACTTAGAGACCCAGCATTTAATAGAGCATGGCAACAAGAAAATAAAGGTCAATATAATTATAACTATAATCAAAATTCTTCACCTTATCAAATAAATTATACTCCTACAATCTATCAAGTTCCTAATGCAAATATGCAAATTGTAATTCAACAAGAAACTCAAAATAATCAACAACCAAATCAATAACATTAATAATTAATATATAATATAATAATGAAAATAAAGGTTAATTATAACATGGCATATAAAAAATGAACCTAAAAAGGATAAAGCATTAAAAGAAGTTGAAGTTAATGAAAAAGCAACTAACATTCAAATTAAAAAAACAAAAGATGATAAAAATAAACTTAAAGTAGTAAAAGAAAATGAATTTGAATATGATGAAACATTAAATCTAGTTTCTAATAATGAATCTAAAAGTAATACGTTTTTCTTTGTAATTATTATTTTGATATGTATTACAGCATTAGGTGGTTCTATTGTTTTTTCTTATATGAAAAATGATACAATGGATAAAAACTTTCAAAAAACAAATGAAATAATTACTACAACAAAAACAGATGTTGAAAGTTTATCAACAGAAGTTAAAGAATTAAAAGAAAACCAAACAAATAATACTCAAACTGATGAAAATAATAATACTCAAACTGATGAAAATCTTATGACTATTCAAGAATTAAAACAAATGATGCAAGATATAATTCATGGAAATAATCTACATACTCTAAATGACCGTATAAATGCATTAGCTAATAAAAATGATCCATCTAAAAAACATTTATAACACATAGATAAATTTCCTGAAGGTACTAGATATTTTCCTATGCCTTTAGATGAATTTAAAGGATTACCTAGTTTAAAAAAACTATTGGGATGGAAAGTGTTATAGACCAATTACAAGGTTTTCTTAATTATTTAAGTGATCCTTTATCTTATGTAGGTGTTTGTAAAGTTAAATCACCTCAAGGAGTCTTATTTTGTGGGTTTCCCGGAACAGGTAAAACATTCTTTACTAGAGCACTTGCTAAAGAAGCTGGTAGACAAGTTGGTTTTTATGAAACTAATGCTACTGAATTTGTTTCTCAAACTCTTGTAGGAGATGGTCCTAGGTTTGTTAAAAAGTTATTTGAAGATGTAAGATTACATAATAAAAAAGAAGGAGTAAAAGCTTCTATTATCTTTATTGATGAATGTGAAGAAGCTTTTAAAGATCTAAATAAAACTGCAAATTCATCTTCAGATCTACCTAACGTTGTAAACTAATTTAAAACTGAATTAACCTCAACAAAAAATGATCCTAAAAAACCTATTTTAATTATTGGAGCAACTAACTATTTTGATAAAATAGATGAAGCTATTAAATCACGTTTTACTTATCATATTGAAATTAAAGTTGGTGATGCAACAGCCATAGCTAAATACTTAGATTTAATGATTAATGTTTTAAGAAAAAATCCTTTTCACGAAGAAGCATTAGAATATCTTTTAAAAACTATTAATCCTTTTCTTGATAAGTTTGATGCAGAATCGCGTTCTAATAGACGTTTAGAAAATATGATTGAATCATCTGTTATTAATATGAATAATCGTTTAAGTGCTGAAAGTCGTGCAAAACAAAAAGAAATTGATGATAAAACTAAAAAATTACAATTAGAAGCAAATACTTTATCTTTATCACAAGAAGAAAAAGACCAACTCCAAAAAGACATTCAAGAATTAAAAACAAATTGCATAATAGAAAAATTAAATTAGAATAAATAGTTGAAAATGAAAGCCAAATGGCACAAATCAAACAACAAGAGACAAAAATAGAAAAAAGAAACAGCCGAAAAGAAAGCCCAACAAATTATATTAGAAGAAAAAATAGCTAAATTGAATTTTGAAATAGAGTTTTTGCAAGAAGAATTAAGCAAATTAAACGAGAAATAATCCCAACCAAAACCCTTACAACCTCCTACCTCATCAACTCTACAAACATCTGAATCAAATACTTCTTCAACTCCGCCACAAGATGTAACGCCAACTCCTCCAAACAGTGAACAAAAATCTCCACAACCAAATCCAGAGGCTGAAAAACTAAAACAACAAATAAAAGATAAACAAAAAGAAGAACTATTACAAAAAGAAGACCCATTAAAATTAGAAGAAGACATAACAAAATTAGTACAAAAAATGGCACAATTGGACCAAGAAAAAAACCTTTTAAAGCAAAAGTTAAACAATTACAAAAGGACTTAGAAAAAGAAGTTAGAGTAGTTGATTTAAGAGCAGTTTTTTATCAAGTTTATGGTATGAAAATCCTTAATACACCAGAAGAACGTTGTAATGAATTACAAGAATTAGCTAAGGTTTATAATAAAAGAAATACACAAGTTCTTTATTCAACACAAGCAATGCATTATTTCAACCAAACCTTAAATCCTAAAATTAATCAATTAATGGAAGAAGCTCAATTTGATAAATTAATTGCTTATTTTGTAGAAGCTTCTAAAAGAAAGTTTTTAGAAACCAAACAAACATTACAACAAAACGATTTAGATGAAGTCTTTAAAGAAGTGTATGGCGGATTAGATGAATTAACACAAAAATTAAATAATAATTATAAATAAATAATGGATATTTTATATCCATTATTTATTTTATCCTAATTGAAATTATTTATCTTTGTTGGATAAATTGAATAAATTATTTATATTAACATTATGTTATTGTATTTTGATATATGTTATAATTGAGGTGATAAAAGTGATATAATAATTCCTTAAAAATAATTTATCAAGTATATTAGAAAACTAAAAGGAGCAATATTTTGTATTTTTCCATCACTCAAAAGACTAAAAAGACTTTGCATAAATATATTCTAGCAGCTCATATACTTGCTTTAGCTCTTATATTATTTCATCTTTCTAAACAAATGGGGCTATATGATTATTTTAGGTCTCCTTTAACTTATAAAGCTTATTTTAATCTGGCTTTAGTACCTTTATTTTATTTAGGGTTTTTCTTTGGATTTAAGAAAGCTTATTTAATGCTTCTTATTTATCTGTTTTGTGAATTTGTAACTACTTTGGGACATTTTTGGATTTTAGCTGATTATGATATTTTTTTGATTGAAAAAATAAATATTAATAAAGTAGCTTTTTTTATACTTAATTATCTTTTAAAAACTTTAATACCTCTTTTATCTTTTTCTTTTACAGGATTATTATATTGTAAAGATTTAAGTCATTTTAATATTAATAAAAAAAATATTATACGTTTATTAAGTATTTTAATTATAATTATGTTAATTCATGCTTGTCTTTATGCTATAAATGGTTATTTATGTTATTTGCCAAGTATTAAATATATTCTAAAAGATAATCCATATTATAATATCTTTTTTGCTAATGAAATAACTTCCTTTATCACTATTTTTGTTCTTAATTTAGAAACAGTTATTACTTGTAATTTATTATTATTTGGTTGTGTTATTTATCTTAATCCAAGATTAAAGATTATTTATCAAACTTATTTTTATGAATAAACAATAACATAAATGAATAAACAATAACATAAATGAAAAACTTTTTTGCAATTCCCAATAAGACAAATTTAATAATATTTACCAAAAATATAAAATAAATTTTTTAATCCTCCAAACCAAATTATTTTTTTTAATACTTGCCAATTATTAAATCTTATGATATAATAAAAGTGCTTTGGCACTTAAATTATTTAGTGCCAAAATTAAATCATTACAAAAATATTTTATTTGCTATAATAAATTATTAAATTAAAAGGAGTTTAATCATGAAACAAAAAACAATTATCCCTTTACATGACAATGTTGTTTTAAAATTGAAAATGGAAGAAACTAAAACAGCTAGCGGAATTATTTTGGCTTTATCAGAAAAAGAAAAATCCTCTGTTGGGGTTGTTGTTGGAGTAGGTTCCAAAGTTGAAGGTTTAAAAAAAGATGATGAAGTAGTTTATAAAAGCTATTCTGGTAGCAAAGTTACTTTAGGAGAAAAAGATTATTTAATTGTTGCTGTAAAAGATATTTTGGCACAAATTAAATAAGATAATATAGATAAGATAAATAATTATAAACTAAGTATTAATAAATAAAAAGACAATATTTTAAACTTTTTTAAAATTATAAATCATAAAATTATAAATATTAATTAAATATCAATAAATAAAGATATAATAAGATATAATAATCAATAATCAAAATATTTAAGGAGTAATAAAATGAGTAAAAAAATACTTTATGGCAAAGAAGCAAGAAAAGCTTTATTACAAGGAGTAGATGAAATTGCAAATACTGTTAAAGTGACTTTAGGACCTAAAGGACGTAATGTTATTTTAGAAAAAGCCTATGATTCACCTGCTATTGTAAATGATGGTGTTTCTATTGCTAAAGAAATTGAATTAAAAAATCCTTATCAAAATATGGGAGCAAAGTTAGTATATGAAGTAGCTTCCAAAACTAACGATAAAGCAGGAGATGGAACAACTACAGCAACTGTTTTGGCACAAAGTATGATTCATCGTGGGTTTGATGCAATTGATGCAGGAGCTAATCCTGTTTTAGTAAAAGAAGGAATTGAGTTAGCTGCATTAACAGTTGCCAAAAAACTTTTAGTTAAATCTAAAAAAGTAGACGCCCAAGAAGATATTCAAAATGTGGCTGCTGTTTCATCAGGTAGTCAAGAAATTGGTAAAATCATTGCCCAAGCGATGCAAAAAGTAGGAAAAGATGGAGTTATTAATGTTGATGAATCCAAAGGTTTTGAAACAGAATTAGAAGTTGTTGAAGGATTGCAGTACGATAAAGGATATGCTTCTCCTTATTTTGTCTCTGATAGAGAAAGTATGACAGTACAGTTAGAAAATGCGTTAGTTTTAGTAACTGATCATAAAATTAGTACTGTGCAAGAAATTGTACCTATTTTGGAAGAAGTAGTAAAAGCATCTAGACCTTTATTAATTGTAGCTGAAGCTGTGGAAAATGAAGTTTTAGGGGTTTTGGTAGCTAATAAATTAAGAGGAACTTTTAATGTAGTTGTAACTAATGCTCCTGGTTTTGGTGATAATCAAAAAGAAATGTTACAAGATATTGCAGTACTTACAAAAGCTAATTTTGTTTCTAAAGAACTCAATATGAAATTAGCAGATTTAAAAATGGATGATTTAGGA
Source organism: Rice orange leaf phytoplasma (assembly GCF_001866375.1). Lineage (NCBI taxonomy): Bacteria > Bacillati > Mycoplasmatota > Mollicutes > Acholeplasmatales > Acholeplasmataceae > Candidatus Phytoplasma > Rice orange leaf phytoplasma. Next base: position 1,731 of record NZ_MIEP01000003.1, on the reverse strand, counting down.
AATATCAATAAAGCTATTATTAAAAAAGATAATACTACTTTGATAAGTAATTCTAAAAGTCCTGAATTAGAAAAACGTATTCAAGTATTAAAAACTCAAATTAAAAATGCTACTTCTGATTATGAAACTAAAAATTTGCAAGAAAGATTAGCTAAATTATCAGGAGGAGTTGCCTTAATTAAAGTTGGGGCTGCAACTGATACTGAATTAAAAGATAAAAAATTACGTATTGAAGATGCTCTTAATGCTACTAAAGCTGCTATTACTGAAGGAATTGTAGTTGGTGGTGGAAAAGCTTTAGTTGAGGTTTATCAAGAATTAAAAGATACTTTGGTATCTGATAATAAAGAAGTACAACAAGGAATTGATGTAGTATTACAAAGTCTTTTAGTACCTACTTATCAAATTGCTTATAATGCAGGATTTTCAGGTAAAGATGTGGTAAAACAACAACTTTTACAACCCTTAAATTTTGGGTTTAATGCTAAAGAAGGTAAGTATGTTTGTCTCTTAAAAGAAGGTATAATTGACCCTACTAAAGTAACTCGTCAAGCTGTTCTTAATGCTGCTTCTATCTCTGCTTTGATGATTACAACTGAGGCTGCTGTGGTAAGTTTGAAAGAAAATAAAGATAATAACTTTGATTTAGGAACACAAGAATAATTTTTTATAACTAATAAAGCTTTATTTTTTTAATTATTATCTCCCATTTTTCCTTTTTTCATGTTAAAATAATAGTAGGTTTTGATTGTCTTTTAACTCTTTGTTAGAAAACAACTCAAACCATATAATTATATAACGCAAGAAAGGAGAACAAACAATGCAAAATCAAAAAACTCAAAAATCTTTAGTTGCTAAAGTTTTAGTTTTATTTGCTGCTGTTGCTTTAATGTTTGTTGGCGTTCAAGTTTTTGCTGATGATAAACTAGATTTAAGCACTTTAGAATGTAAAGGCGCTCTTGAACTTACTGCTGCTGATGCTGCTGATGCAGAAAAAGTTGTTAAACAATGGAAAGTTCAAAACACTTCATTGAATGCAAAAGTAACAAAAGATTCTGTAAAAGTAGTGGTTGCTGATAATAAAGTAACAGTTACACCTGCAGATGGTGATGCTGGAAAAGCTTTATCAGGTTCAAAAGTATTAAATTTAGTAGGCGTATGTGAATTAGATAAATTAACTTTAGGCACAGACAAAAAACTTACACTTACAGTTAAAAATGGCAAAGTAGATGCAGAAGCTGGTTTAAAAGCTTTAAAAGAAGCTGGAGCTAAAGTTCCTGCAACTGTAAACAAAGACGACGTAACTTTCACAGTTGGTAAAGACGACGATGCTAATAAAGTTACTGTTAAAGCTGTAGATGGTAAAACTACTGTTTCAGGACAAGTTGTCTTTGAATTTAATGTAGCTAAAACACCTTGGTACAAAACAGTGTTGTTCTTAACATTAGTAGCTGTTGTAGTTGTTGCTGCCGTTGCTGGTGGTGTGTTTTTATTTGTTAAAAAAAACAAAAACAATAAATAATCTTATTTAATCATTATTTAAAAAGCTAGGTTTTTTTAACCTAGTTTTTTTTATTTATCTTTATTATTAATAATAGTTTTTAGCAATAAAATAATCTTTATAAATACAATTATAATCAAAAATTATTATTAATAATAAAAAAGAATCAATTATAAGGTTTTATTTGGGAAAATTATTAAAAAATTATATAATATATATAATGGTTTTAT
>NZ_MIEP01000002.1:0-9033 GCF_001866375.1 Rice orange leaf phytoplasma | reverse complement strand
TTTAATCGCCTACAATATTCAAGCAAATAAATAATTTATTTAAATTTAAGGATTTGAATGCAACGAAGCTATTAGAAATATTTTAATGGGTAGTATAAATAAAAAATAAATTCATAATATTTTTAGTAATGGTTAAAGTGTTGCAAAACAATTAATTTAAATTTTTCATAAATTAAAATAGATAGATTGCAGTAAATAAAATTGGCATTATCTAACTAAATTAGACAACAAAAGTAGTCAAATAAAATAATATTTTTAGTAATTTTTAGTTGGTAATTAATTTTGGTTGGTGTTTGATTGCTTGAAAAAATTATTATATATAAATAACTTGGTGAATGCATGAAATGATAGCAATTTAGTCGATAAAAATAAAAAAGACCAACTTAAAGTTGATCTTAAATATTATATTCAAATTTGATTGTCTTAATGCTTAATAAATGAAATGGTTCAAAAAATTATGCTTTGGGAACAGTTAAAATAATAGTTAAAGGGTTTTGTTTTAAGACTTTTTTTAATTGTTTTTTGATTGAAAAATGATTTAAGAAAAAAGGATAAGCAAAAGCTAAAGCAAAAAATAAAACTATATTTACCAAAAATAAATAAAGAGGCACAAATTCTTTTAAAGATGAGTAAAGGGTGGGCAAATACTTTAAAAAGAATTTTAATTTGCCTTGCAAAGAAGCTGATATTGCCATGAATAAAACAAATATCAAAAAAAATAAAGGAATTCCCAAAAATTGAATAATAACTATTTTTATATTTAAATGATGAAATATTTTGTGAATATCTCGATCAGAAACCCCTAAAGATTTTAGAATGCCAATATCTTTGTTTTTTAAGGTGATAATATTTCTCATATGAATAATCATTTGATAAAAAGATATACCTAAAAAATATATGTGAAATAATAAAGGTGCTAATAACAACCAAAATGTCTTGTTTTTGGCTTGACTTTCTGGTGTGACATAACCTAAATTACAAAGCCAAAGAAACATATTGAAAAATATTAAAAAAGAAAGAGTTAAGAATAAAGCACCATTACTAGATGTAGAAATGATTTTAAAAGCTAATTTCTTATTATTTTTTAAAATATTTTGAGTTACTAAAAGAGCTGTTTGTTTGGAAAGATGAGTTTTTACTAAAGGCAAATGCATTGCTTGATGTTGAGAACTATAATTTTCATTTGCCAAAGTGGGTGCAAAATCTAGTTCCATAGCATTATTTTTTTGTTTTAATAAATTAGCAACTTCTTCTTGGGTATAAGTTTTATTTTGTAATATTTGGGGTTTATCAGTGGAAGCTTTAGTTATTTTTTTAGTAAGGTCTTTTGCAATTTGACCATCAGCAAATTCAATAATGCGGTCTGCATATTTATAAGCACTTTGGGTATCATGAGAAACTATAACAACTAAGGTATCTTTTGATATTTGTTTTAAACATTCAAAGATTTTTTGTCCTGTTTTTTCATCTAAATTACCAGTAGGTTCGTCTGCCAAAATCATTTTAGGATTTTTAATTAAAGCACGAGCAACACTTACTCTTTGTTTTTGTCCTCCTGAAAGTTGATTAGGATAGCGAGTTTCTAGACCATCTAATTCTACTTGTTTTAATATTTGTTGCATTTTCCAATTATCTACTTGTTTTGATTGTAGTGCACAAGCTATTTGAATATTTTCAAAAACTGTTAAATTATCTAATAAATTATATTCTTGGAAAACAAATCCTAAAAAATAATTGCGATAAGCATCTAGTTCGAATGAAGCAAATTCATTAATGTTTCGTCCTAAAACCGTAATATTTCCCTTAGTGGGTTTGTCAAGCCCTCCTATGAGATTCAATAAAGTAGACTTACCAGAACCTGATTTACCAATAATAAAAACTAATCCTTTTTGAGGCAATTGAAAAGAAACATTTTCAAGGACTTCTGTATTTTGAAATTTTTTAAATAAATGGTTAATTTTTAACATAAAAATTAATCTCCTTTTTATTTCGTATGAAATTGAAATAAAAACACTAATAATGTAATATTTAAGAAATAATAATAGCAAATGATGTAAAATAAATTATTATTTTTGCTTATTTATTATTTAAGAATAAAAAAGTTTATTTTGTTTTATTTAAGGTAACTTTTTTACTTATTTGTGGTTTTTTAATTTGATTTTTTTTAATTTTTTTAATTATAAACCAGTAAAGAAATGTAATAACTAAAGCAGTAAAAGCAACAGCAGCGGTAATAACTTGAAATATGTAGCCTTTAACTGCATCTGTAGCTTTTTGAGGAACATCTTTTTTAGCTTGTTCTACTTTATTTTGAAGTTTTTCCTCAGCTTTATTGCCTATATATTGAGCTAATCTGTTTGTTAAATTAGAAGCTATTGTTTTAACATCATTACTTTTTTCTCCTAAACACCAACCAAGCAATTTAGTTGCAAATTTATGATTATTTAGAAAATTTTTAATAGCAGGTATTTCTTCTTGTGAATTTAAATCAGAAGGTGTAGGAGTGACATCAGCATTAGCAGAAGGCCAAAAATTATTAATTTTATCTTTAATAGATGCCCAAAGAATTTTATATTCTTGTACATCATTTATATTTTGTAATTTATTCCAATCTTCTTTTACTTGTTGAACTTTTTGTAAATTATCCAACGCAGTTTTATAAGCTTCTTTTAAGGGTTGAGGAGTTTGATTATCCACAAAAGGAAAAAAACTTATAAAAGATTGCCACCAAGTTGGAGAAGATTTTAATAAATTGGAAGCTTCTTGAAACTTATTTTCTTTTAAATTGTTTTCTACTTCTTTATATTGTTGTTCCGCTTTTTTATATGCTTCATCAGATTCTAACATATTTTTTAATGTTTCGTCTTGTTGGGTTAATTCTTTAATTTGTTCTTTTGTTTCTTCAATGGCAGTTATTTCTTCTTGTATTTGGTTTAATAATTGTGTGTCAATATTTTCAGGGGCTTTGGTTCCTGGCAATGTATTATAAATAGCTGTTCCAACTTCTTTGACTTTATTCCACAACCAAGAACCACACCCTTCTTTTTGTTCTTCTTGCTTTTCTTCTTTTGGTTTATTTAATTGATTATCTTTTGCATCATTTTGATCTTTATTATTCCCCTTATTTGCACTTTCTTCTTTCTGTGCATAAACAACATTATTATTAAAATAAGGATTTTTCTTCTTAAAAAAACTAAAACTACAAACATTAAAAACTATAAAAATAAAAAAATTAACTAAATTTAATATTAATGCTAAACATAATATTTTTTTACCTATAAATTTCATCGTTTTACTCCTTAGTTTTATAGGACATTTAAGTATTACATTAAATGTTATGATAAGATATTTTATTGTCATTATAATTTATTTTAGTTTTTTCTAAGTTAAACAAATAAATTAATTTTTTTGATAATTATGGTTTTGCGGTGCAAAGTTAAAAATAATTCATGATGTTTTTTGTGATAATAAAGTGTTGATATAAAATAGGAAAGTGTTGTTTCTAATTTCTATATACTTATAAATGGTACCATATTTATTATAACTTAATTTTATAAAACAAAAGCAAATTTGTGATGTTGGTAAGCTAAAAAAAATACCTTAGCAAAGGGTTAATTTTTTTTATTTAAGTGTTTTAAAATTCTTTCAATATGATAAAACCCACTTTATTGAAGTTGTTTGTTGGGTGTAGGTTTTTATATCCAAAGAGCAATTTTTTCTTCTAAAATATAGTTTCCTGAATCATTTAGTATTACTTGATTTTGCTTTATTTGAATATAGCCTTTTTTTAAAGCATTATTAAGACATTTATTATAAAGAGATAAAGACCATTTTAGATCTTTATAAATCTCTTGAAAATGATTTTTTTGTAATTGATCTTGATGATTTTTGAGATGCATTAGTAAAGAAATAATCATAAATTCTTTTTTTTGCAAATTATTTTTAATCATTTTGGCAACAATTCCAGTTTTAGGGGCTAAGAAGAAAAAGAGCAAAAAGTTCACTAAATTCATAAAAGCAACTAATCCTGATACTGGTAAATTAAGTCCAATTGCCAAATAATAACCAAGACTAGAATTCACAAATGCAAGCCATAAAGAAAGCAAAAAGCTATTATATAGATTCTTAGTAACTAAAAGAGATGTAGCAGCAGGTCCAATCATACAAGAAATTACCATAATAGAACCAACTACATCAAAAGAAATAACAGCTGTCATAGAAACTAAAAACATCAATAAATAATTAATTAAAGTAGTGGAAAAGCCGAGGATTACAGCAAGAGTAGGGTCGAAAATATAGATTTTTAATTCTTTATAAAAGAAAAGCACAAACAACAAATTAAGACATAAAAGAGGAATGATTTTTTTGAGTTGTTTAATGTGGGTAAGTTCAATATTGCCTAAAAAAACAGCATCAGTATCTAAATGTTCGTGTCTTGTATAAAGACTTATCAAAATAATTGCTACCGAAAAGAAAAAAGTAAACACAATCCCAATAGAAGCATCTTTAGTAACTTTAGAATGTTTGCCTAAAAGTTCTACCATATAAGCTGTAAGCACACCTACTAAAGCAGCTCCCATAATTAAAAGAGGGGAATTAAGATTTTTAACTACTAAAAAAGCTACAACTATTCCTAATAAAACACTATGACTCATAGCATCAACCACCATAGAAGACTTTTTCAATACTAAAAAAACTCCTAAACTAGCCAAAGTCAAAGAACAAAATAAAATAACTAAAAAAACATCTAGTTCAAAGCAACCAACAACATTATTTATAAAACTTATCATTAAACAATACCATCAATTAAATTTTCAACTAATTTAATTCCTTTAGGTGTTAATTGGGCTTTTTGATTTTGTAACATTAAATATTTTTCCTTCCATAAAAAACTTTCTATTTGAATTATTGGCAAACTCAAAGTATGAGTTTCTTCTTGTTCGTAATAAAGATGAATAAGTTGACGAAATTTTTTAATCTTTTTTTGATATTTAATTTTTTGTACATATCTACTAATAACTCCATATTTAGGAGAAAATAGCAAGGACAAAGCAATAAATAAAGTAGTAATAACAATAATCATTGGTCCTGTTGGCATATCTTGTACACTATTGCTTATAAAAACTCCAATTAAACTAGAAAAGAAAGTAACAATGGAAGCAACAATAACATTAGTAACAAATCTATCACTAAATTGACGAGCAATTACTCCTGGCATAATTAAAAAGGCACTTGTCAAAATAATACCAATAATTTTTAAACTAATAACTACTACTCCAATTAATAAGAAATTAAGAATAAAAGTCATAATTTTAGTGTTAAATCCTACACTTTGGGCAAACTTATCATCAAAAATATAAATTTTGAATTCTTTCCACAAGCCAACTACCACAACTAAAGTAATTAAAGCCATAATGCCAGTAGAAATCATATCTAGTTCAGTTACTAAAGCAATTTGCCCTAAGATAAATTTTTCCAAAGTAGCTATTTTGTTATCCTCACCAGTATTTTGAGCAATGGCAATCAAAACGTTGCCAAGACCAAAAAAAGAAGCAAGCACTAATGATAAGACTGTATCTGATTTAATTTTGGAATATTTTTTAATAAGTTCCATCAAAAGCAAAGTAACAAACGAAGCAAGAATAGCACCCAGCCACAAAACCCAAATATCTGTACTACGAGCAAAAAGATAAACTAAGGCAATTCCTGGCAAAGCGGTATGAGAAAGAGCATCTCCAATTAAGGCTTGTTTTTTCAGGATAATAAAAACACCTAAAATACCTGATGTAAATCCTAAAAAACTAGCTGCTAAAAGCACTTTAACAACAGTATAATTAAATTCTAAAGCAAACATATTTCATCCTTTCTTATTTATTGGTTATTTTATTCTTTTTATTATATGATTATTTATTTTAATCATTTATATTTAATTTGATTATTTATTTTGGTTCTTTTTATTTAGTTGTTTTGGGGGGGGTTGCAAATTATGGATGTCTTTTTTTAATTGTTTATTTTGAAAAGTTTTAGTTAAATTAGTTTGGTTAAAAACTTCATCCTTAGTACCACTTGCAATTTTTTTTACGTTTACCAAAACTACATGATCAAAATATTGAGTCACCGTTTCTAAATCATGGTGCACTACAATAATGGTTTTATTTTCTTTTTGCAAATCTTTTAAAACTTGGATAATTTTTTTTTCTGTTTGGATATCAACTCCTTGAAAAGGCTCGTCCATAAAATAAATATCTCCTTGTTGAGCTAAGGCACGAGCTAAAAAAATTCTTTGTTGTTGTCCGCCTGAAAGTTCAGATATTTGACGGTCCTTAAGGTCTTGCATTCCTGTTTTTTCCAAAGATTGCATTACTATTTCTTTATCTTTAGCAGTTGGTTTTTTAAACCATCCTAAATGTCCGTAGCGGCCCATTAAAACAACATCAAACACAGTAGTTGGGAAATCCCAATCAACTGAATTTCTTTGTGGCACGTAGGAAATTTTTTTTCTTACTTGTCCATATTTTTGATTATAAAATAAAACTTCTCCAGAAACTTTGGGAATCAATTCTAAAATAGTTTTAATTAAAGTAGATTTTCCAGCACCATTAGGACCCAAAATAGCTGTCAAAGAGCTTTGATAAATATCTAAATCAATATCCCACAAAACTGGTTTTAGATGATAAGCTACAGTTAGATCTCTAATTTTAATGGCTATTTCTTTTTTCATTATAATCTCCTTATTTCTTTGTTATTGTTGTTATTGTTTTAATTCTTTTTCTATTGTATGAATGTTGTGTAATAAAGCTCCAATATAGGTGGAATGTTTGTATTTTGTTGGTTTGGAATTCCCGTCTTTATCTTTGTCGGCTTCAAATTCTATTGGCTCTTCACTTTCTGAACCCAAAGCATCAGCGTATAATTCTTCATCACTTTTTTTAATATTATGACCTTTACTTTTTACAGATTCTTTAAGAGAATCAAGCGTTCCTTCTGGAAAAGCACTTTCTACAAAAATAGCTTTTACTTGGTTTTCAACCAGTTTATTAGCTAATTCTTCAATATCGCTGATACTGGCTTCTGTTTGGGTAGAAATTCCTTGAATTGGACTTAATTCAAAATCATATTTTCTAGCTAAATAAGAAAAAGCATCATGGGCAGTAACTAAAATAAATGTTTTGCCTTGAGAAGAAAATTGTCCTTTTAATTCGTTAAATTTCTTGCCTACATATGTATCTAATAATTTTAATTTTCGTTCATATGTGTCGCAATTGTTTTTTAAATTAGCAATATCCTTTTGGCTAAAACGTAGGTCTTTTTTCAATACTGTTTTTAATTTGTATTTTAATTGTTTTAAAACTTTAATCCAAAGATCTATATCAAACCAAATATGAGGATCTGGTCCATGAGTATCTTCATCTCGCTTAATATTTTCTTCTTTAATGTGTTCCTCCTCTTTACCTTCTTGATTTATAACTTTGGTATGCGTTTCATCTAACTGCACTACGGTAAAGGAATTATTCGTTAAAAGCGGGAAGGCTTCTGCCATTTTAGCTTCCAAATGCAGTCCATTAATCACAACTAAATCAGCTTCTTTAATTTTTTTGCGATCTGATAATTTGGTTTTGTAATTGTGCGAATCAATTCCTACTCCCATCAAAGAATCAACTTGAATACCTTCAATTTTTTGATATTCGTTTTGTTCTTCTTCTGCCACATCACCAACTAAATGCTTGACTAAATCTTTTAACATGGTAGTAGTCGTTACTATTTGTAAATCTTTTGAAGCAGTTTTGGCATTATTGGCTTTTGTCAAAGATAAAAAAGGAATAGACAAAATCAGCGTTGTTATTGTTGCCAAAAGAAAAATGATTATTTTTTGTTTGTGTTTAATAAAAAAATCCATAATTATGGTCTCCTTTTGCCTTTCTGAATTGATTTAAAATGATCTAAAAGGAACTATTTTGTGAGGTAAAAACGATGTTATAAAAATATCTAATGATATGCAATTATAAATTAGTGGTTTTGGGATTTCTTTGTAAAATCCATCATTAAAAATTTCAATTTTGATACAGTTATGGCTATACATTTGTAATAAAGTAGCAAAAATATTTAATTATAATGAGGGCTAATTTGTTATTTGGGGGGTTGGTTTGTGTTAATTTTAGTAATAAAATGTTTTTATTTTATATTTTAAAATAAGTTTATTACTTATAATTTCATTTTTTAAAATGTGTTTCATATTTACATTATGAAAAAACTAAAACTTTAAAGATATTTATTATATCTTAATATAAATTAATGCAAAATATTATGCAAGTGTTTTTGAAATGGTTTTGTAATACCTCGTATAAATGACCCTGAATAAATATAAAAAAGGGGGTAAAAAACTAAATTAATGTGTTAAGGGAAATGTTGCAAATATAATAATTTAGTGCCAAAGTTATTAAAAAAAGACACAAATATGGCTTTAGGGTACAAAATTGATAAAACTTACAATAATTAACAAAATCTAAATTACAATTAACGCTAATTTGTTGTTGGTGGTGTTTGTTGCGAAAAATGATAAAATTATGGCTAAGAATTAAATAAAAGAGGTTATTAACACAATAATAAACTTAGAAAATATGCTTATTATTTTCCAAAATATTGCAAACATATTATAAAAATAATTTAATTAAATGATTAAATATATTGGGGATTATATAAATTATTATACAAATAAGATTTTATTTTGTGAAAATCAATTGCAAAAAAATAATTTTTGGGTTTGAGTTTGAAAGCAATTGCAAAATAGAAATATATTCATTATGTAAATTTTATATAATTAAAAATAAAGAATAAATATAGTTAATTTATTATCTTGTTTGTTTTGCTAATGTGTGATTTGTGAAAAATTAATAAAATTAGAAATAAATAATTTATAAAGTTAGTAGTTGCTTTTGAATATTTTAAATCTAAGATAAGTAAGAGTTTAGAGTTAAGACTCAAAATATTTAAATAATTATATTTATATTATAATATAAAATTGTTAAAATTAAA
>NZ_MIEP01000001.1:0-163230 GCF_001866375.1 Rice orange leaf phytoplasma | reverse complement strand
AGAGAAAGAAGAAGAAAGGTTAAAAAAAGAGAAGAAAAAAAGGAAAAAAAAATAAATAGGTCCCATTTGTCAGTCAAAATGATGCCACATTATGTCCGTGTGGCATGCCACATCAACGCCACGTAGGATCCCAAAGGGGTTATGGCGATTTGGTACCTAGATGACACACTATGACAAGTTTTGGGACTTGGATATGTATTTTGAGAGTTTAGGGATCTAGATGACATACCCCTACAAGTTTAAGGATCGCCCGTATACTTTACTCTTTTTCAAAAATAGATTAATATAATTTTTTAAATTGCTTTTGTATAGAAACTTTTTTCAAAAAATACACCGTTTAGCAGTTTGAAAAGCGTGCACATGGAAAACAAGGGAGGGAAGTTGGGAACTAGAGCTAACGAACGCAGCCTAAGTTGGGAACGCACCCTCAATTATTGGTCTAATCCGATTCATATCCTTCGATCAAAATAAAATATATTTCGAACCCCAAACTGTTAAGATTGGTGTGAAGGTGGTTTCCTTGATGTGGATCGTGGACATAAAGGGGGAGGGAGAGAGGAGACGAGAGAACGAAGGGCGATAGGGGATGGCATGTGGGCCCACCTCTAAAAAAACATGTGATGAGTGGACTACACAGTCAATAAATATCACCTTCAATATTGTCTGGGAGTAGTTATTTTATATCGGTTTTAACAGCTAGAGGAATCGTGCGTTATACCCAGTTTTGCGGTTGAGAGATTAAAATTAGACTCTTTTTCACACCAAATTGATTCGTTAGTGGGCTCTAAATCTATAATGGGCTCTCTGGACATTAAGCCCAATTAAGATGAACCGAAGGTGTGATTGATTTGGGTTTGTTTGGGGTGGTGAAATGGCATGCGAAACAACACATCACATCTGGATCGTTTCCTTCTCTCTGCGCACGTCCACTTGCCCGGGACTTTCGTACTATGGTGGTGTTTGGGAAGGAGGGATTAAAGTTTAGTCTTCTCATAAAAATTTTAGTCCCTCTTATAGGGACTTATGCTTTTATGAGAGAGACTAAAGTTTAGTCTCTCCTTCCCAAACAGCACCTATACATTGCTGCAATGCTTCTCAAGAAAAAGGAGACAAAGAACCAAACACCACTTGGTTAATGCACCAACTCAGTTATTATCACCAATCTTTTTTCCTCACATATGCCTGTCTTATGCACGTACTCCTACTTCTACATCTGCATGAAACAAAACACAAGCTAGCTCCAACCAAAACCTATGATTACTAGTACTACTAACTGTACAGCTACTGTAATCTTCACTAGAGAAAATAAGAGAAAATAAGAGGGTCAAGGAAATGGAAGAAAAATATTTACATAGTTGTATTTATATAATAAAAAATTTTAAAATAAACATAAAAAAAACAAAAAAATAACTTTTGGCACAATATTTTAATTCAATTTTTTTTATTTGGGGGACGTAAAATAAAATTAAAGGATGCAAAGTTGTTGAAAAAGGCACAATAATAAAATGTGATAAATACAAATGTTGCACAAAAAATATAATTATACTGTAATATTTTAATGGGGTTATTTTTGAAACCCTTTAATATTTATAGAAAAGTAAAATATTTTTAATATGAAAATCCAAAGCAAAGCAATTATGCGTTTGTTTCCCAAATACTTTACTTTAATTTTATTCATGATTTTATTGGGCATACATTTTTGCAATCAAATTAGTATTTATGCTGGAAAACAACAACAACTAGAAAACATCCAAGAAAAGGAAAATGGAGTAGGGGTTGAAAAAAATGCAAATAACACACAACAAAAACCCCAAATAATAAATAATCTGTCTTTAAAAAATTTAAAGAATCCCAAAAATTTCGAACAATTATTTCCCCTAGAAAAAAGAACAATCAATGATTTTAGTTATTATAAACAAAATAATCAATTAACCAAAGAAGATATTATAATTGCTTTAAATGACATACTTAAAGAAATAAATAAAGAATCAAACATCCAAATACAAAGCGATGATTTTGAAATAGCAAGCGAACAATTAGAAGAAAAATATGAATCAGAAGAAATGCAATGGCAAGGTAGTTTTCAAATTGAAGATATATTGGGCAATAAAATAGAATTTAATTTTACTAAAAAAACGATAAACTTGGAGGAAATTATTACAAATGCCCATTTAGGAACAATACAAATAACACCTAATATTACTGATGAACAAAGAAAGCAATTAATATGTGAAGCTATTTGGCAAAAAAATCCTCAACTTCAAAATAAATTTTTACCTAAAGATTTTCAATTTAGCAAAAACAAAGATGGCAGTAATAATTTTTGTAAAATAGAATACGATTTAGCAAAAGAAGACCAATATCACGAATATGAAAGCGAAATGGAACTAGAAATTAACTATCAACAAGAAACAAATGCAGCTTCAACAACTAAAACTACTACAACAAATTCAATAATTTTTTATACAATTATAATAATTATAACTGGTCTAATAGTTGCTTTTTTACTCATTTTAATTTATAAAATTAAACATCAAAAATAAATAAATTACTATCTTTACTTATTTAATATCTTTTAAGAAATATCACAATATAAAGGCATAAAGACAATGAAAGCCAAACTTTACAGTTTGGCTTTTTTGTTTATAAAGGGGGAACAAATAATTTTTAAATTACTTAAAAGCAAATAAAATACAATAATTATAAATGAATAATATAAATAACATTAATTATAATTCTTGCCAAAATATAGATATACCAAATAATAAATATAATAGCAAGCAAATAATCTTTATTGATTTTTAAATAATTTAATAAAAAAGGTCAATGTGCATAAGCCATGTTCTGTTCTTGTTAAACAAGTGTGACTATTTATCTTCTACTAATAAGTAGTGCAAAACTGATTTCATTTAATCGCTTTGCATGCCCCTACCATTATTTTGGGTTGTTAGCTTGAGGGGTTTATCGCGTTTCACTTAATTATTTCTAATTAACTCGTCTCTGTGACACTTTCAGTTTTTATCTCATAGATTAAAATAATGTAATTATTGCAATCCTTAGAGCTAAAAAACGCCGTTACTTTTTACAGTACTCTAAGTTATTAATTCCTTAGACACAAACACTACATGCAATCGCAGCATGTGCTAACATGGACTTTCCTAAGCTTAAAATACTTATTTTAAACCTCAGCCACTTCCATTGACCTCTTTTATTGTATCAAACATTAAAGTAAAATGCAATCTTTAAATTATGTTTGTAGATATTTTATTAATTTTATTTAACAATTCACAATATTTTACATCCTTTGTAAACAAGTAGGATAATATTTAGGAAAAACATACCAATTACTAGAATCTTTAAAATAATGATATATTGCCTCATCAGGAATATAACAGGCTTTGGGAAAATGATACATTGGAGTTTCTTCAAAATAATTATCAAAGGGAGCTTCTCTCATGGATTGCCTCATCAAAGATCATGAATCTACCCATCCATATTTGGAAATAATGAAATCCGTTACTTGTTTTCTTTCCCAATTTAATTTACTTTCACAAATTTGATAAACAGGCTCTTTAATAATTTCGTCTTTGTCATAATGTTTAAGTTTTTGATATAATCTTTTAAAAACAGGTCCTTTTTGCCATGCTTCTACTAGATTAACAGCCAAAGATTCTTTATATTTAACTAAATAAGCAGCATAAGAATAGTAAATTAGCTTTTAGAGTTTCATATGATTAACATCAATTCTTTTAATAATATAATTAGCACAATCAGATATATAAATTCTAGTATTTCTAGTTACAAAATTCATGATTTAGTCCTTTTGTTTTAAGTATTTATTTTTGCTTTTTATTTTATTATAACTCAATTTTGATGAATTAGGTTATATTTTTGACTGGGGAAAGTAAAATTTGGGTTGTTTAAGGGGGGGGGTTATGTTGTTTTGTTTGCTTTGTATATTGTTTTTGTTGGTTTTGGGTAATAAAAAAGATCTTATATTAAGATCTTGCATTTGTTTATTTAGTTTTGGGGGCAAAAAAGATTTATAATGGGAGGTTATAAAGTGTAAGAAAAATATTTTTAAATAATAAGGGGAGTGATTCATCATTTTTTTATGGAGCAAAAATATAATTTCTTTATGTTATAATTACCAAATTATAAAAAATCAAACAAACGATCACAAATTTTAACTTGATCTCCTGGTTTGGCTCCTTGTTTTTGTAATTGTTCTTCCATTCCTATTTTTTTCAATATTCTATTAAATCTTTTTACAGCTTCTTCGTTGTTAAAATCAGTACGATGAAAAAAAGTTTCTACTTGCTTACCAGAAACAACAAAAACAGAATCACTTTCTTTAATAACAGAAATAGTATTTTGATTATCAGGAAGGGTGTATAATTTAAATTCGTTGTTTTTGTTTTGAGTAACTTCTAAGGGAGTATTTTGCAAAAGGGAGCTCATTTCATATTTTAAGGTCTCTAAATTATCAAAAGAAACTAAAGAAAGAGGGATAATTGGTTGGTCTTTGATTTGTTGTTTTAAAAGAGTAAGTTTTTGCAAAGCATCAGGTAAATCCATTTTATTGGTAACAATAATTTGTTTTTTAAGTAATAATTGGGGATTGTATTGATTTAATTCTTGATTTAAAATTTGGAAATCTTTGTAAGGATTGGCACTTTCCATACTTAAAATATGAACTAAAACACGACATCTTTCAATATGTTTTAAAAATTGAATTCCCATACCACAACCTAAATGAGCATTGGCAATTAGTCCTGGTAGGTCAGCAACTACAAAACTAAAACCATCTACTTCAACAACTCCTAAATGAGGTTTAATTGTGGTAAAAGGATAGGAAGCAACTTTGGGTTGGGCTTTGGAAATAGAAGAAATAAGAGAGGATTTACCAACACTTGGAAAACCTAATAAACCAATATCAGCTAAAACTTTAAGTTCTGTTTTGATTTTAAAACTTTCACCTAAATCACCTTTTTCAGCATAACTTGGAGCTTGATTTTTAAAAGTAGCTAATGCTTTATTACCTTTGCCGCCTTTGCCGCCTTTAGCAATAACTAAGGTTTGTTGATCGTATAAAATCTCTCCTAAAAACTTGTTATCAGCAGTATAAAAAACTGTCCCCAAAGGAACTTTAACATAAAGATGAGGGGCGTTGGCTCCATTTTGACCTTTATTTTTGCCATTTATTCCATGTGGTGCTTTAAGATGTTTTTGATATTTTAATTTTAATAAGGTAGTCTCGTCTTTGCCGCCTACAAAAATAACAGACCCACCGTTGCCACCGTTGCCACCAGCAGGTCCTCCAAAAGCTACATATTTTTCTCTTCTAAAAGCAACGATGCCATGACCACCATTGCCAGCAAAAACTTCATTAAAGGCTTCGTCAACAAAATGCAAACTAAATACCTGCTTTCATTAAATGCATAAAAAATTATTGCAGATAAACAGAAATTTTTTTACGACCATGCTTTTTTTCAAATTTAATAATTCCACTTATTTTAGCAAATAAAGTGTCATCTCCACCTCTACCAACATTAAAACCAGGGTGAATTTTGGTTCCTCTTTGACGATAAATAATAGCGCCTGCTTTGGCAAATTGACCGTCAGAAAGTTTAGCACCTAATCTTTTGGAATGAGAATCTCTACCGTTTCGAGTAGAACCTGCTCCTTTTTTAGAAGCAAATAACTGGATTTGTAATTGCAATAACATGTTATAACCTCTTTCTTGTTTGAATTTGAGATATTTTTTTAAAATTATTGGGATATTGTTTGGCTAAATTGCAGATAGTGTATTCTAAATTATCTAGCAAAGTAAAAAGAACAGTATTTTGGGTGGTTTTCACTTCTAATTCAAACAACTTATCTTGTAGATTATAGGTAATATCTGTTTGGAATTGAAGTTTTTCTAAAGCATTTAAAGTTACAATAATAGCAGTAGAAGCTGAAGCACACACAATATCAAAACCTTTAGGAGCATATAAAGCGTGCCCCCAAACTTGAATACTAGTAATTTTTTTTTGTTCTTTGTAAAAACAATAGCGAATCATAGTTTTTAAACAGTGATTTTAGTAATCAAAAGTTTAGTATAGGATTGTCTGTGTCCTTGTTTACAACGATATTTTTTACGTTTTTTATACTTAAACACAATAATTTTTTTAGCGCGGTTGTGCTTGATTACTTGAGCTGTTACTTTAGCGTCTTTAACAAAAGGGGTGCCTAAAACAGGATTGGAGCCACCAACAGCTAAAACTTCTTGAAATTGATAAGTTGTTTCTGGATCAACATTTAGTTTTTCAACATAAATTTCTTGTCCTTCAGAAACACGGAATTGTTTTCCCCCAGTTTTGATGATTGCAAACATTTTCTTTCCTCCTTGCAAAAATTGCAAATTATCTTGGATAATTTATTGGATCTGATAATAATTAATTGTTTAAAAACAATGGTTTTTATATTTTTTTAATTGGGTATTGCAGACAAACCAAAAAAATACAATAATCATACATTATTATAACATATCTTATTAAAATATGAGTATTTTTTTTGTTATGAGTTTGGATTATTGTGCTTTTTGAGATATCTATTTTGCGGATGATTGCTACATTTATCACTGCAAGCTCCTAAATATTTGTGTTCGTTATGTTCGTGGCACAAAATTTGTTTGTTGCATTGAGGATTAGAGCAATTAATATAGCGTTCACAAGGAGTGCCATCAAAATAGTCTTTACCAACGATAACATGTTCTTTTTGATTAACAGGAACTGCTATTCTTTGATCAAAGACATACATTTGACCATCCCACAAAGCACCTTGAGTTTCGGGGTGTTTGCCATAAGAAATAATGCCTCCTTCTAATTGATAGACATCATCGAAACCTTCTTTTTTTAAGAAAGTGCTAAATTTTTCACAACGCACACCACCAGTACAATAAGTTACGATTTTTTTATCTTTTAATAAATGGGTGTTTTGTTTGACCCAATTTGGCAAATCACGAAAATGTCTAATATTGGGATTAACTGCATTTCTGAAGTGTCCTAAATCATATTCATAGTCATTACGAGCATCAAGAATTAAAGTATCTTTTTCTTGCAAGGATTGCAAAAATTCTTGAGGAGCTAAATAAGCACCTTTGTCCTTAGTAAGATCAACATTTTCTTGAAGACTCAAATTAACCAATTCGGGCTTAACTTTAATAGAAAGACGCGGGAAAACGTGTGCCTCTACAGTTTCCATTTTAAAAACGGTGTTGCAAAAACGAGGATCTTGTTTTAGTTGATCCATGTATTTATGTATTTGTTCTTCTGGACCTGACAAAGTACCGTTTATACCTTCTTGGGCAACGATAATACGTCCTAAAAGTCCTAGAGATTCACAATATTTAAAATGTTGGTCTCTAAAAGTTTGAGGGTCTTTTATTGGAGCATATTGATAATATAAAATAACTAAGTATTGGGAGTTAGAAGTTTGTGTCATAAAATAATTATGCCTCTTTTCAATTGAGATTGCATGCAAAATCTGATTAATTTGGACTTTATTTTATTATTAAAATAAATTGTTAGGAATTTGAAACAATGAATGATTAATGTTTTTGGCTTCATTTATAATTTTTTATTTAAGATTTTTATGGAGTAAATCTTAAACTCTAATAAATATTAAGGATTATAAAATAAATTTTAGGGGCGTTCTTTCCAAAAAATATACATATTTTGAGAACCATTTAACATTTGTTTTAAATCATCTAAACTATATTTTATTTCGCCTTTGAAACTTGCAGTACTTGTGCCACCATCAAAAAAGACTCCTAATAAATCCGAAGAAGCGTCTTTAATACGGCACAAAAGACAAGGATAAGTTTGGATAGTCTCAGAATTGTAACAAGGATAATTAGATACAAAACCCCAAAAAGATGGATTAATATTGGTTTTGATATAGGTTTTTATTTATTGAGGAAAAGTTTGAGAATTGTGGGGTCGTAAATAAATGTTTTTAATTTGCATATTGATATTACCTCACAATTATTTTTGAAGATGAAAGTAATGAATTTTTGAGGTTACCTTTGAAAATGGTGAAAAAAAATAGTAAAGGTTTTGTTAGTGGCTTTTGTTTTACCAATAAAAAACGCCGAATCACTTTATTTTTCATAAAAGATTCGACTCTATATTCTAAATTATTCTTGTTAAAAACATTCAAATTACTTGATAATATCGGTTCCTAAATAAGGCTGTAAAATTTCAGGAACTGTAATAGTACCATCTTGGTTTTGATAATTTTCCAAAATAGCAATGACAGTTCTTCCAACAGCCAAACCTGAACCGTTTAGAATATGAACGTATTCATTTTTATTATTTGCAGGATTTTTCATTTTAATATTGGCGCGTCTTGCTTGGAAATCGCAAGAATTACTGATAGAACCAATTTCACGATAACAATTATAACTGGGTAAAAAAACTTCTAAATCATAAGTTTTTGCCATACTAAAACCCAAATCCCCAGTAGAAAGTAAAACAACACGATAAGGAAGTTTGAGCAGTTTTAGCACTTCTTCGGAATCTTTTAACATTTGGTCTAGACATTCATAAGAATTTTGGGGATGGCAAAACTGGATTAATTCTACTTTATTAAATTGATGTTGTCTAAAAATTCCTCTAGTATCTTTGCCAGCTGAGCCTGCTTCTTGGCGAAAAGCAGTAGTGTAGGCGACGTATTTAATGGGAAGTGTGTCTGGTTTAAAAATTTCTTCACGATGCAAATTAATAGTAGGAACTTCTGCTGTAGGATTTAGATACCAATTATTTTTGGAGTTGTAAAGCTTGTAGACTTCATCTTCAAACTTGGGTAATTGACCTGTTGAAAACATGGATTTTTCATTGATAATATAAGGAGGAATAATTTCTTGATAACCTTTTTTACTATGAAGATCCATCATAAATTGAATTAAGGCTCTTTCGAGGCGTGCTCCTAGTCCTTTGCAAACAACAAATCCACTACCAGAAATTTTAGAAGCTTTTTTAAAGTCGAGAATATCTAATTTTTCAGCTAAATAAACATGGTCTTTGGGCGTAAATGCAAAAGTTCTTATTTGTCCTTCGCAATACAATTCCTTATTGTCCTTATTGTTTGTGCCAATTGGTAAAGAATCGTGTGGTAAATTGGGGGTAATGCTTAAAATATCAAAAATTTCTTGTTCTTTTAGTTTTAACTTTTGTTCTAGTTTTTGTAAATCATCACGCAAAAAATTAGTGTCTTGCAAAACAAGAATAATATCTTCTTTGGCATTAGCTTTTTGGGCAACTTTTTTAGCTGATTGATTTTTTTGACTTCTTAAATCCTGTATTTCCAAAAGTAAAGATTTTCTTTGTTGTGCTAAAAGAGGCAATTTATTTAAATAAGCAAAATTTTGTTGCCTTTTTTCTAATTTTGCAATAACAGATGGCAGATTTTGGACTACAAAATTCAGATCTAACATAAAAAAATACCTCTTTAGTTTGGGAAAAATTAATTTAATGATGGCAAAAATAATAAGTTTTAATTGGAAAAATATAAATGTAGTAAGAATATAAATTTTGTTAGTTAATGGGGTTTGAAAAATTTTTACTTATTTTTATTATTCAAACCATTTATAAATTCAAACCACCAATGTAGAAATTCTTCACTAGAAGAAGGGTTTCTTGTAGGAGATTTAAATTCGGTACCTAAAATTTTATTAACTTCATTTACACCTTTTTTTACTGTGGTTTGTGCAAAATATTTAGGTTCATTTAATGACGATCTAAAATATAGACTTGCCCCTAAAACTGATCCTACAATAAATCCTGAAGTTACATAAATTACTTTATTTACCCAAAAAAACATAAATTTATCAACCTTTTCCACTCAAATATATTTAAATAAAATAATTACAATTAAAATATTAATGTTATGTTTGTTAGTCCAATATTATGATAAGTTTTGATGTTTGTTTTAATTAATGTAGTTTTTGTGAGTTTTGTAAAGAAAAATTAAAGGGTATTTACTAATTTTTGTAAATCAGATTTGTTTCTAGCAGAAAAGTTAGCGTGATAAACTCTTTTAGAAACCCCTTTATCAAATTTTTTATAAGCTACACTTAATAAAGCTAAGGCTTTTTGTTTATCAGCGTTTGCAACTGCAGTTTTTACTTGTTTTACCACTGTTTTTACAGATGATTTAAAAGAAACATTTTGCAAATGACGTTTTTCATTAGTTTTATTACGTTTTTTTTGTTGTTTAATATTAGCCATGATTATAATCTCCTTTTTTTAGTTACTTAATTATCAATTTATTATTAATAACTCTACTGGGGATTATACCAAAATTTAGATAAAAAAACAATAAAATAGTGTAATTATAGTGTTTTTTATATCTTTTGCATTGCATAATAAATTATGTAATATTTGTAAAAATAAAATTATGGAAACTCGTTTATGGAGATTTTTTTATAACTCGAAACAATACCCAAAATTACTTTCAAATACTTATTCATTTAACTTTTTAAAATATTTTTTTCAAATGCATCAGGAGTAGCATAATTAAGTGATGAATGCATTCTTTCTAAATTATAATATGACATATATTTACAAATAGCTTCAATCATAACTTTTTTACTAATAGTTCTAGGGTTTGGAATGCCATAATAAATACATTCACATTTAAAAGAAGAAAAGAAAGAAGTTAAATAAGTACAAGGGGAAGATTTTCCTTTTTGAATCCCTTGTCTATCTTCAAAACTCTGAATTAAATTTTTGGTTTCTAAAATTTCTTCAACATCCAATTTATAATATGGAAATTTAAGATAAGAATGAAAAATGCAATCATTTTCAAATACATTTAATTTATCAATAGTATCTATAATTAAAGGTGCGCCTTCATAATCAGAAACATAATAAGCCAAAATTTTGCGACTATATGTATCTAGGACAACTGAAACATATAAAACTTTATCCTGGTAATAAACTTCAGTAATGCCACCACATAATATTTGATGAGGTCTTGTAGCTTTCATATTTTTAGCAAGATTTAAAAATTGACGATTTAATATCATTTCTTCAGTATAATATTGCATATTTATCTATCTCCATTTATTTATTATAATCATTCCTAAACATTTAAAACATTAAATAATTCTATCACCCTAAATTATAAACAATTACAACAATTTATCTACCCCAAAAGAAAGGAAAACCCAAACTGTAATTACAGTTTGGGTTATTTTAATAAATAATGATATATTTACAAGGAATCAAAAATCTTCAAAAAAAGCCTTAGATTTAGGAAACTTATCAGTTTCAAAAATTTCTTTCGGAGTGCCTTTTTCAAGAATTTTACCTTGTTCCATAAAATAAATAGTATCAGATACTCTTTGAGCAAATTTCATTTCATGAGTTACAATAATAAGATTTATTTTTTTCTCTGATAATTTTTGTAAAGTTTGTAATACTTGCAAAGTAGATTCAGGATCTAGGGCAGAAGTTGGTTCATCTAAAAGAATAACTTCAGGTTTCATACATAAAACTCTAGCAATAGCAACACGTTGTTTTTGTCCCCCTGAAAGAGTTTCTACTCTTTGATTAGCAAGAGCTTCTAAATCTAGTTCTTTTAACCGTTCTAAAGCATTTTCTTGAGCTTCTTGTTTAGATAATTTTAATACTTTCATTGGAGCTAAACAACAATTTTCTAATACTGTTTTTCCTTCAAATAAATTAAAACTTTGAAACACCATTCCTACTTTAGTTCTTAGATCAGATAATTTTACTCCTTTATCTAAGATATTTTTATTATCAATTAAAATTTGACCAGAATTAGGTTCTTCTAATAGATTAAAACATCTTAATAAAGTAGATTTCCCTGAACCTGAAAAACCAATAATAGTTACTATTTCTTGTTTTTTAATTTTTAAATTAATATTTTTTAAAATCTCTTTATCGCCAAACTTTTTACAAAGATCTTTAACTTCAATTAAATATTGCATTCTAAACTCCTTTTTTTTGTTTTTCTAAATATTTAACAAATAAATTAGCAATCGTAATTAACACTAAATAGATACAAGCAGTAATAGCATAAGGAATAGCAATGCTTCCTGTTTGAACAATTTGAGTTTTGGCTTTCCATGCTACATCTAACAGACCAACCAAACCACCAAAACAAGCACTATCTTTAATATTTACAATAAATTGTTGTACTACAAAAGGAAGTGATCTTTTAAGCGTTTGGGGGAAAATAACACAAAAAAATGTTTGTCTTTGAGTCATTCCTAAAGCTAGAGAAGCTTCTACTTGTCCTTTATCTAAAAACTTAATATTTTGTAATAAAATATTTGTAATACTAACTGCTGAATTTAATAATAACACTATAATACTTGAATACATCGGATTTAATTCAGGATTATAAGCTCTCCAACCAAAATGAACTATAATCATTTGGGCTGCTACTGGAATTGATTTAAAAATATAAAGTATTGCATCAAGCAAGTAAAGAAAACTT
The DNA here is from genome assembly GCF_001866375.1 of Rice orange leaf phytoplasma. Classification (NCBI taxonomy): domain Bacteria; kingdom Bacillati; phylum Mycoplasmatota; class Mollicutes; order Acholeplasmatales; family Acholeplasmataceae; genus Candidatus Phytoplasma; species Rice orange leaf phytoplasma. The sequence goes on along the minus strand of NZ_MIEP01000001.1, from coordinate 150,717 downwards.
TGTATTAACCCTACAATAAAGGGATTTTGTGTTTGATAATTAGGTTTAATACTTTTAATCCCTGTTAAAACAATAGCTAAGATAAAACCTACAATAACTCCATCTAATGCAAGTAATAAAGTGGTTTTTAAAGGTGTGGCATAATCAGGTAAAACAAGAGATACTTTTTGATACCAATTTAATCCTTGTTTTTGACTTAACTCTTTTAAAGATTGTTCTAACCATTTATTAGTTATTTCTTTAAATTTAGATATTTTGTCTTCTAAAGTTTTTATTCTATTTGGGTCTTGTTTGTCAGTTGGTTTTGATTGTTCTTCTTTTAATTCTTTGGTTAACTCAATTATACCTTTAACATCTAAACCATAACCCTCTAGAACAAGTTCTTCTTTTTTTAAAACTTCTTTAAAAGCATTATTAATTGGAGTAATTAATTTTGTATTACCTTTTTTAACTACAATTCCTAAACCTGTAGGAGAAACAGTAAAACGAGCATCATCAGATATAATTGATATATGTTTTAATTCATCATTTTGCGAAGCATAATATTTAGTAATATAACTATCAGTTATAAAAATATCAGAAGCTTTATCTTTGACGCTTTGAGCACACATAACAGCATCATCAATAGGATTGGATTTAGTAATGTGTAATAAATTTCCTAAATCTGATCTAATATTTTCAATAACTTTATCAGCCACAGAACCAGTAAGAGTTAAAAATTTAATTGGGTCTTTGGAATCTTTTAATATACCTTTTATATCTTCATATTTTACTTCTTTTGGCAAATCTTTAAAACGCGCATCATCTTTTCTTACTAAAAACCCTGTATTATCCAAAGTATAGGCAATAGGAAAATCAAAGTTTTCTTTTCTTTTATCAGTAATACTAATAGAAGAAATAGCTACATCAACTGAACCATTTTGAACAGCAGTAAACATCCCATCAAAATCAAAAAGACTAAATTTACAACCTTCATACTTTTCTTCTTGAGGTAATGATTTTACTATTTTATCAATTAAATCTATATCAAATCCTGAAATATATTCACCTTGAATAGTTCTATGAGCTTTACTTGTATCTTTATCAGATTTAATAGTCAAACTATTAGGAGCTGCATCAGCTACCACAGCTACTCTTAAATATTTCTTAGAATTATTAACTCTTTGAAATAACCCCACACTAAAATGCAGCCATACCCAAAAAATCATAAACATAAATAATAAAACATATTTAGTATATTTTAGATATTCAGTAATTTTGTATTTTTCTTTTTTCCTTTGAATCATAATATATAATTTTTACCTTCACTTTCAATTTTGGTGCTTGTAAAAACTATCTATTTGACAAATTTAATTTAAAATACCAAAAAACAAACATCATTGTTATAATAGATACAACAATTTTAATATACTTATGAATATGAAATCTATATTTGGGAGGCATCTTTTTAATTTTCATTTTTTAACCTTTTATTTATATATTATAAATATACATAAATTGTAATGTGCATCATTTATAAATATTTTTCAATTCTAAAACAATATCAAACTTTTAATAATAAGATATTTTTTAAAATAATACTTTATTATTTATAATAACATAAAAACAATTAAAATTAACATTTAATTAATATCAGTATAACTATTTTAATATAAAAGATTCAAAGGTAAGAAATAAATATTGGGTTAATAATTAAAATGTAGTGAGTTATGCATTAATTATCTTTATATTTTATATTAAGAATTAATATTTGTTTTATCTTAATATTTGTTTCTTATAATTCTTAAATTAATTTATTAAGCACTAACTAAATTTTTTAAAGCAGGATTTAATTTTTTTCTAAATATTTACTTAACATATTAATAAATTGAATTAAAACTAAGTAAACAAAGGAAAGTATTACAAATGGAGCAACTAAATCTCCTGTAACATTCATAGCATCATTTGTAACAAATGACATATCAATTAATGAAATTAATCCGAAGAAAGTACAAGCTTTAATATTAGTAACAAATTGTGCTACTACTAAAGTAACTGATTTTTTTAATGCTTGTGGGAAAGTAACATAATAGAAGGTTTGTTTTTTTATTCAATCCTAAAGATTGAGCCGCTTCTACTTGTCCTTTATCTACAAATTTAAGAGTTTGCATTAAAACAACAGCAATATTAGCAGCTGAATTTAATACAATGACAACTAATGCTGCATGAGTTTGATGCATTCTATTTATCAAAATATTCATTATTTAATATTATACAACAATTATTTTAATTTTGCAAATATTAAAAAAATAAAGATGAAAGGAAATATTAATTTTAAGTATATATAATAAATAAATTACATAAACAAAAGATAAAACAAACATCCTTAAAGACTAGCCTAAAAACTAGTCTTTTTTTTATTACCTTAAATTAACTTTATCCCTATAAAATAACACTCAAACCCATCCAAACACCCTTAAAACCCCAAAAATGAACATATTTTACCGTTTTTTTGAGTTATAATATACTTTAATGGCAGTACTTTAATATACAAACTAGCTATTATATACAAAAATGTAATAAGGAGCCTTTTAAAATGAAATATTAAACAAAAAAGATTAAAATATTATTCCAAATACAATTTAGCAACATAATCAATAATATTTTCAATCAAACTTAATTTTAGTACTATTCAAACTTTATTAATTAAATATCTAAAATCATTTTAAATCAAAAACATTATGGGAGTTTAACTTATATGAATACTAAAAAATAATAAAAAATAATAAAAAATATTTAATTAAATGCATAATTTTATTAATTATAGCTTTTATTTGTCTTTTCCAAACTATCCTTATTAACACTTTAGAAGCACAACCTAACTAACAAAGACCCAACAACCAACATTATGTTTTTACTCAAAGTCCAGATTTAAAAAATAAACAAATTGAAAATAGAAATAAAACTAAGTTTGCAACTTGATAAACTTATTGAACAATTGCAAACATTTGTAACTGAATATGACGCATATTTATTTCACAATATAAAGGAATTAAAAAATGAAACTGTAAAAAATAGTGAATTTACAACATTAAAAAACATCCTAGACCAAGGCATACCACGATATAAAAATACATTAACCCAAAATGCCCATGCAGAAAAAAACACTTTTATGACAAGTATCGCAAACAAAGAAACACTCAACACCGATGACATAAACACTCTAAAAGCAAAAATAAAGAATTGCTTTGATACTTTCAAACTTAATAGAAATAAAGTTTATGATACAATAAAAAGCAAAGTGGAACCTTTTAAAAATATTTCTTCTATCAAAACCAAAATCGAAGATCTTGAATCTGATTTAACATCCAAAAAGGATCAAACCCAACCCAACAATTTCCAACCATTCCCAACTAATTTATGCGACCTTAATGCAGATATCAACAATAAAATTGAAAAACTATCCCAAATACATAATAAATATTTTATTGCTAAAATACATAATATTTAATTAAACCCAAGTAACCAAAATCAAATCCAAGAACAAATTATTACTAAATTAAAAACATTAATCCCTCAAAATTCAAATACACAAAATGTAGAAACACAAGCTACTATTAAAGATATATTTCAAATAAATACTCTACAAACACCTTCTTATAATTCTAATATTAACAATAAATATATTCTAGATACTAAAATTAAAGATGCAAATAACAATTTAGCAACTGTATTTATTGACGTCCAAGACAAAGAAACAATTGAACTACCACAAGAAACATATACTTTAGAAAAAATATTACAAAATTGCACAACAGCTAAAAATATCTATATCTTTTGGAAATCTCCAAAACCACCAAAAGAAATTACTCTTGATGATATAACAGATTTAAATATATCAGATTGTGAACAAAATGGAGATTACGAAGTGTGGGGTGGAGGTATAAAACCCAAAGGATCTTATAACAAATCTAATACTCGTGAAAATACTATAACTATAACTAGTGTAGGTAGTTTCGGTTATATTCATTTCCATACTAAAACTTGTTGGGCTGCTCAAAATTTACAAATTTTAAAATCTAAAGATGATTCTTTTAATGTTTTGTATTTCTATTTTTATTTAAAACAAGGACACATTCCCAATTTCACCCAAAAGCTAATAAAAAAAATAAAAATAACTTTTCCCCCATTAGAAACACAAAATGAAATAGCCACTTTTTTAAATAAAACCTTAAAACAAATAGAAGAAAAAACAAATTTACTCAATTCTTTAATGAAAGATTTATTAAATAAAACTGATGAACAAAAACAATATTTATTTAATAAATTATTATTTTAACTTACAAACCTTTTAATTAATACCTTTAACCCCCAGACTCTTTTTACAAAGGGTCTTTTTATTTATCATTAAATAAATATAGCATAACAAAACAATAAAACAATAAAATAAACAAATTAACTTAAATATTTCTAATAATTCATGTTATAATAAAGTAAATAACTAAAAATTATATACTATTTATGCACAAAAACTTTTTACCAATTCTTCAATAAAAAAATCAAAATATGTAGAAAATAAGAGGCATTTTATAATAAAAATGTTATAATAAAGCTGTAAATGCAAACAATGGAGGCAAACATGTATCACATTCCAATAGGAATCTCAGGAAGACACACTCACCTATCACAAGAAACACTAGATATTTTATTCGGTCAAAAAAATTATCAACTCACTTTTTTCAAACCCCTCAAACAAACAGGACAATTTGCAGCACAAGAAAAAATTGATGTTATGAGTCCATCAGGAAAAATTCTTCCACAAGTTCGGATTTTAGGACCCACAAGACCTTTTGACCAAGTAGAAATTAGTCAAAGCGATGCTTTAAGACACGGATTTACAGCTCCTGTTAGATCTTCAGGCGATATTAAAGGTTCAGGCAAAGCCACTTTAATAGGTCTCAAAGGTCAAGTAGACATTGAAGAAGGTGTTATTATTGCCAACAGACATATTCATTTATCTACCCAAGATGCAAAAAATTTTGGCATTACTGACAAACAAATGGTAAGTATTGAAATTGAAGGCACTAAACCTGGCATCTTAAAACAAGTTTTGTGCAGAGTACACCCCGATTTTAAACTTGAATGCCACTTAGATACCGATGACGGCAGTGCTTTTTTACTTAAAAATGGCGATACTGTTAAATTACTGAAATAAATCATTAAAAATAAAAAAATAAATTATTTTGTCAACTTAAATTCTTGCGTTATAAGGATCTTGCAACTCACCCTAAAGACCTTATAACCTATATTTATTTTCACCCCTTAGCAAAACTAACAATATAACTAACAATTATTTTATTTTTTTATTGAACGAAAGACATAAATTTCCTTTCATTTGTGTCTTTCGCTCAATAAAAACTCTTCTTAAAAACGCAAACAACAAGAAGGAGGTAAAACGGATAAGGATAAAAATTACAAAAACCCAATAAACTTAATTAAAAATTATCCTCAATAAAATAAATGCAAACAGCCAATCCATCTTTTAAAAAGTTTCTCAGATCTGAAGTTTTTCGTGACCCTATCTACGGTTATATTTATCTGGAATACGAATTGATTGAAAAATTAATTGATACTTCCGTTTTCCAAAGATTAAGACGTATAAAACAATTAAGCGGCGCTAACATCGTCTTTCATGGAGCAGAACATTCTCGTTTTACACACAGTTTAGGTGTTTATGAACTTGCAAGACGGTTTTTAAAAATCACAAATATTAAAAAACACTTTTCTGAAACCCAAAAATTAATTTTACTAGTATCTTCTTTGTTACATGATATTGGACACGGTGCTTATTCTCATTCTTTTGAAACCTTATTTGACGTAAACCACGAAACACAAAGTGCACACATCATCAAACATAACAAAGAAATTGGAGCTTTATTAGACCAAATAAGCCCTGATTTCAAAAACGATGTAGCTAGTGTGATTGAAAAAACAAATAAATTTCCTTTAATAGAACAAATTTTAACTAGTCAAATTGATATTGACAGACTAGATTATTTAGAACGAGATTCTTATTTTACAGGTGCCACTTATGGGCATATCGATTTAGAACGTTTAATGCGTAGCATGATAATTGAGCCTCATCCTAACAAAAATAACGAAAAATGTATTGCCTTTAGACAAAGTGGTGTTTTTGCTATTGAAAATTATTTAATTAACCGCTATCATATGTTTTGGCAAGTTTATTATCATCCCAAAGTAAGAGCTTATAGCACTATTTTAGAAAAAATTTGTAAACGTTTATGTGATTTATTACAAAATAACTATCCTGTAGACCCATACATCCAACCTTTTTACAATTTTGTAAACAATCAAACTGACCTAGACAAATACTTAGCAATTGATGATTATTATATGAATGGTTTAATCCTACATCTTAAAAATAGTAAGGATATCATTTTAAAAAATTTATGTAATGATTTTCTCAATAGACGTATTTGGCACATTTTAGATAATAACGACCAAACCCAAGAACAAATTGCACACATTAAGCAACAATATCAAAGCCAAAACCACGCTTATATTAAATATTATACTTCAAGTAATGCTGCTTTTCAAAATGCTTATTCCGAAAGTAAGCCTAAATTTGAAACCAAAATTTTAATTAAATCTAAGGGAGGACTCAAAAGTCTGAAAGAAGAATCCCCCATTATTAAAAGTTTAATCAAAAGTAGTCCTAAACAAGATAATAAATTTTTTTATCGCCCTTTATAAATCCAAAACTTCCCCTATAAACCCCTCCCAAACAACTTCCCCAATTCTCAACTAACAACAAATCCCAAAAGCCAACATCCATATCAATTTTATTTAAGGAAATCAAATGCATCATACAACCAAAAAAAAATACGGTCAAAATTTTTTAACAGATGTTAATTTATTAAACAAAATTGTAACTAAGGCTTCCATCACAGACAAAAATGTTTTAGAAATTGGACCTGGCAAAGGTGCTTTAACCAAAATTATTGTCCCTCAAGCTAAACATGTTTTAGCCTATGAAATTGATGCTACTCTCAAACCTTTTTTAAATTTTGAAAATCATAACAATGTTAATATCATTTATGATGATTTTTTAAAAAGAGATTTATTAAAAGATTTTGATTATTATTTTAGTCCTAACTCTCAATTAAGTTTAATTGGTAACTTACCTTATTATATTACCTCACCTATTCTTTTTAAAATTATTGACACTCCCCAAATTAATGATGCTACTATTATGATTCAAAAAGAAGTAGGAATGCGTTTACTGGCTCAACCCAATAACAAAAATTATAACGCTTTATCTGTAATTATTCAATTTCTATTTAGTATTGAAAAAATCCAAGAAGTTAAAAGACATATGTTTTTTCCTGCACCCAAAGTAGACAGTATTGTTATTAAACTTAGTAAAAATAACAACATTTGTCCTACTTTCTTACAACAATTTATCAAGTTTATAAAAGCTTCCTTTAAACAAAAAAGAAAAACTTTACTCAACAACTTATCTTGTCAATTTTTGTTATCCAAAGAAACCATTATTCCTTTTTTCTTAAAACATCACATCCCTTTACAAATTAGAGCCGAACAGGTAACTTTAGAAACTTTTCAAAAATTAACTGTTAAATGGTTTATTTTTTTTAATATGTCATAAAATAATAAAACTTTTCATATTGAAAATAAATCACAAAGCTTATTAGGAAATGATTTTCCTTTTTTCCGATATTAAACATCAATATCAAAAATTAAATATTAATCTTTTTTTAAATAAAAAAAACCATTAAAATATTAACTGCATCCAATTATTATTTATATTTTATTTGTAATTTTTAATTTGTATCATTACACAAACCATAAATAATTAATAATAAATAACGAATAATAATTTAGCATTTAATATAAAATGAAGCAAAACTGGAGGCTTAAGAAATGAAAGTTACCGATGTAAAAATTAGAAAAATCAACGGTGAAAGTAGATTAAGAGGAGTTTCTTCAATCACTTTTGAAAACCAATTTGTAGTTAATGACATCAGAATTATAGAAGGAGAAAGAGGTATATTTATTGCTATGCCAAGTAGAAAAACTTCCAAAGGCAACTTTAGAGATATCGCTCATCCCATCAATTCAGAAACCCGTCAACTAATTGAAAATTGCATCAAAAACAAATACCAAGATTTGCTAGATAACCCTCCACAAGAAGAAGATTTTTCTCAAAATTCTGAAAATTAATAATTATTAACTTTAAAAAATTCCAGATTTTTTTGGAATTTTTTTTACATGTTTTGAATTCAAAACGCCATTTTATTAAAAAAAATTTTGCAAATGCGAAACTAAAAACCCAAAACTAACAAACAACTCATCCATTAACACTTTTTCCAAACACACTTTACATTACTAAAATATTTACAATTATATTTATCCAAAAAAATTAAGCAAAGAGGTACAAAAATTTGTCTTGTTGCAGCAATTCTTCATCCATCCACAATCACGAACACAACAATAAAAAACCATTAATTTGTTTTGTTATAGGAACATTTTTATATAGTTTATTTACTCTATATTTGCATTCTCACAATTGCAAAAACACACTAGTATTAGTTCTTGTTTCTTTGGCACTTTTATTTTTAATCGGCTATCATGTTATTTTAGAAGGCTTTATAGAAACTTGGCAAGATACTTGTAAATTTAAAAAATTCACTCCCAACATTCATATTTTAATGACTTTAGCGGCTCTGGGAGCTTTATATTTAAAAAACTACAACGACGGTATTTTATTAATTGTCATATTTTCAGGAGCTTCTTTTTTAGAAGAATACGTTGAGGCAAAAAGTCAAAAAGAAATCAAAAATCTCTTAAAGCTTCAAGTAGCAGAAGCAAAATTACAAAAAGAAGACGGCAGTATTGAAATTATTCCTTCCAAACTACTCAAAATCAATGATTTAGTCTTAATTTTACCAGGCGACCAAATCCCTACTGACGGCGTCATTGTTTCGGGCAATCCCAACATTAACGAAGCTAACATTACAGGCGAAGGCATTCCTTGTGACAAACAACCAGGCGATTTTGTCTACGGCAGCACCATTAACGGCAGCAACCATTTTGTTATGCGTGTCACAGCTACTAACGAAAAGACTGTTTTTGCCCAAATTGTAAGATTAGTAAGCCAAACCCAAAAAAATATTTCCAAAACTGCTACTTTAATTAAAAAAATAGAACCAATTTATGTAAAAATCATTATGGCAACAGTTGTTGTTGTCCTTGGTTTTGCAGGAATACTACATTTTACTGGACCAAGTAATCCCAATTTCGAATTTAGCACTTGGCTACACAAAACAATGATTTTTTTAACTGTATCATCTCCATGTGCCCTAGCTGCAGCTGACATTCCTTCCACTCTTGCAGCTATTTCTAACCTCACTAAAAAAGGGATTTTATTCAAAAACGGCAGATCTTTGGAAAAAATGGCAGATATCAAAGCTTTTGCATGCGACAAAACAGGCACCCTTACCGAAGGCAAACCTCAAGTAACTGATGTTTATGTAGCCCCCGAAATCTCTGAAGAAAAGTATCACAAATATTTAGATATATTATTAGGGATGGAACAAAAATCCAACCATCCTTTAGCACTAGCTATTAAAAACCATTTCCACCACAAATCTCACCTCCAAATGGAAATTACTAGCTCAGTTGGCATCGGCCTTGAAACTTTTTATCAAAACAATCATTATAAAGTTGCCAAAGCTACTGCTTTTACCCAAACTCCAATCTGTGCATCTTTACAAACCCAAACGCAAAAATTTTTATCCGAAGGCAAAACCATCGTTTATTTTAGTTGTAATAATCACATTGTTATGGTTTTAGCTCTTTTGGATAAATTACGTCCTCAAGCTTATCATTTAATGCAATACTTCAACCATAAAAACATCTATACTGCAGTAATTACAGGAGATACCCAACAAATCGCTTACATCTTACAAAAAAAACTTCATCTCAAAGCAGCTTGGGGAGATATTCTACCTGCCTATAAACTAGAAAAAATTCAAGAACTACAAAAAGAAAAAGGCACTACAGTAATGGTAGGTGATGGTGTCAATGATGCTCCTGCCCTTACAGCTGCTGATGTAGGAATTGCGATGCAAAACGGTACTGATGTGGCAATGGATGTAGCAGATGCAGTTTTAATGCAAAACGATTTATCAAAAATTATCTATACTCATCAAGTAGCTGTCAAACTACGCAAAATCATTTGGCAAAATATTATTTTTGCTATGGTAGTAGTTTGTATCTTGAATCTTTGTAATCTTTTTGGAGACATGAATTTACCTTGGGCAGTCACTTGCCATGAAGGAAGCACACTTTTAGTTATTTTCAATGGATTAAGACTTTTACAAAGTCCCAAAAACCCCAAACTAAAAGACAAAAAGAAAAACACAAAATCTTTTAATAAATAATTTACTTTATTAACCTCATTATAAAAGACAGCACAAAGACAAAAAAACCACCCTTTTAGGGTGGTTTTTTATTTACATATTAAGATTCAAAACATAATTTAAAAGAGTGTTAAATTTGGAAGTATTTTATTTGAGTATAATAAAATCTCTTATTATTAAATAATTATCAATATAAAAATTATTACAATATATAAAATATTTAATCTTGTTCAAATGTTTTATCACGTTTTAATTTAAGATAAAAAGTTGCAAAAATTAATAATGTAATGATAAAACAAATAAAATTACTAAGAAAAATACTCAAACCTACTCCCATTACACCTTGATTTAAAAAGTGTTTGGAAAAAAGAACAATAAAAAAGATACGAATTAAAGTTCTTAAAAAATTCAGATAAACCGAAGGTCCTACGCGTTTAAAAGCTAATAAAAAATTAAACATAATAATAGAACCACACGATAACCATAAGCTAGTAGTTTCAAAAAATAATAATGTACGGAAAGCATCTTGTTCCAAACTAGGAATCTTTTCCCAAGGACTATCATGAAATAATGGCAAAATTAACTTATAACCAAAAATATTAATCAAAGAACCTATTAAAGCCAAAACACACATACAAAAAATAATTTTTTTGAATGCTTCAAAGACTCTATTAAGATTGTTATGACCTAAATTTTGAGATATAATAGCATTTTGGGAATCAGAAAAAGAGTTAAGTGCATTATAAAAGACATTATTAATAGTTACTGCTAAGGCTAAATTAGCTCCAATTTGGGAACTACTAATTCCTTGAGGATCACCGTACCATTCTTTAACAATGATACTTACAATTAATTTGCCAACACTATAAATACTAATACTAGCACAAACAGGAATAGCTAATTTAGAAAGTTTTTTCAAAAATTCTTTATCAAAACTGATTTTGGATAAAATAATACGGAAGGGATTTTTGCTGTCAAAAAATAAAAACCACAAAGCAAATAAAGTAACAATTCCGTTAGAAATCAAAGTAGCCAAAGCCAAAGAAACCATGGAAGAATTCCAATAATGAAAAAGAGCAAAAGAAAAAATAATTTTAGCAGAAGCGTTTAAAATATTTAAAAAAAGAGCAATTTTGTTATTACCTTTGGCACGCTCCAAACTTAAAAAAACTGTATTTATAATGATACAAACAAGCGACAATATAATAAGATTATAATATTTAATACCTTCATTGTTTTCAATTGCATTTTGACTAATTTTTAAAATATTAGTTGCAATGAAACTTTTAAAAACAAAAATGCATAAAAAGACCAAAATAAAGCCAGTTAAAATGGAAAGAACAAACGTTTTTGCCAAATAAAGGTGCATTTTATTAATATTATTTTGTCCATAAGCACGCCCTACTAAAATAACTCCTCCTGTGGCAATAGAAATACCAAAAGGAACAAGAATACCTTTAAATATATGTACGCGACTTACAAAGGTAAGTTGATTATCTGAAATTTGATTTCTTTTTAAAATAAAAAGATCAATAGCATCTGATGCATTTTGAAAAATCCAATAAATAATGATAGGAAAGGTAAAATAAAAAATTACTTTCCATAAGTTTCCTTCTAATAAAAATTTTCTATTTCTTTTTTCATTAATTAAAATTTGTGTTGTTGCTTTTGTTTTAATCACAAAAAACCTCCATCTAATGTTTTGGTTGGGTCAAACAACTTGAAAATATGTGTAAATAAAAGCTATAACACATATTATATTTTATCAAAATTAGAGGGGTTTTGGGAGGCAAAAGGTGATATTTAAAGGAGGCTCGCTAACTATTTCATTTATTTAGATAACTAACCATTTTTGACAGCTACCCTCAGTTTAGCAGAAATACTACGCGAATTATTTTGCATTTCTTCCTCACTTGGCAAAAAAGCTTTTTTAGTAATAATACTTAAAGGAGTTTGGGGCATAATTGTAATAGGCAATTTTTTAGGCAAAACAAAAGTACTATGTTTTTTTAAAAAATGTTTAACAATGCGGTCTTCTAACGAATGAAAACTAATAACTACTATCCTGGCATTGGGTTTTAACAAATCAAGACTTTGTTCCAAGGCTTGTTTTAAAGATTCTAATTCTTGGTTAACTTCGATACGCAATGCTTGAAATATTTTTTTAGCACTATGTCCTTTTTGGCGATTGCAAAATCGATCAGTGATGGCAACCAAATCATAAGATGTGCACAAAGGTCTTTGTTTAATAATTTCTGAGGCAACCAAAGCAGCATTTTTAACTTCACCATAAATCTTAAAAATATTTTTTAATTGTGCAAAGGAGTAATTATTTAAAATATATTGTGCAGTAATTGTTTGATTAATATTCATTCTCATATCTAAAGGAGTGTTGTGCAAATAACTAAATCCTCTTTGGGGATTGTCAATTTGACAAGAAGATAGCCCTAAATCAAATAAAATACCATCTAATTGAAAAACATTTCGTTGTGCTAATTGGGTTTTTAAATGCGAAAAGTTGCTATGAATTATTTCAATTGGCAAATGTGGGGGCAAGATTTTTTTAGCGTTTGTGCAAGCTTCTACATCTTGGTCAAAAGAATATAAAAACCCTTGTTGCAAAAGATTTGCAATTTCTATAGTATGCCCACATTGTCCTAAAGTGGCATCTACATAAATACCTTCGGGCTTTATCTTTAAAAAATCTATGGCTTCTTGTTTGAGAACTGAAATGTGGTTAAAATGTGTTTTATTCATGGATTTTACCTCGCTTGCAAAGTTAAAAAATGTGATTAAAAATAATAAATGGTGGAAAAATAAAAGGAAGGTTAGATGAATTGCAATTATAAAAAATAGTTAAATTACATAATATTATTTGTAATTTAACTTATTTTATCAATTGTGAAATGGTACCTAAATATTAATTACTTAAAGACAAATTTAACTTTATCATTAATAATTTCTTCCAAAGCTTTACCAACTACTTTATTACACACAAGTTCAGGCAATTCTTTTTTTTGAGCTTCTATCACATGAGCAATTTTGCTTGCAATATGAACTAATTTGTATTTGGAATTAATTTGATCCAACAATTTATCAATCGAAGGATAGATCAAACCTTCCTTATTGTATTTTTTTTTATTTGGTTTACTATTGTTCTGCATAACCATTATCCTCCAATATTTTTAAATAATTACGAATACTGCGTTTCGTTTTGGCATGTTCTGCTCTAATAATTGCAATAATACGGTCAGCAGCATTAGCCACTTCATCATTTACTACAATATAATCGTATTTGTGAACTAAATGAAACTCGTTATTGGCTTTGGCAATTCGTTTTGCAATATTTGCTTCTTTTTCAGTGCCTCGTTTTTTTAAACGATCGTAGAGAGCTTTTTTTTCAGGCGGAACCAAAAAAATAAAAACTGTGTTTGGCATACGCTTTTTTCTTAAATGAGTGGCTCCTTCAACTTCAATTTCTAAAAACACTTCTTTTCCTTGTTTTAAAAAATCTTGAATTTGCTTTTTAGGAGTTCCATAATAATGATCAATAAATTTAGCCCATTCTAAAAAACAATTATTTTCAATCCCTTTTTCAAATTCTTCTTTAGTTAGAAAATGGTAATCTTTACCGTCTTGTTCACCTGGTCGCGGTTTTCTGGTAGTAGCAGAAACAGAATACACAAAATTATGATTAGTCATTTCAAACAAAGCTTTTCTCACAGTGGCTTTGCCAACTCCTGAAGGTCCTGAAAGAACTATTAAAAGTCCTTTTTTATTTAATTTCATGTTAACTTACCTTTTTTATTAAATTTTCTAAAAGTGCTTAATAATATTAGTTGTGCTTAAATAATTTTAAAAATTGAAGATTAAAATTAAAAGTAGTTTTGATTAAAATACACAATTGCCACCAAAAATTAATATTGATGTTAATATTGATTAATTAACAATAATATTTAATAATTTATTGGGAATATAAATCATATTTTGAATGTTTTTATGGCATACAAACTTATTAACTTTTGCATCTTGCAAAGCTAGAGTTTTAATTTGTTCTGAAGACAAATCACAAGGAAGTTCCAAAACAGCTCTTAATTTACTATTTACTTGCACAATAATTTTTACTTGCAGTTGTTCTAAATGAGTTTTATCATGCAAAGGCCAAGTTAAATCAACTAGTTGGTTGTTATTTTTCAAAATAGTTTGATTAATTTCTTCTGTCAAGTGAGGAGCAATCGGATTTAATAGTTGCAAAAAGGTCTGTGCTTGTTTTTTGCCTATTTTTTGATGTTTATAAACTTGATTGACAAAAATCATTAATTGACTAATAACTTTATTGAATTTCAATTTTTCATAATCTTGAGTTGTTTGAAAAATGGTTTGATGATAAATAGCGTTTAGAGAAGTTTCAAAATCATTTGGCATTGCAAAAGAAAACATTTGATAAACTCTATTTAAAAAACGTTGTATTCCTTTGAAACCTTTTTCACACCAACTTTTAATATCTTCTAACGGACCCATAAACATGATATAAATTCGCAGTACATCAGCGCCGTAGCGTGCAAGCATTAAAGAAGAACTTACGCCGTTGCCTTTGGATTTAGACATTTTAGTGTGATCATTTCCCAAAATAATACCTTGATTAACTAATTTTTGAAAAGGTTCTTTGGTAGAAACTAAACCCAGATCGTATAAAAACTTATGCCAAAAACGTGCATAAAGTAAATGACCAACAGCGTGTTCTGTTCCTCCAATGTATAAGTCTACTGGCAAATAATAGTCAAGTAGTTCTTTTGCTTTGGTGGTATTTAATGGGATTAGACCCAAATAATTTTTCAAAATATAGCCAATATAGTACCAAGAACTACCTGCAAGTTGTGGCATAGTGTTAGAATCTCTGCGATATTTTTTACCATCTTTTTCAAAATATAGCCAAAAATGGGCTTTGGAGAGAGGTGATTCGCCTGTGCCTGATGGTTTGATTTGTTCCAAAAAAGGAAGTTCTATGGGCAAGTTTGCGTCGCTATCAGTATAAATTTTATTGTTGGTGTCATCATAATAAATGGGGAAGGGTTCTGCCCAATATCGTTGGCGCGAAAAGACCCAATCACGCAATTTATAAGTATAATGAGAGTAACCGTGATTATTTTTTTCTAAAAATTGCAACATTTTAGTTTTGGCTTGTTCGTTATTAAGACCATTTAAAAAATCACTATTGATGTGGATGCCTTCTCCCGTATAAGCTTCAGTTAAGGGAGGGTTGGGTTGGTTGGCGGTAGGATTTTCCAAATCAGAAGACGGGGGAGTTATAACTTGAATCATTTTTAGACCATGTTTTTGAGCAAACTCAAAATCTCTTTGATCATGAAAAGGAACAGACATTAAAGCACCTGTGCCATAATGAGGAAGGACATAATCAGCAATCCAGATAGGAATTTTGGTGTTATTGCAAGGATTAATTGCAAAACTACCCGTAAAAACACCTGTTTTGTCTTTATTGATGTCTCTTTCTAAGTCTTTTTTTTGTTTGGTTAATTCCAAATAATTGTTAACTGCTTGTTGGTATTCGGGTTTGGTGAGTTGTAAGGCTAATTCGTGTTCGGGCGCTATTACTAAAAAAGTTACACCAAAAAGAGTATCAGGGCGAGTGGTGAAAGTTTTTAAAGTTATTTTTTGGTCAGAAACTGGAAAAGAGACGATTGCACCTTGATTTTTGCCAATCCAATTAGCTTGCATTTCTTTCACATTTAAAGGCCAATTAACTAAATTAAGGTCGTCTAAAAGTCTGTCTGCATATTGAGTTATTTTTAAAACCCATTGTTTCATCTTTTTTTTAACAACTGGATGATTGCCTCTTTCAGAAAACATCCCTTTTTCATTAGAAATTACTTCTTCATTAGCAAGCACTGTTCCTAAATTAGGGCAAAAATTTACTTCTGTATTTTTGAGAACTGCTAGTCCTTTTTCGTAAAGTTTTTTAAAAATCCATTGAGTCCAGGCATAAAAATAAGGATCTGAGGTGGCAAGTTCTCTATCCCAATCAACACTTTTACCAATGCTTTGAATTTGTTTTTTAAAATTATTGATGTTTTCATAAGTAAAAGTGCGGGGAGTTTTGCCTGTTTGCAAAGCATATTGTTCGGCAGGCAGCCCAAATGAATCCCAACCAAAAGGATGCAAAACATTAAAACCTTGCATGCGTTTGAACCTACTCATAATATCGCTTGCAGTATAACCTTCAATATGGCCTACATGAAGCCCTTCAGAAGAAGGATAAGGAAACATATCAAGACAATAAAATTTCTTTTGTGAAAAGTTATCTTGAGTTTTGAACACCTTATTTTGTTGCCAATAAAGTTGCCATTTATGTTCTATTTGTTTAAAATCATAAATTAATTTTGTCATACTCGAAAGCCTTCTATATTTGTTTTAACTTTTATAATGTGTTAATAAATTTAAATTAATTGTGAAAATGATTGAAAAAGAAAATGAGTTAGTTTAAGGGGTGTTTTTGGTGATGTAAAAAACGATATCTTGAACGGTTTTAAAATTTTGTAAAGTTGCATCACTAATGTTGATTTGAAATGTTTTTTCTACTTCCATAACTAGTTCTAAAGCGTCTAGCGAATCAAGTCCTAAATCTTCTTTAAAACGAGTGTCTAAAGTAATTGTAGAAGCGTCTAAAGATAATTGGGTGGCAATTAAAGCTTTAATTTTTTCAAAAACCATTTTTTTATTTCTCCTTCAAAAAAGCAATAATTGCTTAATAATATTATACTAAAAAAATCTTTTTTTAATTGTTGCATTTGCCAAAATAAAAACAAAAGTAAATTATTTGCTTGTGGTTTGGTGTGTAAATTTCCAAAATAAGGTGGTCTGAAATGAAGTTATTTTGATTGTAAGTTATAAAAAGGTGCCTATTTACAAGAAACAAACTAAAATATTTTATTCAAATAATTTAGTTTGCCAATGAGAAATTATTTAATTTTGGAAGTGTTTTTATTGAAATAAAATTTCGTTAACTTTTTTTTCGTCTAATTGATTTACTAACAAAGTTAAAAGTTTAACAGTGTTTATGATGTCTTGTTTGTGAACTACAGAAGTGTGGGAATGAATGTAGCGTACAGGAACGCCAAAAGATAAGGAAGCGGCTCCTTCGCGCACTAAATGCATAGTTGCAGCATCAGTTCTACCACCACTGCCACTTATTTCTTGCACAGGGATATTGTTTTGGGCAGCGATTTTAAGGACAAAATTACGCAATCCTTTGTGAGCGACTAAGCCCCCATCATAAACTAAAACTTGAGGACCTTTTCCTAGAGTGTGCCCTTCTTTTTCGCCCCCTGGAACATCATTTCCAATACCAGTATCAACAGCAATAGCAATTTGAGGGTGTACTTTGTGAGCACTGGTTTGAGCTCCGCGTAGCCCTACTTCTTCTTGGGTAGTAAAAACACCAAAAAATTGATTGGTAGTAGGATTGACATTTTGTAAAACTTGCATCACAATTGCAACTCCCACGCGATTATCTAAGGCTTTTGCAAGGAGATAATCAGAATTACCAAGTGTGCTGAATTCTATATAAGGAGTTACCATATCACCAACGCGAACGCCTAATTTTAAGGTTTCTTCTTTGTTGGCAACTCCAATATCTAAATACATAGAAGAAGTGTTGATAACTTGATTGCGCTCTTGAAAAGACATTATATGCGGAGGTTTGCAACCAGTAACTGCTTTAAGAACACCTTTATCGGTGTGAATTTGCCAAACTTGAGCAAGCATCACTTGAGAAAACCAACCACCAAGAGTTTGGAATTTGATAAAACCTTCTGGAGTAATTTGCTTAACTATTAAGCCTATTTCATCCAAATGTCCTGCAAACATAATGCGAGGTCCTGTTTTTCCTTTACAAACAATCACAGAGCCTAAATTATCATATTCGATGGAGTCTACTTGGTTTTTGATTTTGTCAACTACATAATTAGCAACTGCTTTTTCTTGACCTGGAATACCATTTAACATTGTTAAATCTTTTAATAAAGAAACTAAATCACTCATTTTCATTCTCCTTTTTGGGTGCGTGTAAACTAGCGGTTTGGAATTGTTTAATTCCTGTAAATGTAAGATAAATACTGTGCATTAAAGATAAAACAGCAAATGATTTTAAAATGATATCTTTTAAGTTTTCAAATAAATTGCTACCTAATCCGAAACAACCAAATCCAAACATTAAAAGATATAAAATGAAAAATGAAAAGTTTTGTTTCTTGAAATAATTAATATTTAAATTGATGAAGCTGTGAAGAACAAACATCAATGATAAACAATAGTTAAAAGTTAAAAGTTTGCCAACTAAAGGGTTTTTGGTTTTGAAATCATCAATATTTAACAAGCCTAATCCTGGTAACAAAAAGGCAGTAACAATGACAAAAACAAAGACAAAAGCTTCTAGGGCAAAGACAAAACGAAGCTTGGATAAAGTTTCTTTGTATTTTTTAAAAACTACTAAATAAGTAAATAGCGATAAAAGGACACCTAAGAAAAATAATCCTAGTTGAAATTTCAGACTTCCAAGTTGGAAAGTTTGGTCAAAAAAACAACATCCAGCTACCAAAAAGAAAAAAGTTGCCAATAATAAAGAGTAAAACCCTTGTAAACGTTTTTGTTTCATTTGATTCATTATATTATATAACTCCTATTTTATTTTTTCTAATTATTGTAAAATGAAAAATTAAAAAAATAATTATTCATGAAAAAACATACAAATCAAGTTTAAAATTAAAAAATGAAAAATCATGAAAATACGTATTTTGAAATTTTTAAATTATTTTTTTAGCAAGAGCTTTTTTAAAGCTGTAACAATTTCGGCTTTTTTAAGTTTATGAAAATTAGGAACTTTGTGTTCTTTAGCTAATTTTTTTAACTCAAGAAGCAACATTTTAGATAAATCTAAAGAAGGTTTTTTTGCTTTAACTTGGGTAGTTTGTGGTTTTGTTTCCAAAGCATCATCGGATTTTTCCTCAGAAATTTCAGTAGATAAAACTTTTTCAGGTTGTAGAGAAGTTTTTTCTTTGGGTTGTGGTTGTGTTTCTTGTTGCAAAACTTCAACAGCTTTTACAGGTTCAACTGTTTTTTCTTGTTGTAATTCTTGTGTTTGTTCTTGCTCTTTTGTTTGAGTGGGTTCTTTTTGTTCTAATTTAGGAGCATTTTCTTTTAATTCTTTTTTTTCTAATTTTGGCGAATTTGCTTCTTCTAATTTTTCTTGAGTGGTTTGTGGTTTTGGGGTTTTTTTAAGTTGAGATGGTTTTTCTTCTTTTTGTGCAAGTTGGTTTAATTTTTCTTCTTGTAATTTAGTTACTTGCGCTTCTTTTTGTTTTAATGTTTGTTGAAATTGCACTAAGGCTTCTTTTGCTAATTGAACATATTGTGCGAAAGTTTCTGGTTGTAAATGTGCTAAATCTGCTAATACTTTACGATTAACATCTACTTTTGCCAAAGCAAGTCCGTGCATTAAACGAGAATACTGCATGCCGCATAACATAGCACCAGCATTAATACGGGAGATCCATAATTTACGAAAATCTCTTTTTCTTTGTTTGCGGTCTCTATAAGCGTATTGCAAAGAGCGCATTACTTGCTCGTGAGCTGTTTTGTAAAGAGTGCTTTTGGAACCAAAATATCCTTTTGCCATTTTTAAAACTTTTTTGCGACGACGGTGTCTTGCAGGAGTAAAACTAATTTTTGCCATATTCTTTTTCCTTTCTATAATCCTCTAATAAGAGTTTTGATTCTGTTGTAATCACAAAGTTTAACACAAGTAACTCCTCTTAGTTGGCGGTTTTGTTTAGTAGTTTTGGAAGCTGCAAGGTGATTTTTGTAGGCGTGGCCTCTTAATAATTTTTTCTTTTTAGTAATTTTAATTCGTTTTTTAAGCCCGCTGTGGGATTTTTTCTTAATCACTTTAATCATCCTTTCTTATTTTATTTATTTTTAATTTTTAATTGGGTGCAAAAAAATATTTTTGGTTTGTGAATTGGTTGAGTCGCGTTTTGTTTTGGGTAATTTTTCAGCCATTCAAATACCATTCATAACCTTTAAAGGTTATTTTAAAGGGGACAGAACTGCTGTTAGTTGATTGCCTTGTAATTTTAAAGGAGTCTCAATTTGAGATAGGTTTTTCAAATCTTGCATAACTTGTTTAAAAACTGTTTCTCCTAATTGAAAATTATTAATCATACGACCACGAAAACGCATACTAACTTTTACTTTATCGCCTTGTTTTAAAAATTTTTGAGCTTGTTTAATTTTAGTATTTAGATCATTTTTATCAATGGTAGGATTGAGGCGAATTTCTTTTAAAACAATAATTTGGGTTTTCTTTTTGGCTTCACGAAGTTTTTTTTGTTGGTTATAACGATGTTTTTGATAATTCATTAGTCGCGCTACCATCGGTGAGGCATCTGCGTTTACCACTACAATATCAATTTCTTTTTGTTCTGATAATTTTAAAGCTTCTTTTTGGTCAAAAACACCTAATTGTTCGCCTTTTTCATCAATAATGAGGTATTTCCCTTGTGGGATATTTTCATTATATAAATCGAAATTGGAACTTTTTTTAAATTTGTTGATTTTAATATTTAAAACCTCCTTTAGGTTTGGGGTTATTTTGTAAAAATGAAATGAAATGACATAACATGAAAATGAAACAAGGAAAAAAGAGAAAATAAAATAAAAAAGAGAAACGCCCAATGAACATTTCTCTTATCTAAAATAACTAACACTAAATGTTTTTTGCATTTTTTTTACAAAAAAATTAAATGTTTATGTGCCATTTGCCTAAAAACTAATTGTTAATCAGGCGAGAGAAAACTCTTCTTTTCACGTTAATATCATAAGATTATTACAAAATCTTTGATAATTTTTATAATTGTATTTTGAATATTATAAAATAAAACAATAACAATACCGTCCTAATTATATAATAAAAAGTGCGGTTTGTCAATAGTTTTTGGGGGATTTTGGCAATTAAGAGGTTATTTTTTTTTGCAAAACTTGGTCTTTTAATAAAGAAACAAACTCATCAACTTTAATTGTGGTTTGTTGGTGAGAGCCATATTTTCTAAAAGTAATTAAATTGTTAGTCATTTCGTTGTCGCCAATTACAACTTGATAAGGAATTTTTAATTTTTGTGCTTCTCTAATTTTATAACTCAAAGTAGTATCTTTGGAATTAATTTCTACTCTGAAATTTTGTAATTGTAACATTTCTTTAATTTTTTGGCTAAATTCCAAATGTAGAGGAGCAGACACAGGAATTAAAAGCACTTGTACAGGAGCAAGCCATAAAGGAAAAACACCCTTTGTTTCTTCTACTAAATGCGCTAAAAATCTTTCCATAGTAGAAACAACTGCGCGGTGAATGACAACAGGACGATGGTGTTTGTTGTCTTCTCCAATAAAAGTAAGATCAAATTTTTGAGGGAGCAAAAAATCAAGTTGTACTGTTGATAATGTTTCTTCGTTGCCTAGGGCAGTAAACACTTGAACATCTAATTTAGGACCATAAAAGGCAGCTTCTCCGATGGCTTCTTTAAAGGGTAGGCTCAATTCTTGAATAGTTTCTTTGAGGGTTTTTTCAGCGTGATGCCACATTTGATCGTCATTAAAATATTTTTCTGTGTCATTAGGGTCACGATAACTTAGGCGCAACTCATAATTTTTAATATTAAAATCACGATAAACTTCTAAAATTAAATTAATAATTTTTTTTATTTCTTCTTTGATTTGGTCAGGACAGGCAAAAATATGAGCGTCATTAAGAGTCATTTCTCTTACTCTTTGTAAACCAGAAACAGCTCCTGATTTTTCAAACCGATGCATCATTCCTAATTCAGCAATACGCAAAGGCAATTCCTTATAACTATGAGGAGTTTTTTTATAAATCATCATGTGATGAGGGCAATTCATTGGTCTTAAAACTAGTTTTTCACCATTTTCCAAAGTCATGATGGGAAACATATTAGAATCATAATGGTCCAAATGTCCAGAAATACGGTAAAGTTCAGTATTTGCCATAATGGGCGTATAGACATGATGATAATCATAACTTAATTCTTTGTCAACAATATATCTTTCAACGATGCGCCTTACAGTAGCTCCTTTAGGAAGCCAAAAGGGAAGTCCCAAACCAACTTCTTTATGAAACATGAATAAATCTAGTTCTTTGTTAAGTTTTTTGTGGTCGCACTCTTTTCTTTCTTCCAAAAGTTGCAAGTGGTCCGCAAGCGCTTGTTTTTTGAAAAAAGAAGTACCATAGATGCGAGTCAAAGTTTTGTTTTTGGCATCTCCTTGAAAATAAGCTCCTGATATTTTTAAAAGTTTAAAATGTTTAATAAGGCTTGTTTTGGTTACATGACCGCCGCGGCAAAGATCAAAAAATTCTCCTTGACGATAAATACTGATAGTCTGGTCGCGAAATTTTTCCAGCAAAACTTGTTTATAAGGGTTGCAAACAAATAATTTTTGGGCTTGTTCGAAAGAAACTTCTTCTCTTGTAATGGGGTGGTTTTCCAAAGAAATTTGATGCATTACTTTTTCAATGGCAAGAAAACCTTTTTCCGAAATGGTGTGATTTTGAAAATCAATATCATAATAAAATCCTTCTTTAATGGCAGGTCCTACTGTAAAAAGGGCACCTGGATAAAGTCTTGCAACGGCTTGCGCCATAAGGTGAGCGGTGCTGTGATTAAGAACTTCCAAAGATTTAGGATCAGATTCGGTTAAAATTTCTAAATTGCCGTTTTCTTTCAAATGAAAATCAAGTTCGATTGGTTGGTCGTTGAAAAGGGCTGCAACTGGTTTTTTGAAATGTGTAGATAAGTGTTTTTTCCAAATTGCCAAAGGAGTTATACCTGAAATAAATTCTTGTATTTGGTTGTCAAAAAAGCTGATTTTAATCATAAAAACCCTTTCTTTTGTAGTTTTTAGTTTTTTGATCTTTTAAAAAATTGGGGAAAAACAAAGATAATGGAGGAGAAAAAATAATAAAGGGCAAAAAATTTTATCTAAATAATAATGTGTGATATAATATGTATTTTATACTAAAAAATTAAATAACATATATCATAACTATAACACAAATCACAAGAAAAAGGGGGTCTTTTTTTAGTAATTAGTTGATTGGTGTTTATTATTTGGAATCTAAATTTTTAAGTGGTTTTGAAAAAGGGTGCAATTTCTTTTTTTATTGTAGCAACAAAAGGCAAAATTTCTTTTTCGGATGGCAAAAACATACTGCAAGCTCTTAGGTGACCTTTACAACCATATTTTTGAACAATATGATATATTTGCGGTCCGTTAGAACAAATACGCACTTGAATTTTAGAATCAGGACGTTCAAAAAAAAGAGCATAAAAGGGGAAATTTTTAATATTAGATAAAATATTAATCGACAAAAAAACCTCTTCTAAAGTAATGTTGAATTTTTCAATGATTTGTTGATTCACATAAACATAGGCAAATCCATCGCAAGCAATAATATTTTGACATATATATCCTTGATATTTTAAAAAATTAAGTGTTACTTTATTGATATTTTGTTCCACCAAAGCAACATCAATACCATAATTAAGTAATTCTGAGGCAATTCTTAAAGTTTGGGCACTTACTCTATGATACCTAAAATTACCAGTATCTGTAATTAAACCAACATAAATAGCCAAAGCACCTTTAAAAGTTAGGTTTAAATTGAGTTTTTCTTTTAACAAGTAAATCATCTCAGAGCACGAACCAAAAGAATCATCAACCCATTGATAATTACCATAATTTTCGATTAAAATATGATGATCAATTCGAATAACGACTTTTCCCAATTTAAATCTTTGGTCACTGATGGCTTGAGTAGTACCGCAGTCAACTACAATTACTAAAGCATTTTGGTAAGTTTCATCTGGTATTTCATCCATTTGACCCAAAAAAGTTAAATGGTTTTTGGTTTGCCCCACCACATAAACATTTTTATGAGGAAAGGTATTTTGAATCATATTTTTTAAACCTATTTGAGAACCATAACAATCACCATCAGGATTTTTATGTCCGTGAATAATGATAGTGTCAAAGGTTTTAATTTGGGTTTCAATAAATTTCATATTTGTTCCTTTCTTTGTATTTGTTAAAATATTAGTTTAGTTAAAATGATGTTGGTTGGGGGGGTTCTTGATATTTTCTTATTTTTTGGGTTTCTTTTATTTTCCTAAACAAAATTTAGAAAACAATTCTTTAATTAAACTATTTTCTTGATTATCACCTATAATTTGTCCTAACGCTTTATAAGCTTTAGTAAGATCAATAGAATAAATATCGATTGGCATTGATTGCAAAAGGGCTTGTTGCAAATCTTGGAAAGATCGAAGAGCAATTTGGATTTGATTAATGTGTCTTGCATTAGAAAAATAATTAAAATCTTTGGGCTGGATATCATTTAATTGGAATTTTTTTAAAATTGTTTGTTGTAACTCTAAAAACCCTGTTTTATCCAAACTTGAAACTGAAATAATTTCTTGTGGGGCTAATTGGGAAGAGTTGTTGGAAAGAGAAGAAATTAATTTATCACTTTTCAAATCCGCTTTGTTTCCTATAATAATGCGCGGATGGTTTTTGGTTAATTGCAAAAGTTGGATATCTTCTTCTTGCAAATGATTGCTTTGATCTAAAACTAATAAAATTAATTCTGCTTGTAAAAGCATTTTTTCTGTTCTTAAAATTCCTATTTTTTCAATGGGATCATCAGTTTTACGAATGCCTGCAGTATCAATTAAATGAAGGGTGATACCTTGACAATTAAAATAAGCTTCAACAAAATCTCTGGTAGTGCCTGAAATATCAGAAACAATAGCTTTGGTTTCGTTTAAAAAAGCATTAAGAAGGCTTGATTTACCAACATTGGGACGTCCAACAATTAAAGTTTTTATTCCTTCTTTAAGATATCTATTTTTATGGGAGTGGTTCAAAATATTTTCTAATTGCTTGATTAAACTTTTAACTTCCAAAGCAATTTTTTGTTGGGTGATTTGAGGAATGTCATCATATTCAGGATAATCAATATTAACTTCAATTTGAGCAATTAAATTAAGGATTTGGTCGCGCAAAGAAGTCACTAATTGAGAAGTGTATTTTTGCAAACCAGAATGAGCAATTTTAATGGCATTTTCATTAGTGGCATGAATTAGGTCCATAATGGATTCAGCTTGAATGAGGTCCATTTTTCCATTAAGATAGGCTCTTTGGCTAAATTCGCCTGGAAAAGCCAACCTAATATCTAATGACAAAACTCTTTCTAAAACCATTTGCGTAATTAAAATACCGCCATGAGCATTAATTTCTACAACATTTTCGCCAGTAAAAGAATTAGGAGTTTTAAAAACAGAAATCAAAACTTCATCCAAAATAGTTTGGTCTTTGTTGAGGATAAAACCGTGAGTAATGGTGTGTGTTTTGGTTTTGGTAAGGTCTTTGCCTTTAAAAATTTTATTTATTTCTGCAATAGAATTGTTGCCAGAAACCCTAATTACACTAACTCCTCCTGTTCCTAAAGGAGTTGAAATAGCAGCAATAGTATCAAAAAACATTTATTGGGGGCTCCTTTCTTTATGATTTTGTAATCTTTTCATTTATTGAATGTTGTTTTAAATTGATATTTATCATTTATAATATGAAAATAATTTACAACCAAAAGGAAAAGGAAAAGGAATTATCAAAATAAAAGTTTTATTTGGTTAATTTTATTATTGGTTATTGGAGATTTTTTTTATATGTGTATTTATTGAATTTATTAATTTTATTGTTAATTAATTTTTAATTAGTTTTGGATTTTTGTCTTGGGATTTGGTTTCAAAAACTTTAATTGAGTCTTTTATTTGAGCTATGAAAAAAGTCATTTCTTGATTGTTATTTAAAGTAGCACCACAAGCTCTAAGGTGACCTCCGCCTTTAAATTGTCTAGCAATGGAGTTAATTTCAGGACCACGAGAACGAATGCGAGCTCTAATTGTTAAATCTGGTTGTTCTAAGAAAAAAGCCCAAACTGGATGATTTTCTAAATGACCCAAAATATTAACCAAACTTGCAGCAACGTCAATATTTAAGTTAAATTTTTTCAATGTTTCTTGAGAAATAAAAACGTAAACAAATCCTTGGGAAGTAACTACATTTTGATAAATATAGGCTTTATATTGAAACAAGGTAAGAGTTTCTTTGTTAAGATGAAAAAAAATTTGTGATACATCAAGGTCAAAAGCAAGTAAGGAAGAAGCAGCTTTAAGAGTGTTTTGGTCAACTCTATCAAAACAAAAATTACCAGTATCAGTTACCATACCTACATACATAGCCAAAGCACCTTTATGAGTTAATTTCATATTGCATTTTTCTTTAAATTCAAAAATCATTTGAGAACAAGAAGAATAATTAGCATCTACCCATTGATAATTGCAGTAATTATCCATTAATAAATGATGATCAATTCTAATTGTATCTTTAGCTAATTTAAATCTTTGGTCACTAATTTTGTTTTCTTGACCGCAATCAACAACAATAGCAAGAGCGCTTTGGTACAAAGAATCACAAACTTCATCCATCACACCTATAAAAGATAAAGAATGATTTTGTTGCCCTACTGCATAGACTTTTTTTTGGGGAAAAGTTGCTGTAATTGTATCTTTTAAACCTAGTTGAGCGCCATAACAATCACCATCTGGATTGATGTGTCCATGAATAATAATTGTTTCAAAAGCTTTAATTTTATTGTAAATAATTTTCATAATGTTCCTTTAATTTGTTAATTTTAATAAGTTTTTAGGAGTTTGCTTTTTGTTGGGCTTCATTAAATAATGTATCGATGTTTTTGTCTAAGTCTTTATCTAAAAAACAATCTATTACTAATTTTTCTACAACTATACGCGACATCTGGGATTTTCTAAAAGTGGGAGAAAAGAAATAAATGGGGTTACCTGTTTGAGATGATTCTTCATCTTCTTTTCTTTCACGTTTCATAAATTCAAAAATATCTTTATTTATTTCTGGATTTTTAGAATTTTTGGAAGGATTTTCAGAATTTGTTTGTTCTGGTTGGGCGCTTTTATCATAACAAGGACGAGTAGGAAATTGACTAAGTTTTTGGATTAATTTTTCGTTTGTTTCTTTAGAAGTTAAATGTTTTAAAAACAACCAAGAAGCAAGCACTTCATCTTTATCTTTTTTATAAAATAAATTAATATTAGAACCTTGTTGTAAAACTTTTCTTTTGCCTGACTCAGGACCTTGTTTTCCTTTTTTCCAATAAGGAACCGAAGTTATCCCTACTTTAAATGGAGCTTTGGAAACATATTCAAATCCATTAGAAGAAGAAATATCCATTAAAATTTTTTGATCCATAAATAAATGAGTAGTATAACTTTCACCAGATAATTTACGAGTAATTAAATATTTTTTATCATAAAATTTTTTAAAATCTTTAATCATTTTTTTAGCATCTGGATTATTAAAACGTACTCCTACTTCACAACTTGATGGATCTTTTTTAGTTGGTGAAGTTGTATATTCAATTCCTCTTTGTTCGGAAGATATAATAAATAAATTAGATTCAGAATCGTAAGAAATAGGGATTTTTTCAGAGTCAACTTGTTTAATTACTTTGCATAACTTTTTCATTTGTTCCCATGTAATACCATCTTTAAGTTTGCCTTCAAAATTAGAGTTATCATAATTGTCAAAACAAGATTTAAAATCGGAATCGATTTCGATTTTTTGTTTTTCAATTTGAGGTTTTAATTGTTTAAAATAATCTTGATTGTAATACATCAATTCAATAGATTTAGAAAATGGCAAGGAATACCATTTCCCCGGTTCTTTTTCATCACCCAAAGGCAATTGAGCCTCATCTTCAAAACTAGAATAAAAATATGTTTTTTCTGTTTGGGGATCTGTTGTACAAGGGTCTAATTTGATTTTTTCATTGGTGTGATCTTTAAATCCATCAAGGGGAACTAATTTACCTGATTCATAATAATTTACTAAATGATCAGCATAAGAAACAATTAAATGAGGTTCGTTGTTGGCTGGAAGAGCTACATTAATGTTTTTTACAATCCCACTCCAACTAGGTTTATATTCTGTTTTTACTTTGATTTTGGGATATTTTTCTCTAAATTTTTCAATAATTTCTTCTAAAGCAGTTTTTGGTTTTCCTTTTTCTTTTTCAGGATCTAAACGATGCCAAAAAACAATTTCGATGGGTTTTTCTAGAAATTTTTCCCATGCTTCGCTATCTTTATATTTGGTAAGCATTTCATTTAATTCTTGTTCATGGTTATTTCTTAAAGCATTAGAATCAATTTTAGGAAATAATACAATAAGTGCTAAAATAACAAATAAGCAAGTAAAAAAATGAATGATTTTTAATTTATCCTTTGATACCACTGTTTAATTTTCCTTCTAAAACATATTTTTTACAAAAAATGAACAACAAAACTAAAGGTAATGTCATCAAAACAGTAGCTGCCATTTGTTGATTGACTAAATGTTGGTTTTTTTCAGAGTCAAAAATATTTCTAATCACATTAGTAAGCAATTTCCCGCCTACAAGTTCAGGCCACAAATAAGCATTCCAAGTAGCAACTGCTCTAAAAATAATGATATTAATGATGTTATCTCTTAAAAGCGGAGTTAAAATTTTGTATAAAAACTTCCAATCACTACTACTATCAACTTTGGCAGATAAATAGAGTTCTTTGGGAATTTTTTTGATATTTTGCATTAATAAAAAAATATGAAATACATTGATTAGAAAGGGAAGAATCATTGCTAAATAAATGCCACTAAAAACGCGCGTACCTTGACCAGAATCAACAAAACCTAGGCGTGCAACTGTTTGATAGTTAGTTAAAAACATACTTTCAGTAGTTATCATAGTGGTGATTAGAAAGACTCCTAATATAATTTTTTTAGTTCTAAATTCTAAAATACTAAGAGCAAAAGCAGTTATAATAGAGACAAAAATACCTAAAACAGTAGAGATAAAAACAACAGTAAGGGTTTTAAAAAAAGTCAAAAACAAGCTATAACGGGTAAATAGAAAAGAGAAGTTGTTCCACGTCAAATCTTTAGGAAAAAAACTAGGACAAGCAGGATTGTCTTGTAGAGCTAAATTTAGCATCCAATAAAAAGGGATAGCCAAAAAAAGAGCAAAAACAGACAAAAAAAAGTATTTGGTAAAAGTGGCACAAACTTTAGGTAAATGTTTTTTAAGTTTGGCAAAAATGAGTTTTGTTTTATTATTTGAATTTGACATAATTATCAAGGTTCG
This sequence comes from Rice orange leaf phytoplasma, assembly GCF_001866375.1. NCBI lineage: Bacteria > Bacillati > Mycoplasmatota > Mollicutes > Acholeplasmatales > Acholeplasmataceae > Candidatus Phytoplasma > Rice orange leaf phytoplasma. The sequence continues at coordinate 120,918 of NZ_MIEP01000001.1, read as the reverse complement.
ATCCTTATTTATTATTTATTTTATTCATTTAATTTCTTTTCAAAAAAGAAAAAATTAATGGCAGTAAAAAGAATAGAAATTAAAAGCAAAATAACAGTGGCTGCAGCGCCTCTGGAATAAGAATATATTAAAGTTCCTTCTAATTGTTGATAAATATAGCCTACCACAGTATTTACCTTAGTAACATCGGAATTACCAAAAACTCCAATAACAGATTCATATTCTTTAAAAACTTGAATTATTGCAATAATAAGTTGATAAAAAATAGTAGGAGCAAGTAGAGGAAGAGTAATTTTTCTAAAAATAGTTATTTTAGAAGCGCCGTCAATTCTGGCAGCATCGTAATAATCTTTACTAATGTTTTTTAATCCCACACTAAAAATTAAAATTTGGAAGGGAAGGGATTTCCACACTACATAAAAAATTAAAACAAACATTTTATACGAATAAGGAGCTGCAATGTTAATCCAATTTTGTTGGAGCCCAAAAAAAGAATTAAAAAAACCTTCAGGGCGCGTTTGGATGCCAAAACTATTGTGATAAAAAAGGACTGCAAAAACCATTCCCATAATAACAGGATTTGTTAAATAAGGGAGGAAAAAAATGGTTTGAAAGATATTTTTTAAAAAACGATTATAAACACTGTTAAGTGCTAAGGCAATCATTAAAGACAAAAAAATAGAAATAGGAACAGCAACAAACACCAGTAAAAAAGTGTTAAAAAGTGCAGTTCTAAAATCAGGATCACAAAAAGTAGTAGTGTAATTAGAAAAATTAAACGAATAAGAAAATGTGTCTGCAAATTTATTATATCTAATATCCAAAGAAATAAAAAGTGTTTTTACCAAAGGATAAAAATTAAATAAAACCATAAGAATTAAGGCAGGCGCCAAATAATACCAATGATTATGTTTGGGATATTTAGTGGAATTGTGATGGAAAAGTTTTTTTAGCAATGACATTTAAAAAATCCTATTTTCGGTTTTTTTATCAAAAAGAAAACACTTATTTTCTTTAATTTGGAATCTAATTTTTTTCTTGGCAACAAATCCTTGGGGAAAAATAATATCTTTACTTTTTTCATCAAAGACAAGGTGGAAAGTGTTTTTAACAGCTTGCGGATGTCTTGCTAACATCATTAGGTTTCTTCCCATATTTTCTAAAAAGAGAGGTTCGATTTCAAAATTACCGTTTGTGTCAAACCAATAACCTTCGGGACGAATGGCTACATAGATTTCTTGATTTAGGTTTTTTAAAGTTTTGTTAGAAGAAAAATCAAAAAGAAGTGAATCTCCAATAGTTACTTTTCCAAAAGTAATTTTTCCTTCAAAAATAGAGATAAGCGGATTGCCTAAAAATTTGGCAACAAACAAGTTGTTAGGATTGGCATAAACTTCTTGAGGAGCGCCTTTTTGTTGGATTTGTCCTTTATTCATTAAGCAAATTTCATCACTAATAGACATTGCTTCTTCTTGGTCGTGTGTAACAAAAATAGCAGTGATTCCAGTTTTTCGTTGGATTCTTCTAATTTCTTCTCTAGTTTTGAGGCGTAACCCTGCATCTAAGTTGGATAAGGGCTCATCTAAAAGCAAAACTTGAGGTTCTTTTACTAAGGCTCTTGCAATTGCTACTCGTTGTTGTTGTCCGCCTGAAAGTTGCTGAGGTTTTTTGTCTAAATGATCGGCAATTCCCACTAAATTGGCAATTTCTTCTACTTTTTGCACAATAATGTCGCGCGCAAATTTTAGATTTTCCAGTGGAAAGGAAATATTTTGTCTAACTGTCATATGAGGATATAGAGCGTAATTTTGGAAAACTAAACCAATACCTCTTTTTTCAATAGGCAGGTTAGTGACATCTTTGTCGCCAAAAAATATTTTTCCAGTCGAAATAGGATGAAGCCCTGCAATCATGTAAAGAGTAGTCGATTTGCCACAACCCGAAGTACCTAAAAGACTTACCAATTTTCCTTTAGGAATGTTGATGTCAATTTTTTTTACAGCATAAGTTTCTTTTTTAGTTTGTTTATCGATGAAAATTTTAGAAACTTGTTCTAATTTTATACCCATTTTTTGTATTCCTTATTTTTAGCTTTTTGGCTTTTAATTTTGTGTTTGTGTTTGTGATTTTGGTTTAGTTTGATTTGGTTTTGGTTTTATTATTTTGATTTTATTATTTTTAACTTTTTTTATTGTTTTTGGTTTTTTGATTTTTGGTTTTTATCTTTTAGATGAATTTAATCATTTTTTAATTATTGGTGATTTTTTTATTTTTGGACTTTTGTTTACTTTTTTGAATTTTATAAAATTTTATAAATGTTTAAAAAATATTAAATATGATTTTGCAATTTTTTTGTTTTTTAAAAATAAGTAAAAGCGAAATTCCCAACAAAAAATAAAAAAATGTTTTAGAAAAACATTTTAGAGTTAAAAAATATTTAAAAAAGGTTAAAAAGTTTTAAAGTTCTTGGAAATTGATAAATAAAAAACGATACTATTAATTAAACTTAAAAAATTAAATTATGATAAGTTCTTGGAAAAGCAATTACATCACGAATATTATCTAATCCTGTTAAAAAAATTAGTAGTCTTTCAAATCCTAAGCCAAAACCTGAATGAATGCATCCCCCAAAACGGCGTAAATCTAAATACCATTCCAAATCTTTTTGAGGAATTTTCATTTGGTTCATTTTTTCAATTAAAACTGATAAATTTTCTTCTCTTTGCGATCCGCCAATTAATTCTCCGACACGAGGAACTAAAAGATCCATCGCAGCTACTGTTTTTTGATCGGGATTATTTTTCATATAAAAAGCTTTAATTTCTTTGGGCCAATCAACAATAAAAACTGGTTTTTTAAAATGTGTTTCGGTTAAATATTTTTCGTGTTCGGTTGCCAAATCAGCGCCATAAAAAAGGGGGTTTTCAAATTTGGTGTTGCTTTTTTGCAAAATTTCTAAAGCTTGTTCATATTTTACTGTCAAAAATTCTTTTTCTTCAGCGATGTTTTTTAATTCTTCAATTAAACCGTTTTTTTCTGTCTTATCCAAAAATTCTATATCTTGATAATTTTGTTCTAAACATTTAGCAATAACAAATTGTAACATTTCTTGGGCGACTTTTAAATTTTGAGATAAATTGCAAAAAGCCATTTCAGGTTCTAACATCCAAAATTCAGCAGCATGTCTTGGAGTATTTGATTTTTCAGCTCTAAAAGTAGGACCAAAAGTATAGACTTTATTCAAACCCAAAGCCATCGCTTCTGCTTCTAGTTGACCTGTTACTGTTAAAAAAACTTTTTTGCCAAAAAAATCTTTTTGATAATCAATTTCATTTTTGCTGGTAGTCTCATCGGCAAGTTTGGAAGCGTTTGAAACGTTTTTTGTTTGTGGCAAAGCTTCTAAATTAAGGGTTGTAAGTTGAAATAATTCACCCGCGCCTTCGCCATCATTAGCAGTGATAATGGGGGTGTTGATGTGAAAAAAACCTTTTTTTTGAAAAAAACTGTGCAGGGCAAAAAAAGCGGTATTTCTAATGCGAAAAACTGCTCCAAAAAGTTTGGTGCGCATTCTTAGATGAGATATTTGTCTCAAAAAAACCTTAGAATGTTTTTTGGGTTGAAGCGGATAAGAAAAATCACTTGCGCCTAAAAGAGAAACATTTTGGGCACTAATTTCAAAAGGCGTTTGGGGATTGTTGGTTGCTTTTAGAATGCCTTCCACTTGCAAAGAAGCCCCAATTTGCAACATTTCTTTTAATTTTTCTAAATTAATGTTATTTGGAGATTCGTTGTTGGTGTTGACTTTTTGGTTTTCATGAAATTCGGTAATTTCGGCGGCGATTTCGATGTTTTTGGTTTTGGTTTCTTTACAAATAATTTGTAAATTTTCCAGAAAAGTACCATCATTTAAATCGATAAAAATTAATTTTTTTTGATAACGACAATTTCTAACCCAACCATTTAATACTATTTTTTTTTGATAAAATAACTCTGGTTTTTGGAAAATATCTTTGATAGAAATTTTCATTGTAATTTACTAATCCTTTGTTTTTATTTAATGTTGTAATATTTTGTTGTAAATAAAAAAGTGAAATGAAACGAATATGAATTAAAAAAATGTAAATGGAAATAGAAAAAAGGGGGATTAAAATAAGAAGAAAAAGAAATTTAAAGAAAAAGAATCGGAGGAAAAAATAATATCGAAGCAAAAAATAAAAAAAGAGAGGCAAAAAGTATTAGAATTAGTAATATGAAAAATAATTTTTTTGTTTATTTTTTTAATTAAAATAGCGATATATAATAAAAAATTGAAAATTTTAAAAGTTTTAGGAAATTAATAGATCTTAATTAAAAAAGTAAAAAAAGATTATAAAAATTGTCTAAAAATAATAAAAATTTTTTAAAAAAGACACTCAAAATAAAAATAACCCAAAAAGAATTGAAAGAATTAAAAACAATTACAAATTTATTTTATCATTTTTAAGTTATATTTTGATATTTTTTTGAAAAAAACGCAATAAATTAGAATAAAAAAACAATAACAAAGTAAAAATAAAATAAAAATAAAAGTTAGGAAAAAATAGATTTAAATGTTCCTAAGTTTTAAAAAATTTTCCTAAGTTTTAAAAAAAATTAATTTTTAGTTGTAAAAAACTAACTTAGAAAAAGATTAAAATAAAAGTTAATTTTTTCTAAAATTGTTCCTTCTTTTTTAAAAAGAAAGGTTTTTCAAAGTTAGGAAAAAGTTATTTTTTTTGTTCCTAAAAACTGTGGCTTTTTATGTTATTATTTTATTGAATAATTTTATTTTTTCTAGAAAAAACGTGAAAGCAAAAAAGTTTTAAAAATAGTTGTTAAAAATAAAATGTTTCCAAACTGTTAAAAATAGTTCCTAAAATGTTAATAAATTTTTCCTTAATTTGAGGAAAAATAAAGTTAAAAGCTATTTTTTTTAGAATTAGGAACAAAAAATGTGCTTCATAATAATAATAATTTAATAAAAAATAATATAAAAAATAAAAAAATAATTAAAATAAAATACTAAAGGTAATATCAAAATGAATAATTATAATAAAATTTGGGAAATAATTTTAAATGAACTATCAAAAATTTACAGTGATGAAGTTTTTAAAGAAACATTTTCCAATATTAAAAAAATAAAACAAATTGAAGAAAAAATTATAATTTCAGTAGAAACTGAATTTATTAAGAATAAAATATATAAAATGTATTTTGAAAAAATCAAAAAAATAACTAAATTAAAATTTGAAGAAAAAATTATAATTGAATTTGTTTCAGAAAAAAATCAAAAAAATAGTAATTTTGATGATGAAAAAAAGCATTTTGAAAATCTTAAAGAAAAATTAGAAAATGAGAATCAAAATTATTTTTCCAAAATTGAAAATAATGAAAATAATGATGAATTCCAAAATAATAAATATTTTGAAACAATTGAAAAAGAACAAATCAAAACTAAAACTGATAATGACACAAATGTTGAAATTGAAAATAGAAAAATAAGTTTTAATAAATACAATTATGGAAATACCAATCCCAAGTATAGTTTTGATAATTTTGTTGTGGGAAAAAGTAACAATTTTGCCTTTAAAATTGCCAAAAAAATTGCTGAAGAAAAAAAAGTAACTACCAATCCGCTATATATTTTTGGAAAAGCAGGAATCGGAAAAACCCATCTAATTCAGGCAATCGGAAATCATATTTTGAAAAAAACACATTCAACCAAAAAAGTTCTATATGTAAAAGCTGACGGATTTATTGAAGAATTTACCAACCAATTAAGAAAATCCAAAATGGAGGATTTCAACGAAAAATACCGTGATATTGATCTTTTATTAGTTGATGATATCCAAATTATGGCAGGTGCTACAAGAACTCAAATGGAGTTTTTTAAATTATTTGATTATCTTTATTTAAACCAAAAACAAATTGTAATTACAAGTGATAAACAAGCCTCAGAACTAAAAAATATTATGAGTAGATTAACTTCACGTTTTGAAGCTGGTCTTATGGTTGATATTCAAAGTCCTGATTTTAATCATCGTCTCAATATTTTGAAAAAGAAAATATTAGAATTTGAACCACAAAATCATTTGAAAATAAAAAAAGATGTCCTTGATTTGATTGCTTCTTCTTTTGTTAATAATGTTCGTGAAATGGAAGGAGCTTTATTAAGATTGTTGAATTATGCCCAAACTTTTGGCTATGATATTGATATTAATATTGCCAATGAAGCTTTAGAACTTTTGATTAAAAGCAAAAAAAGTGTTTCTTATGATGAGGATGTTTTGGAAAAAATCAAATCAGTTGTTAGCAATTTTTTCAATATTTCAGTTCGTGATTTAATGAGTAAAAAAAGACAACAAAAATATACTTTACCGCGTCATATTGCTATGTATTTAATCAAAGAATTAAAAGATATTCCTTATAATATTGTTGGTAGTTTTTTCAAAAGAAACCATTCTGCAGTTTTTAAAGCTTATCAAAAAATTAAAAAAAATTCTCAAAGTGATTATGAATTAAAAAAATCTTTAGAACTTATTTTGAAAAAAATTAATTCTTAATAAATGAATTAAATAATAAATGAATTGAATAAAATTGAATAATAATTAAATTAAAAATGAATTAATAAATTATCTATATTTTAAAAAAGTATCTTTTAATTATTCGATGATTTTTAACTTATTTTAGTCTGTTTTTGAAATTGTAATATAAATTATTAAAAGTAAGTTAAACATCAATTAAAATAACTTTAAACGTGTTTAAATGTCATTATATAAAATATTAATAATAAAATTAATAAAGATATAAAATAAATAATAAAGATATAAAATAATTACTACAACAAAAAGATAAATGAGGTTTAATAAATGTATTTAGAAATTAATAAAGATATTTTTTTGGAACAACTTTTAAAAATACAAAAAATTTTACCCCAAAAAAATTTTTTCCCTATTTTTAATGCTCTCAAAATCCAAACACAAGAAAATAACTTAATTTTAGAAGCTAATAATGGCAATATTGCAATTAAAATAGAAATTAAAGATGAAAGTTTAAAAATTAAAAAACAAGGTAAAATTGCTTGTTTAGGGAGATATTTTATTGAAATAATTAAAAAAATTAGTGATTCTTTAATTAAAATTACTGTAATGGAAAATAATTTTTTAGTAATTAAAACTAGTTTTTGTGAATATAAATTAAAATTAATGGATGTTTGTGATTTTTTAGAACTTGATTTTTCTTTCCAAAAATTAGATTCTTTTCAAATTGAAACTCATTTTTTAAAAAATATGATTAAAGAAATAAATATTTCTACTTCTAAAAATGAAAAAAGACCTATTTTAATGGGACTTAACTTGATTTATCAAAACAACCTTTTAAAAGCTTGTGCTACTGATTCTTTTCGAATGAGTCAAAAAAAAATCAATCTAGATATTGAATATCACAATTTTAATATTGTTATTCCTAATAAAAGTTTAGAAGAATTAAGTAAAATATTAGAACATTGTCAAAGTAAATATTTAAAAATTTATTCTGATACTCAAAAAATCTTTTTAGAAATTGATAATTTATGGTTTCAAACTTCACTTTTAGAAGGAAATTATCCCCAAATTCAAGAAATTAAACTTACAAATTTTCCTTTTTCTATTCATTTAAATAAAGATGATTTAATGAAAGCCTTAGAAAGAGTTTCATTGTTGTTTTCCAAAGAACAAATAAATACTAATGTTATTAAATTTATTTTAACTAAACAAAATTCAATTGAAATTTCTTCTTCTAGTGAAAGTTTGGGAACTGCTTTGGAAAAAATTATTCCTTTAAAAGTTAGTGCAAATAGTTTCCAAATTGCTTTTAATGCTAAATATTTAGAAGATGTTTTAAAAGTTTTATCAGTTAAAGAAGTAGTTTTTTATTTTGATAATCCCTTAAAACCATTTATTATTACTACTTTGGAAAAAGATAGTTCTATTCATTTAATTCTGCCTATTCCTTTGGAAAATGATTGATATTGTTATATAATGGCAAGATAATAAAAAGAACAGTGTTAATTTTAATTGTCTAAATAAATGAAACAGTTATTTATTAATTACTACAAATGATTTAATATTTAAACCAATATATTTCTTTTAGTTCTTTTTCAATTTCTTTTTTAAGGTTTTTAATGCATTGTTGTAATATATTTTGTTTATTTTGTTGGTTATAATTTTCGTTATCTTCTGTTACTTTTTCTTTGCTCCAAGTTAAAAATGAACTATACTCTCTTTCAATGTTTGGAAATATGTTTTTTTCATTTCTTGTTTCATATTTAGCTACACAATTATCCCATGACATGCTTTTTAAATCATTTAATATTTCTTCAACAATTCTATCAAATTGAATTTGGGTAATCTCTTTGCGATTACTTTCAAATGTATTTAATGTATTTGTATTTTGTTTTGTTTCTGGTTTTGGATCTTTCCAAAAAGTTGTTATCTCTAAACTAGAAGATGATGGTTTATTTTTTGATGGTTTTTGTTCAGATGGTTTGGTTGGTTTTGTTTTTATTTGGGATGGCAATTTGTTTGGTTTTTTAAAATATTGATATAAAAGAAAACTACAAACACTCAAAAAGCAGCAATAAATAAAAATAGTTAATATTTTTTTTACATTTTGATTCATATTATTTTATTCCTTGCTTCCTTTTGAAAATTGTTTTCTTTTTTAAAAAATATTTTATCCCTTACTTTTATTTTACTTGTTTTTTTTGCAATAAAAATACTAAGTAATTATAATTTTATTAAGTAAATTTATTTATATAAATATTAATAGTAATAAAAAATGGTATAATTATCATAAAGGTTATAAATTATCTTTTTATTTTTATTATAATTATATTTATAAAAAACAAAATAGGAGCAAATATGAAGTTTAAATTAAATTTTAAAGTAAAAGATATTAAATCCAAAATAACTCCTTTTAATATTTTAATATTGTGTTTATTTGTAGTGATTATTTTTTTAGGAGTTTCATATTTTAAATTTACACAACAAAATAAAAGAGATACAGAACAAGAATCAGATCAAAAAGTAAATTTATTTATTAGATGAAAAAAAATTAGCGATTTAGAAAAATATTTAGAAAAAGAACAATTAAAAAATTTAGATTTTAGTAGAGATGAATTATTAAAAAGTGGTCTTTTTAGCAAAGAACAATTAAAAGATTATGATGAAGAAAGGAAATAATAAAATGTCTACATTAATAATAAAATTAAAAGAAACTAAATATATAACATATTCTTTTATCGTTTTAAATATTATTTTATTTTTAGGTGGGTTTTTGTTAATTGTAAAAACATATAAAATTAAACAATTTAAAGATAAAGAAGTAGAAATAAAAGTAAAATAAAAAATAAAAAAAGTAGGATATGCTTTAAAACATTTAATTGAAAAAAGGTCTTTCTTATAAACAAATTTTAGAACAATTAAAACCATTGTTTGGTGCTTTTGATCTTAAATATATTAAAAATAATGAAGGAAAACAAATATATACTATAAGTTATTTAAGACAAAAAAGGGATTATGAAGACAAAGAATTGGTAAAAGAAGGTTTTAATGTAGAAGATTTTAAAGAAATTGGTTACCAACTTCCTCAATTAATAGAAAATTTAGTTTAAAAAAATTAAATAAATCAGGTTATAGTTTGGAAGAAATAAAAAATTTAGATCCTCAAACAGAAAGTTTTTTTATTTAAAACAATTTAGTGCAAGAGATTTAAAAGATAAAGTTGGTTTTACTTTGCAAGAAATGCAATTATATAATTATAATCTGAAAGATTTTGCCAAAGGTGGCATTAGCATACAAGAAATAAAAGAAACACCAATATATATAAATCCTCCTAAATTAAAAGAAACAGGTTTTACTTTTCAACAAATTAAAGAAGCGGGATATACACTTGATGATTTAGGATACAAATATGAAACACCAAATCCATTGAAAAATAAAACATTTATTCCTTTTCAAGAATTAAAAGATGCAGGTTATGATACAAAAGATTTTAAAAATGCTAAATATCCAGCACAATATTTGAAAAATAATGGTTTTTCTTTGAAAGAATTAATGAATGCTGAATATAGATCATTTGATTTGAAAATAGCTGGATATATATTATAAGAAATTAAAGAGTGTTTGACAAACCATCCAAATTCTTATTATAATATACAAAATATAGAACAAAATTATTATACTGAAAATGTTCATAATTAGATTTTAATTATATAATCCGTACTATCTTGTTTTTTATCATGTTATAATGGTGGTAATAAATAATTTTGGTTTTTCCAAAACCAAAACTTTAATTCTTTTACCTGTGTATTTTATTAGAAACTAAGCATTATAACTTTTTTTGTAAAAAAGTGATCAGCAATTCTAAATTTATTTCTATTTTGGTTATTATAGGTAATTTATTGACAAAAAATTATCTTAATTGATAGTCTTTTTTAATGTTATTCATTTTTTTACCAACTAAAAAGAAAGTAGTTTCTACTAAAATAATTGCAATTATTCCATCCATTATATAATGTTGTTTTAAAACAAAAGTAGAAATAAAAACTAAAATAGCACAAAATAATTGTCCATAATTTAATATTTTAGGGATTTTCTTTTTATTTTTTTGGCGAAAACCAATATAACATAACCAACTTAAACTAACATGAAAACTTGGTAAATTATTAAGATGAAGATAATCATATTTATATAAATTTTGAATTAAAAAATCTACAAAACTTTTGTTTTCCTTAAATAAAAACTTATCCAACATTTGAACTGGGAAAACAAAAAATAAAATAAAACTAATAGCTAAAATTATAAAATAAGAAATGAATAATTGAAATATTATTTTTTTATCTAAATGTTTATATATCAAATAAGGAGCAATTAAAAACCACCACCAGCAGCTTATGATATAAATATAAATAAAATATTTAGAAAATTCCCAACTAGGGAATCCACTGCTTCCATTAATATTTAAATTTAATATTTTTACCCAATAATTATTAGTTTCTTCATTACCACCTTCTTTAATTCGAATAATTGTTTTAAAAAAACCATTTTTATTCTTTTCAATTATATATAAAGAACCAAACCAAGTTATGTGTTGAATTAAAACAATAAATAAAAACCATAATATATATTTTTTAAGATATTTATTTTTACTATTTGTTTCTTTTTTTTCTAAATTGTTTCTTTTTAAAGTTTGTTTTTCCATTTTTAATAATTTAAACTCCTGTTGTTTTTTTTATTTATAATATTGGATTTTATAATGATAATTTATTAAGAATTAAAAAAACGATATAAAAAAATAATAAAAATAAATTATTTTATAAAATTAAAGAAAACAAAAAAAGAAAGAACCAAAATACTTAAAAAATAAAACCACCTTTTATATTTTTTGATAACTACAATATCATTATTTTTGATGATTTTATTTTTTAAAATAATTGTATAGAAACTAATTATTAATATCATTATAGAAGTTAGAAAAGCATAAAACAATAACATAAACTCGTTAATTTCATATTTTGTTATTTCTCTCGAATAAGGATTTAACCTTTCATTATCAATTTTTATAAGTATAAACATTATTAAAAAATAAATCAAAGGATATATTATTCCTACATAATTTTTTTTTAATTTTATTATGCTTTTGTTTCGGAAAAAATAATAAAATATAAACACCAAAGATAAAATTTTGTGTTCAAAAAAATAATTAATTTGCAAAGTACCTGTTTTTGTTTCAATTAAACAAAAAAACATCACTATTAAACAATTAATCAAACAAACAAAACTTAAATAAAGGTAATATTTTGATTTTTTAAATTTATTATTTAAAGATAAGAGTAAAAAGATATTCACTGATAATGTGTTTTGTCTTGTGAATAAACCTAAAGTAAAAAAATTTCTTTTATTTTTATCATATGAAATTGTATAAATAGCCAAAAGAGAAGTGATACAAGAAATAATTAAAGGCACATAAACTAAAAACTTTTTTGAAAAAACATTTTTTGCTTTTCCGTTTGTATTTGTATCTAAATTATTTTTATACATAAACATAAAAAATCCTTTATAATATTGTTTTTTAATTTTTAGATAAATAATATTTGATTAATTTAGAAAAACTTTTACTTATTTTTTTAATCCTTTTTTATTTTTAATAATTTTTTTATTTCTTGTTAGTATAATGTTGTTTTTAAAAAATTATTTAAAAGTATGACAATAATATTATAACATTTTTATATTTTTGAAAGTTTCTTTTTTTAAAATATGATTTTTATTGACTCTAACTATTTTATTTATTTAGTCAAATTAATATTTATTTTTTTGCTTACTTTATTTTACTAAGTAATAATTTATCCTTATTTTGCCTTTGAACCTTATTTTTGCAATATTTTTTGTGGTATAATAAATTTGTATTTACAATTTTAATTTATTATGTAGTTCAAAATAAGTTAATAAAAAACTAATAAAAACAAATTTACAATAGATATTAAAAATTCAAAAAAACAAAAAAATTTAAAAAACACCTTAAACAAATACATTCTATCAAACATTTAGTAATTTAAAAAATTTAATAATATCAAAGAAATCCTAAATATAAATAAATGCAGACAAACGGAAAATGAAAATGATTACTGAAATAAATAACATAAAAGAAGCTATTTTGTGGATTGAAAAAAGAGAAATTTTAGGCATGCATTTAGGACTTTTGCGTGTTTTGGCTTTGTTAAAATTATTACATCATCCTGAAAAAAAATTAGCTATGATTCATATTGCAGGTACTAACGGCAAAGGTTCAACTGTTAATTATTTAAGTTCTTTATTGCAACAAAGTTGTTCCAAAGTAGGAACTTTTACTTCTCCTCATATTCAAAATTACAATGAAAGAATTAAAATTAATGGCGAGACTATTTCTTGTAATGATTTAATAATTTGGGTTCGTAAAATTAAAAAGTTAGTAGACCAAGCAAGTCCCAATTCTGCTTTATTTAGCATTACTCCGTTTGAAATTATCACCGCTATTGCTTTTGATTATTTTTATCATAAAAAAGTTGATGTTTGTGTAATTGAAGTAGGTTTGGGAGGTCTTTTAGACAGTACCAATGTTATTTACCCCATCCTAACTGGAATTACTACCATTGGCAAAGATCACGAACATATTTTAGGAAAAACTCTTAAAGAAATTGCTTTTCAAAAAGCAGGAATTATTAAACCCAAAATTCCCTTAGTTACAGGAAATATTTCTCAAAAAGCTTTGTTAGTTATTGAACAACAAGCCATAAAAAACAAAACTCCCATTTATAAATTCAAAAAAGATTACAACATAACTTATTTAGGAATGCAAACTTGGCAAGAATGTTTTAATTTTAAAACAAAACAAATCACAATAAAAGCCATCAAAACTCCTTTAATAGGAAAATATCAACCTGAAAATGCTGCAATGGCAATCAAACTTTATTATTTATTTTGTCAGCTAAAAAAATTTCCTTTCTTAGAACAAAATGTTTTTACAGGCATTAGCAAAACTCAAATTCCAGCCAGAATGCAAAAACTAAATTCAACTCCTTTAATTATTTTAGATGGTGCTCACAATGTGCATGCCATAAGAAAATTAGTCCAAACAACAATCAAACAATTTAGTAACTACCGCATTTCTATTTTATTTTCTGCTTTGGAAAACAAAAATGTAGTTTCTATGTTGTACCAATTATTAAAAATTCCCAAAGCCCACATTTATTTAACAACCTTTAATCATCCAAATAGTATTGAATTAGTACAAAAATATTTGTTTATTGCTCCACAAAGAATTACAAAAGTTTTTGATTGGCAAGACAAATTGAAGGATTTTTTACAACAAAACCAAACTCAAAATTGTAAAGATTTATTGTTAATTACAGGGTCTCTATATTTTGCCTCAGAAGTAATTCATTTTTTTAATATTTTAAAAACATCAAATTTAATTTACACAACTTTAAAAAACTTAAAGAGGGGTCAAAAATGAAAATAGGTTTTTTTACTGATACATACTTACCAATTATTGGAGGTATTCCTATCTCTGTTAAATCTCATAAAGATAGTTTAGAAAAATTAGGACATAAAATTTATATAATTACTCCTCAAGGACCTAAGAATTATGAAGAAAAAGATGCTTCAATAATAAGAATTAAAGGAATACCAATACCTTTTAAAGGTATTGAAGGTCATCGTGTAGTATTGAGGTTCAAAAAATATTTATCTCTTGTAAAAGATCTTAATTTAGATATTATCCATATTCACACTGAATTTCCTATGGGTAAATTAGGTATTTATGCTTCTCAAAAATTAAATATACCATCCGTTTATACTATGAACACCATGCACGAATATTTTTTTAATAAAAGCAAAAATATTGGAATAAAAATATTTAAATTATTTTTTATATTAGCTAATAGAAAAGCTTTAAAAAAATTTATTTCCAAAACACATTCTACAATTGTTCCTACTCATAAAATTTTAACTTTATTAGAAAAAGATTACAATATCAAAGGAAAATATAATGTTGTTCCTACAGGAATCAATTTAGAACAATTTTATTCCCAAAACCACTCTTTAGAAGAAATTCAAGCTTTAAAAGTTAAATTTAATTTAGTAAATGATTTTGTTTGTCTTTATGTAGGTAGGTTGTCGCCTGAAAAAGACATTTCTTATTTGATTAGTGCTTTTGCTTCTTTTTGTCAAAATCATCCTCAAAGTAAATTTGTGATTGTTGGAGATGGTCCTGAAAAAAAAGCTCTTCAAAAACAAGTAAAACAATTACAAATCGAAAATAATGTTTTGTTTTTGGGATTTGTCCCTTATGATAATTTAGGAATTTATTATCAATTGGGAAATTGTTTTTTGAGTGCTTCTTTATTTGAGACTCAAGGTTTAACTTTTGTAGAAGCGATGGCATCTTCTTTGGTTTTGTTAGCTAGACACGATCAAGCATTAGATGGTTTAATTGATAATGGAAATAATGGTTTTTTTTATCATCAAAAAGAAGAATTAATCAATTATTTAAGTCTTTTATACAATGATAATAAAAAAACTAAAACAATGTCTATGAATGCCAAAAACTCAATACTTAATTATGATCAAACAAGTTTTGCTTCTAAAATGATCCAAATTTATAAAGAAGCGATAAAAACTAATAAAGAAAACAATAACCATAATTAATTATTTTTACCCTTTTTATTATTTTTCCTTATTCCCTAATTATTTCAACTTTTTAGTTATTAAAAAATATAAATTTATTTTTTTATTTTTGTTGTTATTACTATTACAATTTGCTATGTTTTCATTAAGATAAAAAAGTATAACAATGACAATAATAAGGAGGTTTTTTGCTTGAAAATAGGAATTTTTACCGATTCATATAAACCTTTAATTAGTGGTGTTGTTGTTTCTTGTGATTCTCTAAGAGAAGGTTTAGAAGCTTTGGGACATGAAGTCTATATTATTACAACTAACTGTCCAAAAGTCAAACAAGAAAAAGACTCTCGCGTAATAAGAATTAAAGGAATGCCATTGCCTTTTAAAATTTTTAAAGATCATCGTTGGGTTTTAAGTTATAAAAAACATCTTTTTAAAATCAAAGCCCTTAATTTAGATGTAATTCATGTTCATACTGAATTTGGAGTAGGTTCTTTAGGGCTTTTAGCTAAACAAAAATTAAATTTGCCTTTAGTTTATACAACACACACAATGTATGTTGCCTTTTTTGATACTCAAAAATCTTTTATTGTTAAATGTTTTAAAAAACCCATTTTAAAATATGTAGACTATCTTTTTACTAAATTTATTTTTAATAGTGATGTCAATATTTTACCTACTAAAAAAGTGTTGTATTTTTTAGAAAATCGCTATTATAATAAAGTTAATGATACTTCTAAAATCAATTATCAAATTGTTCCAACAGGTTTTAATTTAGAAAAATTTTATTGTCACAATCATTCATCAGAAAAAGTTTTTTTATTAAAACAACAATTAGGACTTAAAGATTCTTTTGTATGTCTTTATGTAGGAAGAATATCTGCTGAAAAAGAAATTGATTATTTGATGGATGCTTTTACTTCTTTTCACCTTCAAAATCCCAAAAGTAAATTTTTAATTATTGGTGATGGACCTGAAAGAAAAAATTTAGAAAAAAAAGCCAAAAAACTTAATTTAGATGATAAAATCATTTTTTTAGGATTTGTTGCTTATGATAAGTTAGGAATTTATTATCAATTAGGAAATGTCTTTATTAATGCATCTTTATTTGAAACTCAAGGACTTACATATATTGAAGCACTAGCTGCTTCTTTGCCTTGTGTAGTGCGTTTTGATCAAGCATTAGAAGGAGTAATTAAACATGAACAAAATGGATTTTTTTATCATAACCAAGAACAATTAATTACAATTCTTACTTCCTTATATCAAAATCCAGATAATTTTAAACAATTATCATATCAAGCTCAAAAATCAGTTAATTTATATACTCAAAAGACTTTTGTAACTAATGTTTTAGAAGTTTATAATCAAGCTATTGATAATCATAAATTAAAAAAACAAAAATTAATTCAACATCAAAAAGAAACTTCAGATAAGATTTAATTATAAAGAACAAAAAAAAGATCAAATTATTTATTTTTAATAAGTAATTTGATCTTTTAATATTTTATTTATTATTATGTTATTTTGAAAGTTTTCAAAAAATTATTTTACTATTTTGAGAATCTAAATATATTTCTACTAATTGAGATACAATAAAAACACTTATCCAAAACCATTTTTTATTTGATAAAGGTATTTTATCATACCAATTTTCTTTATAAGTTCCTTTTGTTTTTATTTTTGAATAAACTTTTATTTTAACTAAAAAACAACACTTAATAAAACAACAAATTATTTATTTTTCATCAATTTTATTCACATCTTATTTCATTTTTATAAAAATTCCCAACTTTAAAATTACTTTTTTTATTTTTTTATTACCTTATCCAAATAAAAAACCTATAAATATTAAAGTTTTGTCATCTAATTAACTCAAAATTTTTTTTTTTTGTTATAATATTAATGTCTTATAAATTATAAAATAAAATGCTTATTCCTTGTCTTTACAATTTAGAGATAAAGACCGCGTAGGCCATAAGGAGAAAAAAATGAAAAAATACGAAATAATGTATATTTTACGCCCCAATTTAGACAGCAAAGACGTTAAAAAAATTAATGACACTTTGCAAAATGTTTTTTTACAAGCCCCAAATCAAATTTTGGAACAAAACGAAATAGGATTAAAAGACCTAGCTTATCTTATTGATAATCATAAAAAAGGATATTACAATTGGTTAATGGTAAAAGCAGATAATGATGCTGTTTTAGAATTTAATCGTATTGTTAAAATTACTGAAGAAATTATTAGATTTATCTTTATCAAAGATAAAGAATAAGGAGTTTAATTCATATGATTAATAAAGTTATTTTAGTAGGTCGCATTACCAAAGACCCAGAACTAAAAAATACTAATAGTGGCACTTATGTTGTTAAATTTACTTTGGCAGTTAATAGAATTGTAAGTGCTTCTAGCGAAAAAAAAACTGATTTTATCAATTGTACTGTTTTTGGTAAACAAGCTGAAAATTTAGAAAAATATATTTCTAAAGGTGCTTTAATAGGTGTTGAAGGAAACATTAGAGTAGAAACTTGGGAAAAAGACGGTGTAACTAATTGGCAAACTAGTGTTGTTTGTAACAATGTCCAATTCTTAGAATCTAAAAAAAATCCTGATAATGCTTATGACAATTTCTAAAATTAAAAACAATTCTTAAATTAACTGATATAAAATAATAAACAAATATCACAATCAAATCTTAAAACAAAAACATTAAATACAAGCGAACCAAACCAAACAACAATAAATATTTTCAATTTCAAAAGGAGCTACAAATGAAATTCAATAATAAAAAAAATACTTTTAAAAAACGTCGCAAAGTTTGTTTTTTTACTGAAAACAAAGTAACTAAAATTGATTTTAAAGACATAGAGCTTTTACAAAGATTTATTACTGACCGTGGAAGAATTCTTTCTAGAAGAGTAACAAATACTTCTGCTAAATGGCAACGTCAATTGGCAATTGCTATTAAAAGAGCTCGCCATATGGCTTTAATTCCTTTTATCCAACAATAAAAACAGGTGTTGCATCCTGTTTTTTTTATTAATTGCAAATATTAAAAACCAAATTTATCTAATTATTTAAATGCAAATGAGGGCAAAAAAATTATGTTTTCTAAAAATAAACATAACACAAAATTTATTGTAATTGCTTGTGTAATTGTTGTTTTAATTTTAATTCTTTTTTGTTTGGATTTCCAAAATATCCAAGAAATTATCGAAACAATTAATCAATTAACCAACAATCAAAACCCAAGCCAAAATACTGCCAACGAAATGAGTGGTATGCGTCGTAAAATCATTTTTTTCATTTTTAACTTTTTTGGAAAAATCATTTTAGCATCCTTTGTTATCAGTTTTTTGCTTCACATTAAAAAAAACGCCCAAATTAAAAGATTAAAAAACAAACTTTCTTTATGGTCTAAATTATCTTTTCACGTAAGTCAAATTGGAGAAGAAGTACTTAATGAACTTCCTATTGGTATTGTTTTAATTGATGTTTCTAGTCAAGAAATTCAGTGGCTCAATCCTTACGCCAGTTTTATTTTGAAAAATCCTGAAATCAATTCGCCCTTAGCTCAAATTAATGAAAATATGGCACAACTAATAAGCACTTCTGATGCAATCCCCAAAACTATTATCACTTTGGAAAACCAAAAATTTGAATGTTTTTATAAAAAAGATTTAAATGTTTTTTACTTGTTTGATGCTACCGAAAAAGAACAAATCAAACATTTATTTTTACAAAAAACCTTAGCTCTTGCCATGATTGCTTTTGATAATTTAGCAGAATCCTTAATTCGTTATGATCTTTCAGAACAATCACAAATACAAGGTGAATATTTAAGTGCTTTATCTGATTACATCGAACCTTATGAAGGTTATTTAAAACAATTGATAGACGACCGTTTTTTACTTCTTCTTAACCGCCAAAACTTAGATAAAATGTTAGAAAATAAATTTAGTATTTTGGATACCATCCGCAACATTTCTTACAAATATCAATTAAAAGTTACTCTTTCTATGGGAATTGCTTGTTGGAATTTGTCATATGAAAAACTGGCTACCTACAGTCAAAATGCAATTGAATTAGCCCAAAAAAGGGGTGGCGATCAAGTAGTTGTTAATATTGAAAATAAAAAAATTAAATATTTTGGTGCCAAAATTGCTTCTTTAAGTAAACAATCCAAAGTTCATGCCCGTATTAATGCCCAAAATTTGGTCGATATTTTGAAAAAACACCCCCATTGTTTTATCATGGGACACACTCACACCGACCTTGATGCTTTGGGTTCTGTCATTGCTTTTTACAAAATTGCAACCACTATCCATCCTGAAAGCAACAATTATATTATCCTTGATGAAGAAAAATTAGACAAAAGCCTCATTCCTGTTTATCATCAATTAATTAAAACTGAGGCAAAAACATCTCTAAATATTATTACAACCCAACAATCCTCCAAAATGATTAAAGACAATTCCTTAATTGCAGTTTTGGATACTCAAACTAAAGATATGGTAAATAGTCCCGAACTTTTGTCACTAACGTCCAATATTGTAGTTGTTGATCACCACCGTGCTACCGAAGAAATTATTCCTTCTATTTTTTCTTACGTCGAATCATCTGCTTCTTCAACTGTTGAATTGCTTGTTGAAGTTATGGGATTTTTGGAAAAAGAAGTCCACATTACTGCTTTTGAAGCAAGCATTATGTATGCAGGTATTTTAATTGACACTAACGCTTTTATTTATCGTACAAGTTCTAGAACTTTTGAAGTAGCTTCCAAATTAAAAGATTTAGGCGCTGATGCAATTGAGGTTAAAAGTTGGTTACGTAAAGACTTTGATAAAGTTTTAGAAATTAATAAACTGATTTCTGAAATGGAAATTTTTATGGATAGATTTGCTATTATTCAAAGTTCTGAAATTTATGAAAATCGTTCTTTTTTAGCTCAAGTGGCAGAAAGTGTTCTAAACATTCGCAACGTTGATGCTGCCTTTATGATAGCTCAAATAGCAGATAATAAAATAGCAATTAGTGCTCGTTCTTACAATGAAATTAACGTTCAAACTATCATGGAACAAATGGAAGGTGGAGGACATCTCAATAGCGCTGCTACTCAATTAGAAGGAACTAATATCAAAACAGTTACAGACACTTTAAAACATTTTTTAAAATTAGAATATGAAAAAGGTGAAAAGAATATGGAAATTATTTTGTTAACTGACATTCCTAATAAAGGAAAAAAACACGAAATTATTAAAGTTAATAATGGTTATGGCAATTTTTTAATTCAAAATAAAAAAGCTCTTTTAGCAGACAAAACCAATTTAGCTGCAATTAAACAATCCCAAATGTTAGAACAAGAACAAAAACGTAATTACGAACTTTTAATGCATAAATTAAAACAAGAAATTGATGACAAAAAAATTACTCTAGATATTCAATTAGGACCTAAAGGAAAAATTTATGGAAAAATTACTCTCAAACAAATTGCTGAAGAATTTTTAAAAGTTCATAATATTACTCTTGACCGCAAAAAAATATCTTTAGAAGGCGAAATCATTGCTATTGGTATTTATCCTGTTGATGTTTTTCTAACTGATCAAATTAAGGCTACTTTTTTCCTTAATGTGACTGAAAGAAAAAGCAAATGACCAATTATTCTAAAAATACTCCTTCAAGTCCTGAAGCAGAACGTGCTTTGTTAGGAGCTTTACTTTTAAACCCTGAAAAAATAGCTTTTACCTTAGATATGATTGCAGAAACTGACTTTTACAACTCTCATCACCAACATATTTTTAGAGCAATGAAAACTTTGCATGAAACCAACAAACAAATTGATTATTATTCAGTAAGTGCTATTTTAGACAATGAAAAATTATTACAACAAATAGGAAATATCGATTATTTAAATGAATTATCTGATTTGATGCCTTCTACTCAACATATAGAAACCTATATTGATTTAATTAAGGAAACTGCTTTAAAAAGAGAAATTATCGAAACTGTCACTTCATTAGCACAAAAAGGATACGAAAACATTGATGTCCAAGAATATTTGGATTTTTCAGAAGAAAAAATCTTTAATTTAACTAAAAACAAAAAAACCAGTGAATTATTAAAATTAAAAATTTTGTTAAAAGAAACTAAAGAAAAAAATATTCTTGCCAAACGCCATAAAGATTTAGTAGGTCTTTCCACTGGATATGATAATCTCAACAATATTACTTTAGGATTTAAGCCCGAAGAATTTATTATTTTAGCTGCTCGTCCTTCCATGGGAAAAAGTACTTTTATGCTTAATTTAGCTCTCAGAATTGCAAATCCCAAACACAATTATCAATCCCCTCATATTGCTATTTTTAGTTTAGAAATGTCAAACGAACAATTAGCTATGCGCATGTTAAGCACTCAATCAAAAATACAGCACAAAAAAATTCAATTGGGTAACACAAACAGAGAAGAAAAATTTTTGTTAGAAATATCAATGGAAAAAATGGATGATCTAAATATTTATTTTGATGATTCAGCTACAGTAAATATTTTAGATATTAAAGCTAAATGTCGCAAACTTAAAAGTCAAAACAAACTTGATATTGTAATGATAGATTATTTGCAACTTATCCGCAAAACTAATAAACAAAACCGTCAAGAAGAAGTAGCAGAAATTTCTCAAAGTTTAAAACAAATGGCACGTGAATTAAAAATTCCTGTTATTGCCCTTTCACAATTATCAAGGGATGTAGAAAAAAGAGAAGACAAACGTCCCATTTTGGCTGACCTCAGAGATTCAGGTTCAATTGAACAAGACGCCGATATTGTAATGTTTTTGTACCGAGAAGGTTATTATGAAAAGGACAAAAAACCCGATTCTTCTGGACACACCCAAGTTATTATTGCCAAAAATCGTCAAGGATCAATTGGTATTAGAGAATTTATACTTGATTTTGATCATATGTTTTTTTCAGAAATCGAACCTAATATAAATGAATAAAAAAGCATTTTGATTGATTAAAATATTTTTTTAACCCCCCATTCTTTTTTAAAAAACAAAGAGGTAAATATGCTTGACAGATTAAAAATAATAAAACAAAAATATCAAGATTTACAAAAACTTTTGTTAAACGAACAAAACATAAACCAAAAAATTGACATTTTAAAAAATTTATCAAAATTAGAACCCACAGTAGAACTTTTTAACCGATACTTAAATTTAGAAACCGAATTTACTCAAATACAGACCATTTTAGAAACCCAACAAGATCAAGAATTATTGCTTTTAGCACACCAAGAAAAAGATAATATTTTGTTAGAAAAAAAAACTACCTTAGATAAATTAAAAATTTTGCTCTTACCCCAAGATCCTTTTGATAAAAAAAATGTTGTCTTAGAAATTAAAGGTGCAGCTGGTGGCAACGAAGCGAATCTTTTTGCAGCTGATTTATTACGAACCTATGTTAAATACGCCGAAAGCAAAAAATGGAAAGTCGAAATCCTCAATCTAAATCCCAGCATTAAAGGCGGTCTTTCTTCCGTAGAACTTTTAATTTCTGGACAAAATATTTATTCTTTTTTAAAATATGAATCAGGTGTGCATCGCGTACAACGTGTTCCTGCTACCGAAGCCCAAGGGCGAATTCACACTTCTACTGCTGTTGTTTTAGTAGTTCCCGAAGCAGAAGAATTAGAATTAAAAATTGATTGGCATGACATTCGCACCGACACTTTTAATTCTAGCGGACCTGGTGGACAATCAGTAAACACCACTAAATCAGCTGTTAGACTTACTCATATACCTTCGGGAATTAGTGTTGCTTGTCAAGAAGGAAAAAGCCAGCACGAAAACAAAGATAAAGCATTTACTCTTTTAAAAACACGCATTTATAATCAAATGTTAACCACTAAACAAGAAGAAGAAAACAAACACAGAAAAAATTTAGTAGGAACTGGTGAAAGAAGCGAAAAAATAAGAACATACAATTACCCCCAAAATCGTATAACAGATCACAGAATTGGACTTACTTTACAAAAATTAGATATTATTATGGAAGGTAAACTCGATTTAGTTATTGAACCTTTGATTCATGAAGCTCAAAAAGAACAACTTGCCCAAAGTTAGTTTTGATGCAATTTCTTTTTTAAAAAACCAAAATCAAAACAATTCAATTAAAAAAACCAGTTTAAGATAAATAAAGATAAATAAAGGAATTATTTTGAAACCAAAAGATATTATTATTTTTCCAACCGATACAGTTTATGGTATGGGCGCTAAATTATATGATAAAAAAGGACTCAATTGCATTTATCAAATTAAAAAAAGACCTTTAAATAAAAGTATTGTTGTTTTGTGTGCATCTTTACAACAAGCAAAAAAATTGGTCCAATTTAGTCCCCAAAGCCTTAAATTATCTCTGCATTTTTGGCCAGGCCCTTTAACTTTAATTCTGCCTACCACTTTGAAATATTTTTCTAAAACAAAGGCAAAAACTTTAGGAGTAAGAATCCCCAATCATCCTTTAGCTTTGGAAATTTTAAAAAAAAATGGTCCTTTAAAGACCACTTCTGTTAATCAAAGCAATCATCCTCCACTAAATGATTACCAAACTATTTTTAATATTTATCACAATAAAGTCGCCTTAATTTATCAAAACTATCACCCGATTTTAAAAACATCTTCAACTATTGTTGATCTAACCACCTTTCAACCAGTTATTTTAAGGCAAGGAACAATTACTCAAGAAGAAATTTTACAAATCTTAAAACCTTTGTGATCGTCAAAAAATTGTAAGTTATATGCTTAGTTTTCAAATTACAAAAAAACCTTTTGCTTACCCAATAAAAACATTTCCAAACCGATATCTTTATTTACAGCACCCATTTTAATTTGATATTCTAATTCTATTAAATCTAAAAACAGTGTATTTAATTTTTGCTTTTCAATCAATTTTGCTTCTTTCATTAAAAAAAATACTTTGCCTTGTGAAACTGGCAAAACTTTTTGCACTTCTTCTGGGCTTTTTTTTTGTTGCAACATTTCTTTTACCAATAACAATTCTTTAATTTTATGAGTTAATTGATTTATAACATGAAAAGCATTGATTTTTTGCGTTTTTAAGGTTTTATACATTTGATAAGCATCAATATAATTTTGTTTTAAAAAAAGATTAATTAATCCAAAAATATTGTCATTTTCTTTAAAAGCATTGATTTTTTGCACCAATTGCCAAGTTATATTTTTATCATTTGATTGAAATAATTTGATTTTTGTTATTTCTTGATGCAATAAATAAAGATTATAGTTAGTTTTACTCACTAATTCTTGTATAGCTTTGGTATCAATTTGAAAACCATCTTTTTGAAAAACTTCCATGATATATTTAAAAAAATCTTTTTTCTCCAAACTATTTGTCGTTTTGCAAAGACAATATTTTTCCCAAATTTTTTGAACTTCAGATGCTTTAGTTATTTTTTCTGCAAAAAAATATAAATCTAAATTGTTGTAAGGATTTTGTAAATAAGAAATTAAAAAAGCCATTTCTTGAGGTTTTTTTTGAAATAAAATTTCACTGTGATCCACCAAAACTACTTTTTTCCATGCGCTTTCAATCAAAGAAGTGGTTTGTAGTTCTTTTTGCAGCTCTGTTACAAGATCTTTTTGCATACAATAATAAACTACATCTAATTGTTTTTGTTTGCAAATATTAATTATTTTTTTTATTTTTTTTTCTAGAAAAAACCTTTGTTTTCCCCAAATTAAATGTATGTTATTTGTTTGTTCCAAATTAAAAACCTCATTTTGCTCTTTTATTATTAATTAATTGTTTGTTTTTTAAATGTTTTGCAAAAGATTAATTCAACATTATTATCATTATCACTATTGTTATTTTATCAAAAAAATATTATTATAAAACGATATCACAAAATATAAAGCAACAAAAATAATAATTTGCTATAATAATATTTGTAAACTACCTTCAAAAATTTCCCAAAATCACCAATCGCAAACAATTATAGACAAAAGCAAAGAAAAGGAAAAACCAAAATGATTAAAAAAGCCACTTTTGTGCGTAGTATTGTCCATTTTAAAGATATTCCTTTGAAAAAACAACCCGAAATTGTTTTAATGGGCAGAAGCAACGTTGGCAAAAGCACTTTCATCAATGCTTTAACTCAAAGAAAAAAATTAGCTAAAATTTCTCAAACACCTGGCAAAACCATCACCCTAAACTACTATGACATTAACGAATCTTTTTATTTGATCGATACTCCTGGATACGGTTATGCTAAAAAAAGTAAAGAAATTCAAAAGCAGTTATTGCCGATGATTATTTCTTTTTTGGAACAAACTTCTCATCTCAAAGCAGTCTTTCAGCTAATTGATTTTAAAGTGGGTGCTACCCAAGAAGACGATAGAATTCATCAAGCTCTTTTGCAAGTGGGTTTTGAGGTCGTCTTGTTATTTGTTAAAAAGGATAAAGTTAAAAAAAATCTTGTGCCCAAACAATTAAAAATGCTTGTTAATCACTTTCCCCAGATTAAATATTTTTTTTTGATTTCTTCAAAACAACAAGAAGGGCTGGAAGAATTAAAACTGTTTTTAAGTCAATTAATGGATCCAAATGCCAATGATTAAAAAAGGAGTCCCTTATTTTTGGATCTTTTATTTTTAGTTTTTCCAACTTTTTCACTTTGCAAAAAAAATTGTAATTTTTTTTATTTCCTCCAATCCATTTAAACATTTTCAAAACCCCAAACATAACCCCCAAAAAAACTTTTAAAACCCAAAAACTTCAACCCTAAAAAAGAAAATAGAAAGAAGCTAGCTTTTATGCAAACTAAATATGATTTTAAAAAAGTAGAACATCAAAGATACCAACAATGGTTAGAAAAAAAATATTTTTGTGCCAATCCAAACGCCAACAAAAAAACTTTTACTGTTGTAATTCCGCCTCCCAATGTAACAGGAAAACTGCATTTGGGACACGCTTGGAATAACACCATTCAAGATATTATTATAAGATTTAAAAAAATGCAAGGCTTTGATGTGCTCTTTTTGCCTGGGATGGATCATGCAGGAATTGCCACTCAAAATAAAGTTAAAGAACAATTAAAACAAGAAGGGCTTTTGACCAAAACTTTAAGTAAAGAAACTTTTTTAAAATATGCGTGGCAGTGGAAAGAAAAACATGCCCAAAATATTAGGCAACAATGGCAAGTTTTAGGGCTGCATCTAGATTATAATTTTGAAAAATTTACCCTTGATCCTGATTTGAGCCAAACAGTTCAAGAAGTTTTTGTCAAATTATACCAACAAAAATTAATTTACAGAGATTATAAAATTATTAATTGGGACCCCGAAACTAAAACAGCCCTTTCTAATGTAGAAGTAAATTACCATGAAACTGAAGGAAAATTATATTATATTAAATATTTTTTGGTTGATTTTCCAACTAATTCCAATTTGTCTGACGCTTCTTTGGTTCCTTCTTTTTTAGAAATTGCAACCACTCGCCCCGAAACCATGTTTGCCGATCAAGCTTTAATGGTAAATCCTAACGACCCTAGATATCAATCTTTTATTGGCAAAAAAGTTTTTATTCCTGATACTAACATCCAAATTCCTGTTATTAGTGATAATTACGTAGATATTAATTTTGGTACAGGAGTTGTAAAAGTGACACCTGGACATGATATTAATGATTTTAAAGTAGCTAAAAGACATCAATTAAAAGCTTTATTATGCATGAACGAAGATGGCACTATGAACAACTTAGCCTTGCAATATCAAGGATTAGACCGCTTTTTTTGTCGTCAAAAGTTAGTGCAAACTCTTAAACAAAAAGGATTTTTTACAAAAACCGAAAATCACCTTCATAAAGTAGGATATTCAAGTATTTCGGATGCCATCATCGAACCACGTCTTTCTTTACAATGGTTTTTAAAAACCAAAGCCATCGCCCAAATTGCTTTAAAAACGAACAAAATCAATTTTTTTCCGCTTCGTTTTGAAAATATTTTTAATAATTGGCTCCAAAATATCGAAGACTGGTGTATTTCGCGTCAATTATGGTGGGGTCATCAAATTCCTGCTTGGCATAAAGGACAAGAAATTAAAGTTCAAATAGAAAGTCCTGGTCCAGAATGGAGCCTTGATTGTGATGTTTTGGATACTTGGTTTTCTTCTGCTTTGTGGCCTTTTAGCACTTTGGGATGGCCTAATTGCAATGCCCCTTTATTTCAAAATCGTTTTCCTACTGATGTTTTAGTAACAGGTTATGACATTTTAACTTTTTGGGTATCAAAAATGGTTTTTCAAAGTGTTTTATTAACCCACAAGGACCCTTTTAAAGATGTTTTATTACATGGTTTAGTAAGAGATAACAAAGGACAAAAAATGTCTAAATCAAAAGGTAATGGTGTTGATCCTTTGGAAGTTGTTGCCAAATATGGTACCGATGCTCTTAGATGGTTTTTAATTACTAACGCTGCTCCTGGGTTTGATTTATTCTATGATGAGACTAAAGTTGCTTCATCTTGGAATTTTATTAATAAATTGTGGAATATTAGTCGTTTTGTAAAATTAAATACCAACACCTTAGACACTGATTTTGATATCAATCTTTTGACTTTGACCCAAAAAGCCCTTTTAACACAATTGCATTTAACAACTCAAAAAGTAACAACTTTATATCAAAAATATGAATTAAAAGAAATTGGAAAAATTTTATATCACTTTGTTTGGGAAGATTTTGCTAATTGGCATTTAGAATTTGCTAAACATGATTTAGATCAGAATAACTCCAATTTAACAAAATTGCACAACAGTCAAAAATTTTTAGTTTATATGATGAAACATATTTTGCAACTCTTACATCCTTTTATTCCTTTTGTAACTGATGCTCTTTATGAAAATTTTGACAATAAAACGAACATTACTCAAACCACTTTGCAAAAAACTTCTTATTGTAATTTAGATGCCTTAGCTGATTTTGAAAATCTTAAAAACTTAATTATTAAAACACGTCATTTAAGACAAGAATCCAATATCAATTGTAAATTAAATTTAGAATTAGAAGTTGCATCTCAATTTTCAACTATCCTCCAAGATTTCGTAAATTTGCAACAAGCTTTAGAAAAATTTTTCAAAACTTTACAAATTAAAATTACTAACAAAGTTACCAATTCAAAAAAAACTATTTGGTTAATTGAAAAAAATTTAAGTCTTTATATTGACCTCAAAACCCTAAACGAACTTAATGAAACCAAATTTGAAAGTAATTTTTTACAACAAAAAAATACCCTTCTTAAAGAAATTAAAAGAAGTGAAACCATTTTAAATAATCCATCTTTCTTGCAAAAAGCCGCAAGTGCCAAAATTGAAATTGAAAAAAAGAAATATGAAAGTTATTGTAAGCAATATCAAAAATTGTTAGAAAGTAAAAACAATTCTAATCCGCTAAATCCCAACAAAAAATAAAAAATTTAAATAAAATTATAAATGAATAATTTAAGCTTTGAAATTAAAAAACATTACAAGCAAAACCCCAAACCACTAATATTTTCCAAACCCAAACCATTTATTAAAGGAACTAACCAATGTCAAAAGATGATTCTATTAAAAAAACTGTTACTATAGGAGTGAGTGCTGCGATATTTTTTGTTTTAAGTTGTTTTGCCTCTATTCCTGTGGGATTTAATGTAAGTATTGAAACTTCAGTCGCTTTTTTAGCTTTCATTGCTGTTGCTTTTGGTCCTGCGGTTGGTTTTTATTTAGGACTTATAGGACACACCATTAAAGATTTTATTTTGTTTGGAAATGTTTCTTGGAATTGGGTTTTATGCTCTGCTCTTATTGGATTTATTTACGGATTGCCGCATAAAATAATTGATCTTAAATATCAAGTGTTTACTAAGAAAAAAATTGTTTACTTTTGGCTTTATCAGGCTGCTTGTAATTTTATAATTTGGGGTTTTTTTGCTCCTCAAAGTGATTTATTGATTTACGGACAACCACCTAAACTAGTTTATTTACAAAGTTTTTTAATAGTAATTTCTAATATTTTAGCTTATAGTGTAGTAGGAATTAAATTAATGTCTATGTATTCTTGTCATTACACTAAACAAGCTACTTTAATTAAAATTAATAATTCTTAAATATTTTTAAACATCCTTAATCAATTTTTTTATTTTATAACTTCAAAGAGGAACTTTATGCCAAAACCATTAATCATTTTTAAAGATTTTAGTTTTCAATATTATAACCAACAAACGCCAACTCTAAATCAAATTAATTTAACTATTTATGAAGGACAAAAAGTTTTGATTGTGGGCAAAAATGGTAGCGGTAAATCTACTTTTTTAAAATGTATTAATGGTTTGATTCCTCATAGTTATCAAGGAAAAATTACAGGTACTGCTATTATTAAGGATAAAGTCTTGACACAAACCAATATCTTTGATCTATCTTTGGATGTGGGTACCATTATGCAAGATACAGATAATCAATTTGTAGGTTTAACAGTAGCAGAAGATATAGCTTTTGCCTTGGAAAATGATGATTTGCCTCAAAGTGAAATATATCAAAAAGTAAATATGTGGGCACAAGATTTAGGATTGCAATCCTTTTTAGATTACAAACCACAAGAACTTTCTGAAGGTCACAAGCAATTAGCATTGATGGCAGGAGTTTTAATTTATAATCCTTCTATTTTGTTATTTGATGAATCTCTATCCAATCTTGATCCTGTTTCAAGATCCAAAATGACTGCTTTAATAAAAACTATTCATCAAAAATACCATTCGACTATTTTAGTTATCGAACATTATTTAGAAGATATTTTAGATGATTCTTTTGATAGGGTAATAGTATTTGAAGATGAAAAAATTATTTATGATAATTCTCCCCAAAAATTAATTTTAGAAAATATTTTAACTAAACAAGGTATCCAAGAACCAACTTATATTAGTGCTTTGAAAAAGGTTGGTATCAATTTGGGAAGCCTTCCTTATTTATTAAATTTGCCTGCCTTACAATCCTTAGATTTTGTTCAATATTTTTCCAATCAATTAACAAATTTAAAAAAATGTGCTATTTCTCAAAACGACCCAACTCAATTATTGCCTTTTTTCCCCAAACAATTTGCCCCATTTTGCCCCATTTTGCAATTACAAAATATTTCTTATCACTATGAATCCAAACAACCCAATATTTTAAATGACATTTCTTTGGATTTATTTCCAGGAAAAATGATTAGTATTGTTGGTAAAAATGGTAGTGGTAAATCTACTTTAGCCAAAGTTATTTGTGGTTTTTGTAATCCTCAAACAGGAACTATTTTATTAAATAATCAAGATTTAACACATTTGTCTTTACAACAAAGATCAGAAAAAATTGGTTTTGTCATGCAAAATCCTCACCATATGATTTCTCAAAAAACTGTTTTTGAAGAAGTATCATTGGGGCTTTTAGGCAAACAACTTTCATTAACTGAAATAAAAACCAAAGTGCATGCCATTTTGAAAACTTGTAATTTGGATTGTTTTGTTAACTGGCCTATTTCTGCTCTTAGTTTTGGACAAAAAAAAAGACTTACCATTGCTTCTATTTTAGTGATGCAACCCCAAATTCTTATTTTGGATGAACCTACCATAGGACAAGATTTAAAACATCACACACAAATTATGACTTTTTTACAAAAGTTAAATAATAAAGGAATTACCATTATAATTATTACTCATGATATGTCTTTAATGTTTAATTATACTCAAAGAACTTTGGTTTTGGAACAAGGAAAAATTATTGCAAATACTACTCCTTTAAAAATTTTTACAGATATGTCTTTAATGCAAAAAACTTCTCTCAAACCTATCAGCTTGATTGTTCTTATCAATAAATTGCCATTTACATCAGAACAAAAAAATGTTTTGTTAACTCAAATGTTGGCTTTTTTAAAGGAGGATTGTTGTTATGGCAAATAGTATGTTACAATATTTACCAGGTAATACTTTCATTTATAAAATCCAAGGAGCAACTAAGTTATTGTTTTTAATTTTGGTTTCAGTTGCTTGTATGATGGTCTATCATGTATGGTTTTTGTTAGGACTTGTCTTTTTTTCTTTGTTTTTGTTTTGGTGTACTCAAATTAAATGGCAGCAAGTAGCGTTTGTAGTTAAAGGAACTTTCTTTTTTTTGTTTATAAACAATATTATTATTTTTTTTTGTTTTAGAAATTATGGTACTCAAATATATAACTCCAAAACCCCCATTCCTTTATTTTTTAATCTTTTAACCCAAGAACAATTATTTTATCAATTTAATGTGTTGTTAAAATATTGTTGTATTATTCCTTTATTTTTAATCTTTATTATAACTACTAATCCCAGTCAATTAGCTGCTAGTTTAAATAAATTAGGGGTTAGTTATAAAATTAGTTATGCTTTTGCCCTTACTATTCGTTATATTCCTGAAATTCAAAAAGATTTTAAAAATATTTCTCTCAATCAACAAGTACGAGGTATTAAAGTTTTTAAAAAAACTCATTTTTTGGCTCGTATTATTGCAGATATTAAAAGAATTGCCCTTATTATTCCTCCTTTGATTTTCTTTAATTTAGATAAAATTGATGTAATTACTAATGCTATGCAATTGAGGCGTTTTGGTAAATACAAAACAAGAACTTGGTATTATGAAAAATCTTTTAGTATTCTTGATTTGTTTACTTTTTTATTGGGATTGGCACTTCTTTTGCTTGGTGTGTGGCTTTTGTGCTTTTATGATAGGTTTTATTATCCTTTTTCCTAAAACCCTTTTTGATAAAATATTGCCAAATTATTAACATCAAACAATTAAATATTTTGAAAAATTATAAGATCAACTCTAAAAAGTTGGTTTTTTTGTTATATAAAATTGCAAAGAAAACACTCATTATATAAAGATGAGTGAGCAAAAAATTCCTTTTTTTATGATAAAATGATGTTAATAGCAATATTTTTTATTTTTAAATTGCTGTTGTAAAAAAAGATAAAGGGGTGAAAAAGTGTTAGGTGGTTAATAAAAAAATGTCAATATACTTTTAAAGTATTTTTGATACAATTTAGCAAAAAAATTGTATTTTTGTATTTTTAGTGTATTTTTAATTTTTTAAGTTTTTAAATATTGAGTTTTTTTGTTTTTAAAATATATTTTTATTTTGTAGTTTTATTTTTTAATTGTTAAATATTTTTGTTATAAATCTCAGTTTATATCAAAATAATACTAAATATTTATTTTTAATTTTAAAAAAACTTAACTTATTTGGTATCATGTGTTATATTTTTAAAATATTAAAATACTTGATACAATATTTAAATACCAAAATTACTGCAATTTTACTATTTATATAAAACAATATTAGAAAGTATTTTTTCAATATTATATAAAATATAAAATCATATAAAAATCATATAAAAAGAAAAGGAAATAAAGGGAAAATAAATGTCAAAGAAAAATAAAGGAGTTCCAAAAGCCAATCAAGCAAATCGGAAATCAAAAGTAAAGAATTTTTTTAGTGCGTTAAAAAAATATTTTTTTACAGATTTTACCAAAAAAAGGTTTTTACATGGACAGTACTTGCATTATTAGTAGTAGGTGGGTGTACTTGGTTATCTTTTATGGCCTAAATCACAAGTTTTAAAAGTGAAATTTTATAATCAAGAAGGAAAAGTTGTCAAAGGGTTTCAAGTTGATAAAAATACTAAACTTTTAGATAAAGATACTAATAAACAAGATTTTGAATCACTTGGTAATAAATTTAGATGGTGTTTGGAATCTGATAAAAATAAACAAGTAGATTCAAACCGAGTTAAAGATTTTCAACCTTTATATGAAAAAGTAACTCAAAGTTTAAATTTATATCCGTTAGTTTTACCAGATGATAAAAAACTAGTTACTTTTAATTTTAAAAAAGGTAATAAAGTTAATGCTTTGGTAGTTGATAAAGGTGCTGATAGTGCTGATGTAAAGACCAAAGTAGATCAATTAGAAAAACCTGCAAATGATAACTTTAATTTTTGTGGTTGGTTTCGTTTTGGATATGGTGGTGAATCCTTTTTAGAACCGTATCAATTTGGAACAAAAGAAGAAAAAGAACAAAGAACAAAAGATCAAAAAGCCTCTAATCAAGTAAATGATGATTTAGTTTTACATGCTTATTTAGAACCTAAAGATTCTAAAGCTGTAACTTATAGTGATTATGAAACTTTTAAAAGTAATATGAAAACAAATGTAGAACACATCAATCCTTTTACTTGGAAAAAAGGTACGCAAATTGATTTTTTTAAAACTTTTATCTTCTTCTTTTGTATATACAGAAGAAATAGATTGGGACAAAGTTGTTCGAGATGGACACGCTTCTTATGCACATGATTTTTCTAAATTTTCACAAGAAACCAATGGTCCAGGAAAAGTTCAAGAAGGCACAACTGGGACTTTATCAACAAAGGTTTAAAAAAGAAATTTATGCCTGATTTATTACAAGATTTACCATTTCATGAAGAATTAAAAGATCTTTCAGGTAATGAGTATTATGAAAAATCAAAAGAAGTAACTGCTACTAAGTTTACATTTAAGTTTAAAGAAGATTTAAAATTTGAAAATGGAGAACCTATTAATGCAGAAACTCTAAAATATACTCTTAAAAGAAGAATAGATCCAAATTGTAAAAATAAACAAGCAGAATATATATATATATATGATGAAAAATATTTAGAATTGAAAAATGCTAAAAAGTATTATGAACAAAAATCAGAAACTAAAGTTGATTTTGAAGAAGTAGGTGTTAAAGCAGTTCAAGGGGATCCTTTAACATTTGAATTATATTTCGATCAACCCAAAAATTTATTCAAAGTAGTAAATAGTTTAAATATGGTTATTTTAGTTCCTCCCAAAAGTTATGATGCTGCTTTTCAAAATGATGCTCAAACCCAAAGTTCTTATGGAACTGTTAACTTCCCTTTCCAATCTTACGGACCTTATGTAGTGAAAGAATGGAGTAATAATCAAAAATTTTTTTAATAAAAATTATAATTATTTTGATAAAAATAAAGTTGCTTATAAATCAATTGTTAAAAGAGTTGTTATGGAAAATAATGTATTTGAATTTATGTTTGAAGAGAAAAAATTAACGCATTACCTTTAATGAATGATCCGATGTATCACAAATATAAACAACATCCTTTATTAAAAATGAGTCCTGTTGATAAAAGACAAACATTATTTTTTTTAATAATTGAAAAAGAGGAGATAAAAAAGCAACTCCTAAATTATTAGAAGATATAGATTTTTAAAAAGCAGTTTTATTTGCTCTTAATAGAAGTGATGTAGGAGAAACTGTGGATGTATTTAGTGATGGATAGTTGGCTGTTGTTCCTAAAATAACTTCTTTTTTAGAAGAACCTTTAATGTATAATGAAAGCGAAGAACACAAAGCAAATATTCAAGATTTTGAACCTGAAAATAAAGCTTATAATCCAACTAAAGCTTATGAATTATTTAAAAAAGCTTATAATCATTTATTTGATGCAGATAAACAAAAAACAGTTGAAATAGAATTTTTAGTTGTTAAAACACAAGAAGAAAGAGTTAACTTAGCTCGTTTTGTAAAAAACCAATTAAAAAATTGTTTTAATCAAGAAGGAAAAAAAGTAGAAATAAAAGTTAATGTGGTTGCTGAATAGAATAATTTTGTTAACCAACTATTGCTGCCTTATAATTATGATATGGTATTTGAACCTGTATCAGGTAGCTCTATGGATACATATTTTTTCAACATGCTAGAACTTAGCCCTAAAAAATGGAGTTTTGGAGTAGGATTTGAATTAGATAAAAAAGTCTTTGATCTAGATTTTGTAGAATTAAAAAAAGATCTAGATGCTTCTTCCAACAAACCAGCTTGGTACAAACAATTTACCCAAGGTCTAGATAGAGTTGTAGAAAAACAAAAGTTAAAGTTTTAGATGGAACTGGCCAACCTCAAAAAGGTTCAGACGGTAAAGAAGTTTATCAAGAGCAAAAAGATGCAAATGGCGAAACTTTAAAAGATGAAAACGGAAATGTTATGTATGTAGAAAAAGAAGTTGAAATAGAACCTAAAGTGCCAGGAGTAAACGAACAAGGAAAATGGTAAGGAAATGTTTCACAATTTAAAACTTTTTTACTAAAACATTAAATGATTCTGCCAATTATTCTCAATATAAACAAAAAACATTACTTTATGTTTTTGGAAAGTTAGAAAAAGTTGTTTTTGATAATTTAGTTGATGTGCCTTTGTCTACTGTAAGAGGTGGATCAGTATACAATGATATGAAATTTTTATGGCCTAATTTTAGTGCTGAATGGAGTTGAGGACCTGATTATTATAAACACTTAACAAGTGGTCCAGATTATAAACTTTAATTATGTTAAAATATATTATTAAAAGATTGCTTTTAGCTATTTCTTGCTTTTTGTTAATTATTTTTTGTTGTTTTATTCTTACTAAAATATCAATTACAAAACCTTTACAACCTCTTTTAATTGTCTGATTTAGCATGGAAAGATATGTGTGAAAAAGAAGGTTATGACAAACCAGCCCTAACTCAGTTTTGGAAATGGTTTAGTCATGTTTGTAAAGGAGATTTTGTTTTTTCAACTAAATTAAATCAAAATGTTTATGATGTTGTTAAAAGTAAAATCCCCATTGATAGATTATAGCATTATTTTTTTTGCTATTATTGTTATGACTTTAGGAACTTTAGTAATTGCCATTATGACACAATATCTTTTTGTTCATGTATGGCATTTATTTCCTTATCAAGTAGCAACTTCGATGGAATGGAAAGAAAAAGGCTTTTAGGTTGGAGTTAATTCTTATTTACTTCCCTTAGCATTTATGACTTTGTTAAGTATGGTTTTTTACATTAGAAAAATTAGAGCCGAGTTAATTGAACAAACCAATCAAAATTATTTTTTGTTAGCTCGCTCTAATGGGCTAACTTTTAGCCAAACTATTAATCGTCATGCCTTAAAAAATTCCTTAGTACCTTATGCTCCTGTCTTTTTTGATGAATTCGTGGGTTTAATTACAGGCAGTTTTTTAATTGAAAGAATTTTTTCTATTGATGGTGCAGGAAGACTTATGATAGAAGCATTCCAAACTCAAGATCAACCTTTATTAATGTTTTGTTTTGGGTTTTATACCTTCATTATTTTAATTACTAATATTTTAGGTGATTTATCATATCGCTTATTAGATCCAAGAATTAAGATAGGGAGCAAAAAAGATGAAAGTGCTTGATCCTAAATATTTTGTTCTGATAAATCAAACTTTGCTTGATAAAAATATTACTTCTGAAAATAAAATTGTTGGTTATTATCGCAATACTTTTAAAAAATTATGGAAAAATAAAAGTACCAAATCAGCTTTATTTATGATTTTGGTAGTCTTATTTTTTACTGCTGTAGGACCTTTTATTAATCTTCTTCCTAAAACTACTCAAGAAAAAGAAAAATCTTGGATTGCTTTATTACCTCCAAAAATCCCTTTTTTAGAAAAATTTGGTATTTGTGATGGTACTAAAAAAGTAGATTTATATTTAGATGAAATTGAGCAAATTAAAAAATTTAATCCTAATATTATCAAAAAACAACAAGCCATTAAGGACAACAAACAAACAGTTATTTTAGATGCTTATCTTTATTGTGAATATAAAAAGTCATCTATTAATTTAACTTTTACCCAAAAAGAATATGATCTTGACAAACAAAATAAAAGCCTTATTTAATAGTACTCCTTTGCAAAATGGATTGTATAGAGTAAAAATTCGTTTGTTTAAATATGTATTTAACAAAACATCTGGAAAAATTTATTTTTATTTTGGTACTACTCATGAAGGAAATGATTTGTTTACTCAAATATGGAAAGGTTATTTTATTTCTCTTTCCCTTGCTTTTATTTTTTCGGTTTGTACTTTAATTATTGGTACTATTATTGGAGCTATTTGTGGTTATTATGGTGGTTTAGTTGATTTGATTGTTAATAGTATTGTTGATTTTTTAAGCTATTTGCCCTTTATGACTTTGGTGTTGGTGTTAATGCTAAAAGTAGGTATTTCTTTTTGGACTATTATTGGTGTTTTTCTAATTAAAGGTTGGATTGGATCTTTTTATTATTCACGCGCTTCTTTTTATCTTTATAAAAATAAAGAATATATTATTTCTGCAAGAATGCTTGGAGCCTCTAATTTGCGTATTATGTTTAAACATATTTTTCCCAACATAATAGGACTAATGATAACTAGTTTTACTCTTGCTATTTCAGGATTTATTTTAACTGAGGCAGTTTATAGTTTTGTAGGAGTTATTAAATATCCTGAAGTATTTATTAGTATTGGTGAATTGCTTGATAAAAGTTTTGATAAAATTGGGTCTTTTTCTTATTTATTAATTTTTCCGATGAGTTATTTAATTTATTTAATGTTTGCTTTTAATTTGTTGGGAAACAACCTTAGAGAAGCTTTTAATCCTGCTTCTAATTAGTTAGAATGGTGCATTTTATTTGTAAATGTTTGATACAGTTTTGATATAATTAAGTTTAATAAACAATTAAAATAAAAAAATATCCAAAATCATAAAAGAGGTTAGATAATGGTTGATTTTAAAAAAGAAGTTTTAAAAAGAAAAAATGCTTTAATCGAGAATTTTCAAAAATTATTAAGAATTAACACTAAACTTACCACCTTTGATTCTCATAGAAAAGGAGATCCTTTTGGCGAAGGCAACCAACAAGCCCTTAATTTTATGTTGGATTTAGGTAACCAAAGTGGTTCAAAACTCTTAATTTAGAAGGTTAAGTAGGTCACATGGAATATGGAGAGCAAAAAGAATGGGTTGGTATGATTGGTCATTTGGATGTTGTTCCTGCAGGAACTGGTTGGACTTATCCTCCTTATGAAGCTTTAATTGTGGATGATAAAATTTATGGTAGAGGTTCGCAAGATAACAAAGGGCCTGTGATAGCTTCTTATTTTGCTTTAAAAATATCAAAAGAACTCAATTTGCCTTTATCAAAAAGAATTAAATTTATTTTAGGTGTTGATGAAGAAACAGGATTTCGTTGTATGAAACACTATTTTACCAAATTACCTAAAATGCCTGTATCTGGTTTTGTTCCTGATAGTCATTTTCCTGCTGTTTATTGTGAAAAAGGACTTGCATTTTTTAATTTTGAAGGTGAAGTTTCAGATAACAAAATTGTAAGTATCCAAAGCGGGCAAGCCTCTAATGTAGTTCCTAATTTGGCAGAAGCACTTTTAGTTTATGATCCTGTTTATAAAACTTTATTTGATGAATATATGCAAAAAAGTGATATGAAAGTATCTTTAAAAAAATATTCTAATTTGTGGAAATTAACTGTTTATGGCAAATCAACTCATGGTTCTACTCCTGAAAAAGGAAAAAACGCTCTTTATGATTTGATGAAAATGCTAAAAGTATTAGGAATCAACAATAATTTAGTTAATTTTTATGATAAATATTTAGTAGATAGTTTAGATGGTAAAAAATTAGGGATTGATAATTATGATGAAGAAACTTATAATATGGTTTGTTTTTCTGGAGTTTGTAAATTAGAAAAAAATAAAACTTCATTTGCTCTTAATTTGAGATATCCTAAAGGAATTATGTTTGAAAAAATCCTTTTTCAATTAGAAAAGGCAGCTAAAGAGAATAATTTTCTTTTAAAACAAGGGCTTCATTATCCTATTATGTATGTTGATCCCAAAAGTGATTTAATGAAAACATTAGTAAAAGTTTATCAAAAACATACTCTTGATTTTACTTCTAAGCCTATGGTAGCTGCAATTAAAAATATGGGCTTAGTTAGGTTATTTTTTTCGATAGTTAATTCTTCTTTGAAAGCCGTAACAGCTTCACTTTGTCCTTTATGATACTCACGTATTTGTGTAAGATCAACAAAAACCTCTTCACATTCATCAACAAAAATGATAGCACCACCGTGTTCATCAGCAATTTTTCTTGCACTATCAAATAAAGAATGTACTGCCTTTACACTTTCTCCTACATATTTTTGAGCAAAATCAGCAACAGTATATTTAGCAACATATTTAAAATGAGTATCTTTCATAAAACAATTAGCAAAAAGGTTTTTCCAGTGCCAGGAACTCCATATA
The DNA here is from genome assembly GCF_001866375.1 of Rice orange leaf phytoplasma. Taxonomy (NCBI): domain Bacteria; kingdom Bacillati; phylum Mycoplasmatota; class Mollicutes; order Acholeplasmatales; family Acholeplasmataceae; genus Candidatus Phytoplasma; species Rice orange leaf phytoplasma. The sequence goes on along the minus strand of NZ_MIEP01000001.1, from coordinate 81,492 downwards.
ATGACATTCTTTTGGGAGGATCTATTTTACCTTTACCTTCAAACATTTTGGCATTTGTAACAAAATCTAGTACTTTTTGAGCTGCCAATTTTTCTTCTTTCATTTCAAATAAATTATCCATATATTTTTTGTTAGGATTAAAATTGTTTAATTCAAATTGAACTGGCGCATGGAGTGCATCTATAACACTCCATTTGGGAGTTGAAGGTGATTTTTCAGATAAAGATGGAGTTTGTGTTATGGTAGGTGGAGTTGTTCGTTGGTTGTGGTTGAAATTGAGGTCTAAAAGCTAAAATTAAAGCTATTGCAACTAAAGAAAAAGCAATTAAAGTAATAGCAGTTCCGATTTTAAATGATTTATTCAAAAAATTTAAATTGAGATCTTTTTCTTGATTATCCATAAGATAATTTCTCACTTTCGTTTTATTTTGTTATTTTTAAAAGTTAGTTGGTTGTCAATAAATCAAACAATTATATTGTTATATCAAATTTATAAATCACTATTTTTATAACTTACCTAAAACTTTATAAATGAATTAGTTTTTATTTTAATGAATTGATTATCACAAACAAAACTTTTTTAACAATTAATAATTATTTGATTATCTCTATTATATCTCTTTCAAAAAAAATAAAACAAATTTAAATAAAACAAATAACAAACTAAATAATTCTATCAATAATCTCATAATTTTACTTATAAGTCATAAAAAACTAAATTTTTGCTCCCTTAACTTATTTGTTTTATAAGAGAAAAATTAAAATATGTTATAATTAAAATAGGTTTTTATTTACCTTAAATAAAAAAACTTTCCTAATCATACCAAATTAAGAAAAAAATACTCCATTTCTTATTATTATCTAATTATATTAAAGAAATTTTTTCGAAGAAAGGCAACCAAGATGAACAAAGATAAAGTTATTCAATTTATTGATGGACAATTATTTAAAAACATGATTACTAACGGAGCTATCAATTTACAAAACAACTACCAAACCATTGATAATTTAAATGTTTTTCCTGTACCAGATAGAGATACAGGAACTAATATGAAAATTACTATGATGTCAGGCGTTAAAGAAATTAGCAATTTAGAAACTCGTTCCATAGTAGAAGTATCCCAAGTTTTATCAAAAGCATTATTAATGGGTGCCAAAGGCAATTCAGGAGTTATTTTATCCCAATTTTTTGCAGGAATGGCACAAACTTACCAAAAACTCAATAAAGAAACTATCAATATTAATGATTTTATCCATTCACTTGAAGGAGGCTACCAAAAAGCTTACCAAGCTATTATAGAACCTCAAGAAGGCACTATTTTAACTGTTTTTCGTAAAGCTGTTAAACAAACTCTCAAAGCTAAATCCCAATTTAGTACTATTGAAGATGTTTTATCCAATTTCTTACAAAACGCCCAAAAAACTCTTTTCCAAACAACTGAATTATTAGAAGTCTTAAAAAAATCAGGAGTAGTTGATAGTGGAGGGGCTGGCTTTGTTGAAATCCTTAAAGGAATGTTATTATTTTTACAAGACCAAAAACTACTTCAAGTAAACCAAAATACCCAAACACACACAAATCCTGATAAAATACAAAAGTTGGGACAAGTTAATATTAAATATACTTATTGCACTGAATACATTTTTCAAATCAAAGAATCCCAAGAAAAAAACCTTGATATGAAACAACTTAAACAAGTTTTATTACAAATAGGAGATTCTTTAGTTTTAGTTAAAGACCAAGAAATTCTAAAAATACATATCCATACCAACAAACCAGGACAAGTTTTAGAAAAACTCTTAACTTATGGCACATTAAAGGTAAGCAAAATTGACAACATGAAAGAACAACATCAATCAATTTTAGATCAAAAACACGACACATTTACCCTACAACAAGAACCTACCCCAGACCCAAAGTCACCTTCAAACTTACCTAACTCAAATAAAGATCAAAAATATTTTTTTATTGCATTTGTAAATGATACCAAAAGCCAAAAAGTCTTTGCTGACCTTAAAGTAAATCACATTATAAAACAATCTAATTTTAACCCTAATACTTTTGAAAAACTTCTTCAAACAAATACTTCCCAAAACATCATTATCCTACCTAATGACAAATCTCTTTTAGAAAAGCTTACAACCCAACTAAAACAATTACAAGGAACCAATCAAGAAATTGTCCTTTTACAAACTAAAAACATCGCTCAAGGATACAGTGCTCTTTTAGCTTTTGATAAATCATTGGATTTAGTACAAAACAAAACTATCATGGAAGAAACTATCAAAAACATCCAAACAGGAAAAATTATCTATGCTGATAAAAAAGATGCTAAAAAAATATCCAATCAAACTCTTTTAGAAAAAGAATATTTATCTGTTTGGGAAGAAAAAATAATAGCTACTAATAAAGATAAATATCAAGCATTAAAAACATTACTCCAAAAAATGATTAAACCTAATCAAACCTTTTTAACTGTTTTTTATAATCCTTCATGTACTGATGAAAAAGAATTAGAAAAACTAGAAACTTTCTTAGAAACTAATTACGACCACATTGAATTAGAAACCTTAGAAAGCCAAAATAACAACATTCCTTACATTGTTTCATTAGAATAACAAAAGTGATCTATAAGATCATTTTTAAGCGGATATGACGGAACGGTAGACGTGCATGCTTGAGGGGCATGTAAGAAATATCTTGTGTGAGTTCAAATCTCACTATCCGCACCATTAATTTATTTATTTTAATTAAAATTCATTATATTATATTAAAAACCCCCTTTTTATTAAGGGGGTTTTCTTATTAGATTTCATGAGATTTCATGTTATTAAGAAATATAAAACAATAATAAAAGATACAATAATTACAGTAATATAGATAAAATGTTTGTTTATTTGTTTCATTTTAAAATCAACTTTCTTATGTATTTAAAATATTTAATATCATTTTATTATTGTTAATTGTTATCTAAAATTACATAACTTGCCTATATTATACATAATTTTAATAAAAAACAATTGCAAAGATATTTTATTATATTTATATTTTATACTGAAATTATTCCCACAATAAAACAAAAAGCAAGTTTTAATTAAAGCTTGCTTTTATGATATCTATAATATATATTATTATATTAATTTAACAATTAAACGCTGTTATTGGGGCAAAAAAAGCTAAATAATAAAGTTTTTTAATAAACAAATATAATACATCTAAATTATATAATGTATGGAGCGGGCGAGGGGAATCGAACCCCCGTCTCATGCTTGGCAAGCACGTATAATAACCACTATACGACGCCCACATCATCTTAATTTTGGTTTTGGTGCCCTTAACAAGAATTGAACTTGTATTTCAGCATTACCATTGCTACGTTCTGCCGTTAAACTATAAGGGCTTAACATATTTTATTATATCAAAAAAAATATCAAAATGCAAATTTTTGACGAAAAAAATGAAAATTTTACCAAAAAACGTCAAAAAAGTAAAAAAAATAAAAAAAAGTGTGTAAAAATGTTTGACTCTAAAAATAAATGAGTTATAATAGATAGTAGGTTATGAAACCGAAATAATTTAAAAGAAGGAGTATTATTAATAATGCAAGACAAAAAACAACAGGGAACATGTAGATGGTTTTCTAAAGACAAAGGCTACGGATTTATCGTTTCAGCTGATGGGAAAGATATTTTCGTACATTACAGTTCTATTCAAACTGAAGTCTTTGGAAGAAAAACACTTAATGAAAATGACAAGGTTGAATTCACCGTTAAAGAAGGCGACCTCGGAGCTCAAGCTGTAGATGTTGTTGTAGTTAACGAATAATTTCATTAATAATCGAAAAAAGGAAGGGATGCAAATCCCCTTTTTTGTTATATATATTGATATTGAGCTTTTTGTTTGCTTGTGTAATTTTGATTTGAGTTTAGTTTAATTTAGATAATTTTATCTTTGGCGCTTTTACAAAATTTTAAATTTATTGGTTATAATTTTTGAGTGGGCAAAAAGAATAAATTAATCAAAATATGATCCATTCCAAAAACACAAATAACAAATCTAAAAATAACTTGATTTAAAAAAGGTTTTTTGAGTTAAAATAAAAATATGGGGATGTTTTGGATTTGCCAAGATCAACGAAATTTATATAGCATATCTTGGTTACGCAAGTAAAAACGTCGAGGTTATAATAACCGGAAATAACAAACAAACTGTAACAAATACACAAGATTTTGCTGGACAAACTCCAGTTTATCAAATGAATTTTGCAAACAGTTTTTCTTCACAATTAGCTTTTGCTTAAATAAATAAGCAAAACCCGCACTTAAATTAACTTACGATTTAAGGAAGGCAATAAGGTAAGTTTTGCTAATTGGGTTTGTCTTTGCTCTTTTAGCAAATATCAAAAAGACTAGTAATTTATGGATTTTGTTTGTTTTTTCATAAATTGCGAACTTACAAAATAAACTAAATATGTAGAATATATAAATTAAAGTGATTTTGTACATGGGTTCGACTCCCATCATCTCCACCAAAATAAATTATAAATTATTTGCTTGTGTTATTACGTTTTTTCAAAAAAGAATATTTTTAATCCTTGACCAAGTTAAAACTGTCTTATTAGGAATCTTGTTTTTCGGAAAAATCATAAAAGTGAGTAAGGGTACGAATTTTTTCAATAATTTTGTATACCTTAACTTCACTATTAGCATTTTCAGCTCCATGCAAATGCAATAAATAATTGTGCAGTTCATTAAAGGGCAAATTACTACTAATAAAAAGGGGCAACTTTTTTTCAGCTCTATCATACAACAAAGGAAGCAAAATTTCATCACGAAACCAAGGTGTCATATTTTCTGAACCTAGGTCATCCAAAATCAAACACTTAACATTTTTTAATTGTTTCAACCTTGTTTCTAAAGTATTATTATACAAAAAATTTCTAAATTTTCTAGTTATATCAGGCATAAAAAGAAAAATAACAGAAATTTGTTTTTGAATTAATTCATAAGCTATTTTTTTCAAAAAAATAGTTTTTCCAGTATTAAAAGAACCCGACAAATAAAAACCTTTGGTAGATTTTTCAAAATGTTTAATAATTTGTTTCATCTCTTTTAACGCTTTTTGCTTAGAATCATTATCCACTACAAATTGCCTCACTAAATGAGCATCAAAATTAATGCTACTATCAAACAATTCATTTTGCGATTGCCAATGTTCCTTAAAATAAAGAGCTTGAGATTTAACAGTAGGAACCCAAACAACTCTTAAAGGATTGGTTTTTATTTCTTGGCGATTCCCATATTCATTTTCTTGATCTTTGGTGAGCAAATAATGATAAATAACTGGCAGTTCATCATCAGAGATATCTAAATTTTTGGTTTCTTCGCATTGTGCAATCATTTTCCTAATTTTTATTTTTATATCTGAAAATTCCATAAATTAATTTTTCACCTCTTTTGCTTTTGTAAAATTTTATCAAATTGAATTGATTCCTTGTAATAATAAATCGTCCAAAAAATTATGACTGTTTTTTCTTTTTAAAATCTTCTAACCATTTAGGAGAAATTTGTGGTTTTTTTAAATTAGATCTAAACTTAGTTTGGGATTGGTTTTTTTCTTGTTCCATATAAAAATCATATGCTGTTTCAGTATCAAAAATCCCTTTTTGCTCCCAAGATTTTAAGATTTTTTCCAAATAAACCACTGAGGGCACAAAGCCTTTTCGTTCCAAAATATAAGTTAAAAGCACATTGACTATCCCCGGTTCTAAATTGTTTCTTTCCATAAATTGAAAAACAGTATCAGCCGCAGTGGCTTGCATATTTTTAGGACAATGATTTATAATAATTCTTTGAGTAGAATCTTTACGTTTGAGCAAAGCAATCGTATCTTGTTCATTATATTGCGTTTTTTTCGCAAAAACCAAATTTTGATTTTGAGTATGCATCTGATAATATCTTTTTACACCTAGGCTTAATTTGGATAATTCGATTTCGCTGGGCTTTGGAAAAGTTTTTTGATATATTTCCGAAAGTGTAGCTTCATCTAAATTATAAACTAAGCTTAATTTTTGAATAAAATCACTTGTTTGATTGCAAGTTAAAGATGGTTTTTTGAAACGTTGGGGCAATTTTTGCAAAAATAATTTATAATCAAAAGCGTTATTTAAAAACTGTCTTGGAGAAGAATTTGTTTGGTTATTGGGACAAGTAAAATCAGTTGGTAAATCCATTTTTTGCACTTGAAACAAATCATCAAATTTTTTACTAATGTCTTGAAAAGCGTCCCAATTATTTTTTTTAGTGGAAGCTTCTTTACTAAAATGATTTTGCAAACTCAAAAAAGTAGCCTCTCCCACTTCACTTAATAAAAAATTACTAAAAAGAGGGTCTTTAAAAAACTCTTGAGATCTGCATGGCAAATTAAGCCAATAAATTCTTTCTTGGGTTTCGGAATTGCAAAAAGTTTGGAGCAAATTAAGAGCTTCTAATTTTTCTTGTGCTTCTAAAAAATCATTTTTTGAAACCGCACTCAAATCAAATAAAAATTGATGTTGATAAAAAATATTAGGTTTTAGAGTTGCTAAAATATGATAAATACCAAGCGCATGAGTGCCTATTAGTGGTTGATAAAGCAAACTTAGGCTTTGATGGTCTTCAAGCGACAAAAAAACTGAATTTTTGATTTGAAATAAATTTAGATGACTAAGCATAAAAACCTCTTTTTTAAAAATATTGATCTATTTTATAGTTGAAAATAAATCAATTATAATTCTTTATTAGGATTATGATTTTGACAAACAGGACAAAGATAAGTACCTCTGCCGCCAACTTTGATTTTGATAATTTTAGTTTGACAGTTAATACAAGGCTTATTAACTTTGCCATGCACTTGTAATTTGTTTTGAAAATAGCCTATAATGCCTGGCTGAGATTCAAAAGTACTTACAGTAGTTCCGCCCAGTTTAATGGCTTTGGTAAGTACTTTTTGGGAAATTGTTACAATTTCTTGCACTTGTTCCAAAGACAGTTCGCAAGCTTTAGTTTCAGGATGCAATTTTACTAAAAACAAAACTTCATTAACATAAATATTGCCTAATCCAGAAATTATTTTTTGATTTAATAAAACTTTTTTCAAAGCGCTTTTGGTCTTTAATATTTTTTGATACAAAACAACTGGATTGATTTCAAAAGGATCTAAGGCTAGTTGATGCAAGGTAGTTTGGGTTAAAAAAATGTTCTGATTCTTAACTTCAAATCTACCAAATTTCCTAAAATCATAATATCTTAAAGAACTTTTATCCTCCAAAATAATTGCAAAATGTTCGTATTTGTGTTTAGGCTCATCGCAAGGTTTGATAAATAATTTTCCTTCCATTCTTAAATGCCCTATTAAAACTAATTCTTGAGTTAAAAAAAATAATAAAAATTTACCTTTTCTTTGAATATCCAAAATGGTAGTTTGTTCAATTTTTTGAAATTCTTTGGTATTTTTAACAGCAGGCTCATAAAATACCTTAGTTGCAACAATTTTTTTTCCTATTAACTGTGTTTTTAAAAAATCTACAATAATTTGGACTTCAGGTAATTCTGGCATGCATTTGCTCCTTTTTTATCTTTGTTTTTGGATTGCAATTGTTCTTATGTTTTTTCTTTTGCTTTTTTATTGGTTTGGATATTTAACATTTCTATTTTATAAATAAATTATAAATAATAAGATTTGTCCAATTAAATATTACCATTATCTAAAATAAAAAAATAATTCAAATGTTTAGAAATTAAATCTATGTTTTGTTGCAAATAATCATTTAAAGCAAAATAAGTAATTTTGGCAGTTTCATTGTTTCGTTCTAAATGGCGCAATAATTGCAATATGACAATTTTTTTCATATCTAAAATATTTTCTTGTAAAAAAACATATAATGTTTCTAAATCAAAATTCGGAGTTAATTTTTGATTACCAAAAAAAACTTTTCTTTTCAATAAAGTTAATGCATATTTTTTTTCTTTGATTTGTTGTAATAAACTTTGATAATAATTTATAATTTCATCATCCAAACTTAAATATTGATGGATAAAATCTTGGGCACAATTCGAAGAAATATTTAATTCAGGGATAATTGTTTTTATCCACGCATCCACATCAAAATTCGTTGTTTCAGAAAGTTTTTGAGAGTCCTTTTTGATTTCTGATTTGGGCGCATTTACAAAAAATTGTAAAGTTTGTTCATCATTTAAAAGATGATTGTTTTCAATTTTAAAGTAATTTTTAATTTTTTGAATATTTCCTAAAGTAGCTAAAATTTTTAACGAAAAGCAAAAAAAATTATCATTAATTAAATAATTATAAGATTTTTTATTGTTTATTATATTTAAAAAACAACTATTTTGATACCCAAAAACATCTTTGAATGATTTTAATTGGTTGATGTGAGTTTCTTGTTCTTGTTCTTGATTATTTTTGAGCTTTATGTTTGTGTCTTGGTTTTGATCTGCATCTTTTTCTTGTTCTTGTTCTTGCCCTTGATTTGTTTTTGGTATTTTTTCTTGTTGTGTCTCTATTTTTTCATCCGTATTTTTTTCTATTGGCTGTGCTTCTATTATTTGTTTTTGTTGTACTAAATTAGTTTCATATTCTAATTGGGCTAAAATATTTGATAAGGGAAGTTCTATTTCTTGAAACAAAAATAATTGGTTTTGAGCTTTTAAATGATGCAAAACGCTATTTTTGATGGCGTGTAATAAAAAAGCTTTAAAAGCTACTTTTTGCTCTAAAATAAAAATGTTTTGAGATAATTGGCTTACATAATTTGTGTTATTCAAAATATCTATTTTGGCTATAATATGACTAAATTCAAGATTTTTCAAAGGAAATAAAAGATAAGAAGCACAAACTAAATCAAAGATAACTCCGTTGAGTTCTTGATGTTTTGTTTTTAAAAAAAGTTGTGTTGCTTGATTGTGAAAAACAATTTTATAAAAATTAGCGTCTTTTAGGTAATTGCAAAAGTTATTATTATCAAAAGCCAAATTAGCATCTATAAAAAAATGTGTATTTTCATTGGAAAAACCAATTCCTTGCAAAAAAATATTTGAGTCATTTTCTTTTTCTAACTCAAAAAAACAAGCCCAAATTTGGTGTGGTTGGATTTGAGCCAAAAAAGCATTTAGAGAATTTTGGTCTTTGATAATTTGAAAATGAAAATTGTTTTGAGGTGGGTTGGCGCCTTGTTCTTGAACTTTTGGAGCGTTATTATCATTATTTTTAGTGGTGTTGTTGTTGATAGGTCTGTTTTGATTTGTTTGACTTAAATTATTATCATTTTCTAAATTGCTATCTTTTTCTACTTCTTGCACTTCTTTGGATTTGGGGGATGCTTCCTTATTATTATAATTTGCATTTGTATTTTTGGTATTTGGTTCTTTTTCAATTCTTGCATATTTGGTAATAGCTAAGCGTCTAAAATCCATTTCTTCATAAAAATTTTTAAGGTTTTGCGCCAAACGTATTTGTATTTCTGTTTGCATACAATCAAAGGGCAAGGGAACTTTAAGGTCAATTGCGGTAAGTATTTTGCTAAGTTCTAAATCAGCTTGGGAATTTTGGATTTTGGTTTTTAAAATAGGTTTAATGTTGTCTAAATTTTGCATCAAATTATCTAGGGAATCGTATTCTTGTAATAACTTTTGAGCAGTTTTAGGTCCTATTCCAAACACTCCTTTAATGTTATCAGAAGGATCGCCAATTAAACTTTTATAATCAATCATTTGATATTCTTTAAGACCGTATTCTTCAAACAAAGTAGGAGGTGTGTAGCATTTAATTTCACGCAATCCTTTTTTTAGCAAACAAACAGTAATTTTTTCATCTACTAATTGCAATAAATCCTGATCACTTGAATAAATAGATACTGTCTTATTTTGATTGCTTGCTTCTTTGGCTAAAGTACCTATAATATCATCGGCTTCGTATTCGTCTTGGACATGATATTTAACGCCGATTAGGTCTAAATATTGTTTAATCAAAGGAATTTGACTAATCAATGCAGAAGGTGTTTCTGGTCTTCCTTGTTTGTAAGCATCGTATAATTGGTGTCTTTTGGTAGGTTTATGAGTATCAAAAGCTACTAAAATATAACCTTTCGTTTCTTCTAAAATTTTTTCAAACATTCTAATAAAAGACAAAAGAGCATTAGTGTAGATCCCTTTTTTATTTTGCAAAAGGGGTTTATATTTGCTTGCAGTTGCGTGATATGCTCGAAATAAAAGCGAATTGCCATCAACTAAAACTAAATGTTTCATTGTTTCTCCTATTTATTTTATCGTTTAGCTAATAGCCAAAATTGGATTATAAGTTAATAATGATTGTTTTATTTATAAGGTACAAAAGGAAAATAATTAATATAATATTAAAAAAAGAAAGTTTGTAAAAACTTTCTTAGAATACAAGGTTTTGTTTGGGTTTTTATTTTATTGCGTTTATAAAAAGATTTTATAATTTTAATTATAATGAGTTTTTTAATGAAGTCTTTAAGGCAAATCAAATCCATAAATAACTTTAAAAGATTTTTTTAAGTCTTCAATTCTAATGTCACTTTGCCCTTGGGTTTCGTAGCGAGCATTGATAATTGCATCATCTAAAAGATATTCCATAGTGCGTTGTCCTGTTTTGGATTTATCAGTTAATTTTTCCAATGCATCATTAATTGTTGTTAATAAATATTCTTTTGCAGTTGAGGTGATTGGTGTTTTTCTTTTTTTTCAATTAAGAATTCTAAGAATTTTTTTCTACCATTTGTATCTAAGGGTTTAACTTCTATGTGGTAGTTGAGGCGTGATTTGATGGCATCGTCTATTTGATCTAAGTGATTAGTAGCTCCAATTACGAAAATAAAAGCATCAGGGTTGTGGGGGCAGTGGTTTCTTAATGAAATAATTTCGGCTTTGAAGGTGTTTAAGATGTCTTTCATTTTTTGGTCTTCTTGGTTGATAAGTTCCATTTTTTTATACTTGGTCGCATTCATCGATGAAAATTACTCCCATACCATTATTTTTGTTTAGATGCCATTCAGCTCTAATGAAATTAAACATCACTCTTATAATTTCGATTCCTTATTCGCGGGTTTTGGTGATAAAGTCGGAGGGGGTAAATTCAAAACAGCCTGCATCGGTGGAAGGGGAGGTTTGTCTTGCTTGTGACATAAATGCTATTGCTAATAATGTTTTACCTTTTCCTGGGATTCCGTGTAGTAGGAGTCTTTTGGGTTTATTGATTTTTCCTGCTTTTTGGAACCATTCAGGATGAGATACCATTGCTAAAATGCGATTACAAGTTTCTTTTTCAGTTTCCATGCCAATTATGTTTGCAAAATTTATATTGTTTACTATATCATCATTTGTTTCTTTACAACGTTGGGATACTAAAGGATGTGCGCTAAATTTAGTAAGAGGTTTATTGGCATCATATTGTTCCATTTGTTTTTGATATTCTTTAAATTTTTGTTGTTTGTATTGATGATATAAGTTATATGAAAAATAAATTGTTAAAGTGGTTGTTAAAATAAATAATAAAATGCCAATAAAAATTTTAAAAAAGTTTTCTTTACTTTTAGTTAATAGGTTTATATTTGTATTCCTTTTGGATTTTATAAAAATGCAGCAATTTTTAATAAAAAATGTAATTTATTTATTATTTAATATAACACAAATAATTATTCATTTTGTTTTAATTAATGATAAATTAAAGTTGATTTTATAAAAATATTAAAGGATACAAAAATACTTAATAAAAAGATTTTATAATTTTAATTATTTATTATTCATACATATCACGAAAAAAAGCCATCGGATCATTTTGTAATTTATCAAGATCTTGATCATCAAAATGTTGCATTTGCTTAGCTAATTTTTTTTGTTTTTCTAAAAGGGTAATTAGCTTGTTAACATCACTTAATTGATTACCAGAACCTTTGGCAATTCTTTGTCTACGTCTACTGCTCAAATCAATTAATTGAGGATTTTTCTTTTCTTGTTTAGTCATACTTTGAATTAAAACTTCAAATTTATTAAATCCATCATCACCTAAACTGGCAGAAAATTGTTTCATCTTACCACCTAATCCAGGAATAAAACTTAACAATTTGCTGAAAGAACCCATTTTTTTTAATGTTTTTAATTGTTTTTGAAAATCATAATAATTATAACTATCATCAAATAATTTTTCCATCATTTGTTTACTTTGATGAGGATCAATTTTATCGGTAACTGTCTCAATTAAAGTTAAAATATCTCCCATTCCTAAAAGACGAGATGCCATTCTATCAGGATTAAAGGGCTCTAAACTGTCAATTGTCTCTGAAGAAGAAACAAATTTTAAAGGCAGATCTGTCATTGCTCTTACTGATAAAGCAGCTCCTCCTTTAGTATCTGCATCCATTTTGGTCAAAATAACTCCAGTTGCTCCTACTTGATTATGAAACGACTGAGCAGTATTAGCAGATTGTTGTCCTGAAAGACAATCCACAACTAACAAAATTTCTGAAGGATTGGCTTTGGCTTTAATTTGTTGCAATTCTTGCATCATTTTCTCATCAATATCAAGGCGCCCCGCAGTATCAATAATTACTGCATCATATCCTTCTTGCAAAGCATGTTTTAATCCTGCATCTACAATATCTAAAACAGCAGTGTCAGATTTAGAAAAAACATCAATATTGATTTGTTTACCAATAACTTTTAATTGTTCTACTGCTCCTGGACGATAAATATCACAAGCTACAAGCAAAACTTTTTTACTATTTTTTTTACGCAACCAAAGAGCTAATTTTCCTACAGTAGTCGTTTTACCGCTTCCTTGCAACCCAATTAACATTAAAGTATCCAAATTACAATTAGACTTAAAAGTAAGATCTGCACGAGTAGAACCCAAAATTTGAATTAGGGTTTCGTTTACGATTTTAATAATATGTTCTTTGGGGTTCAGTCCTTTTAAAACTTCTTGTTTCAAAGTCTTTTTTTCAATAATTTCATTAAACTTATCAATAACTTGTAAATGAACATCAGCTTCTACCAAAGAAACTTTAATATCTTGCATAATGTTTTGAATGTCTTGTTGTTCTAGGATTTTTTTCCCTCTAATTTTGTTAATAACTTTTTGTAAGCCTTCACCTAATATACTCATATTTTTATCTCCTTTTTGATGTTGTGAAATTTGTTTTTGTGGGGTTTAATTTTTTGTTGGGGCAATGTTTTTTAAATATTTTTGAATTCTTTATTTTTGATATAATAATTTTTATGTTTTTTTGTGTTTGTTTTTCGTTATTTGTTATTTTTTCTTTATAATTAGCAATTATAAAATATCTTCAGAAGTAAAAAAACCTTCAAATAAATTAAAAAGATAATTTTTAACATCAAAAGTAATTAAATCTTGGGATTTTTCGCCTACACCAATATATTTAGTGGGCAAATTGTATAAATATTTAATTGCAAAAACAATCCCTCCTTTGGAAGTGCCGTCAAGCTTGGTTAAAATGGCTCCTGAAAGTGGAGTTGCTTGATTGAACAAATCAACTTGATTAATAGCATTTTGCCCTGTAGTAGCATCCAAAACTAAAAAAGTTTGTAAATTGGAGGCGGGCAAATGTTTGCAAATAACACGATTAATTTTTGCTAATTCTTGCATTAAATTAGTTTTGTTTTGTAATCTTCCAGCAGTATCACACAAAATAATATCATAATTTTGACTTTTAGCAAGTTCGATGCCTTCAAAAATAACACTTGCAGGATGAGCTGGCAAAGGCTTGCAAAAAACTTCAACACCTACTCTTTTTGCCCAAATTTGGAGTTGTTCTACTGCACCTGCACGAAAAGTATCAGCAGCAATCAATAATACTTTTTTGCCTTCTTGTTTCAATGCTTCAGCAATTTTTCCAATAGTAGTTGTTTTTCCTACTCCGTTAACTCCTGTAAACAAATACATTTGAGGCAAATTATTTTGAGATTGAAAAGTGTCTTTGGGATTTGTTGGGTTGTAATCTTGATTTTGTTTTTCTTGTTCTTTTTCTTGTTCTTGCGGACTTTCTAATATGCCTTTCATACCTTTCATATTTTGATACAAATCAAACATTTTAGAAACAACAACAGAAGGAAGCTTTTGAGGATTTTTAATTTGAAATTGATTAATTTCATCTTTGATAGCTTGCATCAAAAAAAGAGTGGTTTTAGTACCAAAATCAGCTTGAATTAACAAACTTTCTAATGCTTGTAATAGGGTTTTTTCGATATTGTTAGATTGTTTCAAAAGAGTTTGAAAATCTAGAAAACTAGCTTTGGTTTTTTTAAGACCTAGTTGATATTTATCATTATTTTTATTTTTAAAAAATTTACTTTTCAACCATTTAAACATTTATAAACTCTCCTTTTTGAAAGTAATTAAAGTATCAAAATAAAAAACTTATACCCAATTATTATAACTAAAATACTTGCTTTTTGATTGAGTTTTTTAGGGTTTGGGGATTTTGTTATCATAAAATATTTAAGGATAAATTAAAAAAACCAAAACAAACAATAAAAAGAATTTTATTATAACCCCAATTAACAAATTTTATTTCAAATTCCAAAATTGACTAATTACAATATTATAAATAATAAATACTTCATAAAAACAAAAAAAACAGAAATTAAAAATTAATTCCTGTTCTAAATTTATAAATAATATTAATTATTAATCCTCTTTTTTACAAAAGTTTCATAAAGCTTTAATAAGAGGCCAAAAAACTAACAGACATAAAGCAAAAGCCATAGATGCTTCATATTTTTTATCTACTTGTTTTTCAATAATATAATTAAAGACAACTAAAGCTCCTGCAATATAAACAGACGCCCATGAAATAAATAGACTTACAAATAGGAGCCCTAACATAAAATAAGGGTCAAATAAAAGGATGAAAGTTGACTTAATTGCGAAACTGATGCCAACCAAAGGAAATCAACCCCATAAAATAAAACAACATAAAACATAGTAATTACAAAGAAATTAAAAACTACAAAAGCAAATTTATGAATTAATTTTTGGTCGTTTTGTTTTTTTAAACTTTTTATAATAAAGTAAAATAGTAATTGCAAAATTACTCATCAAAATAAAAATAAACGAAAGTAACATAGTTAGGCATAAATGTTTATGTATTAGTAATTTATCAGTCAAATCAAATGTATGTGATATATTCAAACGAACATATAAATAACCCATAAACATCCCTAAAAATATACCCAAAGCAATAAGACAAACAGGAGCTGTTAATCGTGCTATACTTAAAGAAAAACAAGTAAATACAAAAGCAATAATACTTATAATAGCAGGCAGATACAAATATTTAAAAATAATTGTTTTTTTTATTTCACCTAAATTTGGGCAAAAAACTAATTCATGCCATACAACTGCATAAGAAAGTGCCAAAAATAAAAGCATTAAACTAATCCATAATAAAGTTTTTTGAATAACTCTTTTATGGTTTACTCTACGATAAACCACAACCGAACTTAATTTTTTATTATCTTTAATTTTTTCTTTAAGATTATCTAATAAAAACATGTTATTTCACCTCTTTATTAAATTGAATTATCAAATTAAATTTGTTAAAGTTCTAAAGCCTCTAACTTAAATATAATAAAAGACTTTATGCCTTTATTATAACTCAAATATTTAATGAGTAGTTAATTTAATATGATAAATATTAATAAAATAGCAAATAACAAAACTATTTATCTATTATTAGTTATAATATAACATAAAAACTATATTACAATTCAACATTTATATTAAAAAATATTAATTTATTATTCATCATAATACAATTAAAATTAACTATGTAAAACTCTAAAAACTTAAACATTAAATTGCTACATAACAAAAAAAACCAACTTTTAAGTTGGTCTCTTTATTATTTTATTATTTACTATTAATATTTTATTATTTGTATTAATATTTATTTACTTATATTAACTACGATATTGCAAATCTAATAATTTTTGATATAATCTTTTTTCTTCTAAACTTAATTGGTTAGGAGTTTTAATATGAACAACAACATACTGATCACCTTTACGATAAGAAGAATTAAGATGTGCAACTCCTTTATTTTTCATTCTTAATTTATTGCCTGATTGAATCCCTGCAGGAATTTTTAAAGCTACTTCACCATAAATAGTAGGAATCAAAATATTAGTTCCTAAAACAGCTTCTGGAAAAGTAATAAAGATTTCTAAAATAATATCATATTCACGTCTTACAAAAGATTCATGAGGACGCACTTTAAAAGTAATATATAGATCTCCTGCTTTTTGATTATTACTTAAAGGAATAAAATTTCCTTTCCCAGGAACTTGCAAAGACATTCCTTCTTGAATCCCTGCAGGAATACTAAAGGTAGCTGATTGCTTAACTTTTTGACGTTTTTGTCCGTGACAAGCATAACATTTATTTTTAATTTCTTGTCCTTTACCACTACAATTAGGACAAACTTGACGAGAACGAATATTACCTAAAAAAGTTCTTTGCTCAGTAATAATTTGTCCAGTTCCGCCACAACGTTTACAAGTAATAACATCTTGATTGGAAACTGCTCCTTTACCATGACAAACTCTACAATCAGCTTCTACAGTAATTTCAATAGTTTTGTTAGCTCCTAAAACAGCATCCATAAAACTTATAGTCATTTCTACTTTTTTATCATAAGAAGGTTTTTTAGTTTGTTGATTACCAAAAATATCTCCAAAGGAACTAAAAAAAGAATCTCCAAAAGAATCAAAACCATCAAAACTACCGCCACCAAAACCAGAAAAACTGTTATCAGAAGCATCACCAAAACGATCATAATTACTTTTTTTAGAAGCATCTCCTAAAACACTATAAGCTTCTTGAACTTCTTTAAATTTGCTCTCGGCGTTAGCTTCTTTGGAAATATCAGGATGATATTTTTTAGCAAGACTACGATAAGCTTTTTTGATGTCCTCAGGACTTGCGTCTTTATTTAGACCCAAAATATGATAATAATCTTTTTTTGTCATTTTAGCTAACTTCTCCTAATAATAAAACTAAGGGGGCTTTTCTTTGATTTCATTATTCTTTATAGTTTGTTTTTTTGTGGTTGTTTTTGTATTTGTATATTTTTTTGTATATTTTTTGTTTGTTTTTATGGTTGTTTTTGTTTAGTTTTGTTTTTATTATTGATTATTTTTGTTCTTCAAAATCAGCGTCTACTACTTCGTCTTGAGGTTTTTCATTTTTAGCAGTAGTGTTTTTTTGCGTACCTTTTTCTTGTGCTTTTTTTTCTTGAGCTTTTTGGTAAGCTTTCATTGCAATTTCTTGAGATTCTTTAGTAAGGTTTGCAGTTTTTTCTTTAATTAAAGCAGTATCGTCTCCTTTTAGAGCTTCTTCTAATTCTTTAATTTGAGTCTCAACTTTGTCTTTTTCTTCTGGTTTAACGTCAGCTTTTAGATCTTCTAAAGATTTTTTAGTGTGGAAAATCATATTTTCTGCTTCATTACGCGCATCAATACTTTCTTTTTTAACACGATCTACCTCAGCATTTTCTTCAGCTTCTCTAATCATTCTTTGAATTTCTTCTTCTTTAAGGGCACCGCTTCCTGAAATAGTAATTTTTTGTTCTTTGTTAGTACCTAAATCTTTGGCTTTAACTGATACAATTCCGTTTGCATCAAGGTCAAAAGTAACTTCAATTTGAGGAATTCCGCGCGGTGCTGGTGGAATATCTGTTAATTGGAATCTTCCCAAAGTTTTATTATCAGCTGCTAAAGGGCGTTCTCCTTGTAAAACATGAATATCTACTGCTGGTTGATTGTCTGCGGCAGTTGAAAAGACTTGTTTTTTGGAAGTTGGAATGGTAGTGTTTCTTTCAATTAATTTAGTAAAGACATTACCCAAAGTCTCAATTCCTAAAGAAAGCGGAGTTACATCTAACAGTAAAATATCTTTAACGTCTCCTGATAGAATTCCTCCTTGAATAGCAGCTCCAATAGCAACTACTTCATCAGGATTAATACTCTTATTAGGAGTTTTTTTCAATTCATTTTTAACTAAATCTTGTACTGCAGGAATACGAGTAGAACCACCCACTAAAAGCACTTGATCAATTTTTTCAATATCTAATTTGGCATCACTTAAAGCACGTTTTACAGGAGCCAAACAACGATCAATTAAATCTTTAGTAAGTTCATTGAATTTAGCACGAGTCATATTGTATTCTAAATGAAGTGGACCTGCTTCACTCATTGTTAAGAAAGGCAAAGAAATTTGTGAAGAAGTAACACCACTTAATTCTTTTTTAGCTTTTTCAGCAGTATCTTTTAATCTTTGCATTGCCATTTTATCTTTGGAAAGATCAACACTATTTTCTTTTTTGAATTCTTGCACTAAGAAATCTACTATACGTAAGTCAAAATCATCGCCTCCCAAAGCATTGTCTCCAGAAGTAGAAAGCACTTCAAAAGTACCATCAACCAAAGTTAGAATAGAAACATCAAAAGTTCCTCCTCCTAAGTCAAACACTAAAATGGTCTGTTCTTTATCACCTTTGTCAACGCCATAAGAAAGAGCAGCTGCAGTTGGTTCATTAATAATACGTTTAACATTTAAGCCTGCAATTTTACCTGCATCTTTGGTAGCTTGTCTTTGAGCGTCATTAAAATAAGCAGGAACAGTAATTACTGCCTCACTTACTTGAGCTCCTAAATAATCTTCAGCAGTTTTTTTCAAATTTGCCAAAATCATTGCACTAATTTCTTGCGGAGTGTATTTTTTACCGCCCACATTAACAGTATAATTAGCTTCTCCCATGTGTCTTTTGATAGAACTAATAGTATTAGGATTAGTAATTACTTGACGTTTGGCAATTTCTCCTACCATAATTTCATCACCTTTAAAAGAAACTACAGACGGAGTTGTTCTTCCACCTTCAGCATTAGGAATAACTTTTGCCTCGCCACCTTCCATTACAGCAACACAAGAGTTAGTTGTTCCTAAATCAATACCTATAATTTTATTCGTTTTTGTCATTTTTATCACTCCATTCATTTACTTTAACCAATGTTGGTCTTAAAATTCTTTTTTTATATAAATAACCTTTTTGTAAAACTGCTAAATTAGTTTTATCAGGTTTTTTAGGGTCGCACACTGTTTCTAAAGCGTGGTGCAAAGCAGGATCAAAAGGCTTATTAAGAGCCTCAATTTCTTCTACTCCTTCATCTTGCAACACTTTTTTTATTTGTTGTTGTAACAACTTAAATCCTAATAAATATTTTTGCAACAATTCATTTTGTGTAGGCATATCAATGACTTTTTCTAATTGTTCCAAGGGCATTAATAAATTGGTAATAAAATTACTTGATGCATATTTTAATTCATTTGCTTTTTGAGTTTGGGCTCTTTTCTTAAAGTTAATCAATTCTGCTTGATTTTTTAACAACTCTTCATCAAAGGCTTTTTTTTGTTGGGTAAGTTGTTGTTGTAATTCTTTAATTTGAGTTTGTAATTTAGTAATTTGCAGATGACTGTTTTCTTTTGATTGATTTTTTTGTTGTTTGGTGTTTGTTTGTTTAGTTTGTTTTGATTGATTTGATTGATTTGATTGATTTTTAACAGTTTCATCTTCCTTTTGGTTGTCTTTATTTGTTGTTTTAGTTTCTTCTTTTTGACAATTTTTGCATTCTTTACAATCTTTATGCAATTCTTTTGCTTGTGTTTCTAAATTATCTAAGTTATCTTGGTCTTTTTCTAAAAACATCTTAAAACCTCTTTTCTTGATATAATTATTTTTTTATTACGTTACTTACAAGT
Organism: Rice orange leaf phytoplasma; assembly: GCF_001866375.1. NCBI lineage: Bacteria > Bacillati > Mycoplasmatota > Mollicutes > Acholeplasmatales > Acholeplasmataceae > Candidatus Phytoplasma > Rice orange leaf phytoplasma. The sequence goes on along the minus strand of NZ_MIEP01000001.1, from coordinate 61,640 downwards.
ATTTTGGCAGCCTGTTTAGTTATTTTTTTAATAAATTATAAATTATTTCATTATTACTTATTAATTATTATTTGTTATTTGTTGTAATTGTAATTATTACTTATATTTTATCTTACAATTATTTATTGTATTATTTATTCTTTTATTTGTTATTCTTGATCATTTAATTTAGATAAATGAACTGCCAAATATTCCAAAATAGGAATAACTTTAGGATATTTCATCCACGAAGGTCCTACAACTGCAATTCTTCCTTTCTCATTAGGATTTACATCAAAAGGAATAGAAAGAATCATACAATCTTTTAAAGGGGTAAGTTGCAAGCCATCAGAAAATTTAAAAGACAAACTATCTTGATTTAACATAATTTTTAATAATTCTTTACGCTCTAAAAGACCCATAAATTTTTTAATAATTTCAGGATTACTTAATTCAGGTTTTTCAAGCATTTTAGAAACCCCCGAAAAATAAAGATTCTCTGAGGCAAAACTACTAAAAGCTTCCATAAACAAAGCAATTAATTGTTCTTGAAAACAAATATATTTAGCAATAGTTTGTTTAAAAAAATCACTTTGAATAATATTGGCTGCTTCTGATAAAAACTTATCTGTCAACAAATCATTTACTATTTGCACTACATCTTTAAGGTCATAAATGCTAATTTCTTTTGTTTGATCCAAAGAAATATTTTGATGTTGTACATTTCCTTTATCAGTAATAATCAAAATAACAGCTTGAGTACTATTTAAAGGAATAAAATCAATTTTAGTAATTTTACTATTATTAAAAATATCAGAGCCAATTGCCATAGCAGTATAATTAGTTAAATTATTTAACAAATTAAGAGCTTCTTTAATTACTTGTCCTTTACAAAAACGCTTTTTTTGAATCACTTTGTCAATGCTTTCAAACATACAAGCAACATCATGATCACGTGTTAATAAATGGTTTAGATAGTAAGTATAGCCCTTAAAAGAAGGCACTCTACCACTAGAAGTATGATTTTTTTGTAAAAACCCTTCTTTTTCTAATTGCACCATATCATAACGAATAGTAGCACTTGCAAATTTAAGATAAGGCAAATGGGTAAGCAGTTTAGAACCTACGGGTTGTCCTTTTTGTGAATAGTTTTCCACTACAGCCTTTAAGATTAATTTTTTTCTATCTGAAAGCATATTCATCACCTCTTGGCACTCACATTAACGATTGCCAATAATATTGTATTACTTTTTTTGTTGAATGTCAACCCTATATTTTCATTTTGTTATATTTTTATTAATTTTATATTAATAATTATGTATTTTGTATTAATTTTAATGTGATTATAAATAATTAATAATAATATAAAAAAGAAAAAAAGCATCCTTAAATGGGGGTAAGTTTTAGTTTTATTTAATCAAAAAAACTAAACCTGATGACACACCAACATCCCCCAAACCCACACAATCTTACAAACCTGATTACAGTAATAACGAAGGAATTTATACAGGAAGTCAAATCAACCAAAATCCTTACTTACCTTCTCAAACATTTAAACCCACATCACAACCACAAACAACAAACGAAAAGAAATACGAATACGAAGGGGAACTTTATGATTTAGAAATGGTCCTTAACTTTAAAACCACTATTGAAGCAAGTATTAAAACCACCCAAGATTCAATTAAAAATTATCAAACTGAAAAAGAAAAAAACACCCAAATAAAACCACAACAACAAAGAGATGAAAAAACAACACATTTAAAAGAACATAAAACCAAACTAACAAACTAACAAACACAAAAAAAACAAACCAAACCTAACCCCCGAACAAAAAATGGCAATTGAATTACAACTTGCCGAATCCAAAATTGAAATTGAAAGTTTAGAGCGAGAAATTGGTATATTAGATGAGCAAATTAAATCAGTTGAAATGTTTGAAACACAATTTAATAGAACAATAGATCGTCTCCAAAATCCCTTTCCGACTACCAAAACAAACTATCCAAAAAAAATAAACGAACTACTCAAAAACTAAAACATACCCAAAATATTTTACCCTCCCAACATATTTTAGGCATAAAACCCACCCCCCCAACCAACCAATATACCTAAAATATAAAAGAAAGGAGGTATAACAATGAATTTAAACACAATTCCCCATACCAAACTAACAAAAAATTACTTAAAAAATATTAAGATTATCTTAAATGATAGTCTTTTTTGTTTATATAATGACTTTTTACATAATAATAGTTATAATATAAATGTGGGGAAACACTTGTCCCTTCAATATATAAAAGAAAATAAATAATTTGAAAATAAATAATTTGAAAATAAATATTAAAGTTTTATTATTCTTAGTAATTATAAGTATATTGTTATTAGGTTTAATTCTATATCCACATATACAACAAGAAATAACATTAGAAATAAACCAAGAAGAACCAAAAAAACTCAATTTACAACTATCCAAAGAAAAAGAACTAAAATATCATCTTCAAATAAATTCTAATATTTTAATAAAGACAACAAGAAACAATTATGACTTAATAAAAAATGAAATACTCCATGATTTATTAACTAAAACTTGGAAAGATTGTAAAAGCAAATATAGTAATCATCCTACAACTCCACTTTTTGAAAAACAAGGATTAGGCTCTATTTATAATAGTTATTTAAATATCCAAAAAAAACAAAAACACACAATAGATAAAATCCATTATACTCAACAATTTCAAGAAAAAATGTTAGAAATACACACCAAAGAACTAAATTTTATACTCAATTTACAATTATCAGACATTTATTTAATTACTGACAAACCCATATTTTAAAACATTAACTCATCTTTTTACAACCCGAAAAACTTTATAATATAAAAAAACTTTTAAAATAATAAAAAATGATAAAATAAAATTAAGAACCAAAATTAACACAATAGCACTTTTTAAAATAGAAAGCAAACTAAATGACCCGCAACAAAAAATATATACTTATTACAACTATCTTTTTAATTTTAATTGGAATTACAACTTTTTATTTCTTTGTAACACCTCAATTATTCACTTCTGATGCGATGTTATTAAAAACCTCATCACAAAATAACAATAAAACTGAAATAAATAATAAAATAGAAGTCTCACAAGAAAATTTTAACAAAAGATTAAAATATATTACCAATAATGAACTTAAAGAACTACCAAAAATTCTACCTATAAAAGAAAAAGAAAAAGAACTACGCAAACAATACCAACAACAACAAATGTCTTTCATGTCTAAAGACGAAAAAGAATCATACGAAAATATTTTAAAAATAAATAGCAGAATTGATGACATATCATTGAGCATAAAAAAAATAAATAAAGATGTAAAAGTTTTAGAAAGACAATACGAAGCAGCAAACGAACAAGAAAAACAAGAAATAGAAGATAAAATTAATCGTATTGGTGATACATTACAACAATTAATTCAACAAAAAAAACAGTTAGAAAAAGATCAAACTTTAGCAATTACAAGGCATAACAATTTATTTCAAAATTTACAAACTAAAAATAAATTTAGTCAAATAGACATCCAACCTTACCAAAATGCTTTAAAAGAAATATACAATATTAAAAATTAATCCAAATCAATAAGACTCTCAATAAATGAGAGTCTTTTTTTTATTATATAATTGAAATCACCTCCTTTAATATGGCAAAAAGTATCTTTTTTTTCACTTTTTTAACTGTTTTTGAGCGATTTTTACGCAAAAAAAAGAGTAAAATAAAGGTAAGGAGGTAAATTTATAATGAAAGGTAACTAAAAAATGAAAAACCTAAATAAAAAAATATTACTATTACAATATCCATAATTACTGTTTTATCTATTTTAATAATTATTTGGACATATTTGGACGCAAAACACAAAATAAAAATCAAAGAAGAAAATCAAAAATTAGAAAATAAAAATGAACTTGCATTTAATTCTTTTTTTGAAAAACCTCCAAATATAAAAGAACAAATTATAAATTCCGAAATGCCGAAACAAAATCCATCCCAATTAAAAAAATATAATATTAATAAAATAACTGTTGCCCTTTATTTAATTTATCCAGATTTATAAAACAATATCATAAGAGAGTATTGTTTTTTTGAAGGAATGAATCCCACTCAAAAAGATATTAATGGAAAAATAAATTTCTTTGAAAAAAGATTTTGAAACATTAAGTAAAATTTTGCCATCATATTATATCATTTGGACTGAAGGTAAAAATAATTTATATAATTTAGAATAAAAAAATGCAAAACCTAAAGAAAAATATGGTTGTCAAATTTCTAAAGCTGACTATTCATTAATACAAACTAGCAAACCAGATGCCACTGATGAATTATTAAATACAAATTGTAACAATAATGATAATTACTATAATGAAAAATATTCTTTTATAAACACAATCAATAATATTGATATAAAAAAAATATTGAAAAATAGCAATATATCTTCTAAAACACCTTATATACGTTTTATAACCAAAAATTTAGAAATTAATTTTGATTGGTTAAGATTAATTTGTGAAACATTTAAAGATGAACTTCAATTTACTTCCCAAACTCAATAAAAAACATTACAATCCCAAGAAAATGCAATCAAAGCTCAAGAAAAAATAAAACAAAAGCAAGAAGGGCACCAATGGTACACCGAAAGAACAAAAGAATTTATAACAAGAGCCAAAGATAGACTTACTAGGGCACAAAATAATAATATGCCCATTTTTGATATAGATTTAAAATGCTACGAAGAAAAAGTTCCTTATTTAAATTTTAAATACAACCAAAATGATTTTATTAATTTTATGAAAAAATTAAATATCCCTAAAGAGGATAAAAAATATGATATGCGAACTTTTATTATCTATAATTTAACAAATAATATTGTAGACCCTGAAAATAAATATGTCATATAAGAATAAATTTCAATATATTTTAAAAAAATAAATTTATGAATCAAAAAAAATATGAAAGGTTATTTTATACTATATGAATTTTTCTAAATAACAAATTAAAATTATATTATTTATTTTAATATTATCTTTATTAACTGGTTTTGCTTTTTATTTTACATACAAACATTTAAATAAAGACTTAAATAAAAATGAAACCCAAAACCAAAAAACACCCCAAATAACAAAATATAAAGAACTTAGCAACCCACATCAAAAAATAAAAAATATTATTTCTAAAATTAATATTTTTATTTCTGAAAACGATCCCCAAATAAAAGAAGCAAAAACACAAAACACAAATCCAAGAATACAATCTGAAGACTCAAATTACCCAAATCAAGTAGAAATTAATTTAATTAATAAACTTAAAGATTTATTTGAAAGTTTATCACTTTCTTTAACGGATGCATAAAATCCTTTTGAAATAACAGAAACCCTAAAATCAAATACTCAATTTTTTAATCCTGGATTTTATAAAAAATAAACAAATTACAGAAGACTTAAAAGTTGAAATACCTTCCACTTGGGAAACAATTTATACCAATAACATTGATTGTGCAAACTTATTCCACAAAGAAGAACAAATAAAATTAATTAATGATTTATTTAATTAATTTGAAACATTTAGAATTAACAATACACCACCCCAAAAAATAATAGAAAAAGAACAAGATAATAATGATGAAGTTAAAAAAGGAGCACAAAACATTAAAGAATTATTTGACTCATTGTTAACAAATCAAAGTTTACATTATAATGTTTTCTTGTCAAACCTTTATAAAAGTATTAACGCAATTAAAGATTGTAATGAATTCAAAGATGTTTGCTCAAATTTGCCTATCAAAAGAGAAGCTCAATTCGCATTCAATAAAAACACAATAAAATTAAAATTCCAACTTTTATTAGATAAAATAAATAGTTTTTTGCAAAATAATAAAAAAGAAATTATATTAATTCCTGAGCCAATCAACCCAAATCAAACACAAAATGCAATAAGCAAAGAGCAATTTATAAATTTAATCAAAGGAAAATTAAATAATTTAGAATCAATTTTTAATCCTTATTATATAGTTCCTGAAGCTTTACCTTCAAATAATATTTTAGATATATTTGCAACTTTTAAAGAAACATATAATGGTTTTAATAATGGATTCCATATAGACAATTGTAATGAACAAGAATCTATAAACACTTTAGAAAATATGTTAATGAATTTTAAAAAAATAAAAAATTATCAAAACCCTTCTAATAAATTAGAAACTAATTTTTTTCAATCTTATTTCAAACTTTTAAATGATATAGACCAAATCAAAAAAACATAATCAAGGATAAATAATAATATGAACATTTTGAAAAAATTTAATACTAAAAAAAACATTACTTATAGTAATTATGTTTTGTAGCATTTGGTTTATATTTCTTTTATTATCAATTGCTCCTGTTTTTTTAAGTGATGTTGTTTTTAAAAGTTCAGGAACTAAGATAAGTCATAATACTATAGATGAATACATTGATGAAGAAATACAAAATTTAAAAAGCTATAAAATGGTGCAAGAAGCATTAACCAAATTTAAAGCCAAAAAACAAATTAATTTTTCTGAAAAAGAAAATTTATTGCAAATCATTGAAAATAGCGATATATCGCAAGAAGATAAAAAAAATCTTCAAACTGCTTTAGATTCAAATATAAGCTTTTCTGTAAATCCACAATCCAATGAATTATCAAAAGCAAATTTAATTATTTTAGAAAAAATAACAGATAAAAATACAAAAAAAATAAAAAACAATGAAATTAGTAAAATTAATTTTATCAAAAAAGAAAATGATTTTATTCATTCAGAACCTATTTATAAAATAGAAATTATAAAACAAAATGACACTTATTATTTAATTACAGATGACCGTTTTTTTAACAAAAAGAAAGATTTTTTAGAAGAAAACAAAATTAAAATCCCTTTTGAATACTACAAAAAACTAATTTATTAAGGGTTTTATTTGGTCCTATAGTATATCTACATTCTATGATTTTTATATTTTATATTATTCATGGACTACATAGAAATTCTGGAAAATTAAAATCTAAGTCTAAAATTTCTTCTTCACAAAAATCTTTATTTAGTTTTAAAGATGTTGCAGGAAATGAAGAAGAAAAAGAAGAAATGAAAGAATTGATTGATTTTTTAAAACAACCCCAAAAATATGCTGTTATGGGAGTTTGCATTCCTAAAGGAGTATTATTATCGGGTCCTCTTGGTACTGGCAAAGCCTTACTTGCAAAAGCTCTTGCAGGAGAAGCAGGAGTACCATTTTATGCAGTATCTGGTTCTGAATTTGTAGAAAGATATGTAGGAATTGGGACTTCTCGTGTAAGAGAATTATTTAAAGAAGCTAAATATAATGCTCCTTGTGTTTTATTTATTGATGAAATAGATGTTTTAGGAGGCAAAAGGGGTCATGATTCTAGAGGAGGGCAAGAAAAAGATCAAACTCTCAACCAATTATTAACTGAGATGGATGGGTTTACTAAATCACAAGGTATTATTGTGGTGGCTGCAACTAATAGAGCTGATATGCTAGATTCTACCTTACTTCGTCCAGGAAGATTTGAAAGACAATTTATTGTAAGTCTTCATGATGTAAAAGCAAGAAAAGCAATTTTACAAGTTCATGCCAGAAATAAAAAAATTGATGTTAACATTGATTTTATTTCTATTGTTAAACAAACTCCAGGCATGTCAGGAGCACAACTTGGAGCTGTTCTAAATGAGGCTTCAATTTTGGCTGTAAGAAATAAAAAAAATGTAATTACTTTAGAAGAATTAGAAGAAGCAATTGACCGTGTTTTGATGGGTCCTGCCAAAAAATCAATCAAATACAACGAAGAAGAACGAAAAATGGTAGCTTATCATGAAGCAGGACATGCCGTTATTGGATTAAAACTTAAATACGCACAAAAGGTACAAAAAATAACTATTATTCCTCGAGGCTCTTCTGGTGGCTATAATTTAATAATGCCAGAAAAAGAAACTTTTTTACTTCTGATAAAAAAATGCTAGCTCAAATTAATCTTATTTGGGCGGACGTGTAGCTGAAGAAATAATTTTTAATGAAGTTTTTAATGGGGCTTATGATGATTTTAGACAAGTAACAAAAATAGCTCGTTTAATGGTTACTAAATATGGTATTAGTAGTTTAGGAGTGAGCCAGGATTCTGAGTTTTCCGATAAAACAACAATAGATTTAGAAATCAAAAAAATTATTGCAAAATGTTATACTAAAGCAAAAGAAATTATTTCACAAAATAAAGACTTATTAGATCAAATTACTAATTTATTATTAGAACAAGAAACAATCACTAAAGAAGAAATATATAAACTTTTATAATCAAATATACTAAATAAGACTCTCAATAAATGAGAGTCTTATTTTTATTTATTACCTCCCATATTTCAACAAATACATAATAAAAGCAACAAAAAGACACTTTTAATTCCAACATAGTTGTTTTTTTATTAATTTACAAGTATAATAAAGTATAATATTAAAGATGCAGTAAAAAATTATTAAATGTTACAAATCAAAAAACTATTATAAATTAGTGTAACTTTTTACTTTTGAACAATTATTTAACTTTATTTCACAAATAAAATTATTACTCCAACCATAATTGTTATAAAAGCAAAATACCAAAATACTTTTTATTAAGGTCTTAACTAAAAATATTAAGTCTTACAACTTTTTTACTTAAAGTAAAAATGACAGCAAATACACAGTTGATAGTTTTTAAAATGATTCCTTTTTTCAAGATTATTAATTATTTAGCAACTCCAAACAATAACTTGAAATCATAAAGGGTTTAAAAATATCTTATAAAAAGGGTTTAGTGTTTTTGTGCACTTAGCAAACATTTTATATTTATATCTGTATAATTTAATTTTTAAATTAAAAAGAAAGATGAGGAATTTATGAATACTTTATTCGAACAATTGCCTATTTTAGAGCAAACTAAAAAAGCTTTAAAAGAACTCAATTTTATTGATGCTACTCCAATTCAGGCCTTAGTAATTCCAGAAATTATAAAAGGACATGACGTAATTGGACAAGCTCAAACAGGAACAGGAAAAACTTTTGCTTTTGGTATTCCCATTATCGAAAAAATTGAACCAAAAATCCAAAAAACTCAAAGTTTAATTTTATGCCCTACTAGAGAATTAACTCTCCAAGTATACGAAGAATTAAAAAAATTACTAAGATTTTATCAAGAAATAAGAATCGCTGTTGTTTATGGTGGTGAATCTTACACCAAACAATTTAGAGCCCTAGAAGCTAAACCTCATTTAATTATTGCTACTCCTGGACGTGCAATTGACCATCTAGAAAGAGGTAAAATCGACCTCTCAGCACTAAAAATTCTAACTCTTGACGAAGCAGATGAAATGTTAAAAATGGGATTCCAAGAAGCCTTAGAAACAATCTTAAAAAAGATTCCAGAAGAAAGACAAACTGTTTTATTCTCAGCAACTCTACCTCCATTTATTAAAAAAATAGCAAGCAAATATCAAAAAGACACTAAAATCCTACAAGTTCCTGTTAAAAACATTGCAGTTAATGCAATCGAACAAAATTACTTTTTAGTAAAAGAAGTTGACAAAGCTAAATTATTAGTACGTTTACTAGACTTAAAAAAAGATTATTCAGCTATCTTATTTGCAAACACTAAAAAAGATGTTGACGAAATTACAACCTACCTTCAAGACAAAGGCTTTTTAGCTGATGCAGTTCACGGCGATTTAAAACAAAATCAAAGACAATATGTAATGAATAATTTCCGTAAAGGCAAAATTAAAATCTTAATTGCAACTGATGTAGCTGCAAGAGGACTTGACATTTCTGACATCAAAATGGTAATTAACTATGACTTACCACACGAAGACGAAGTTTATGTTCACCGTATCGGAAGAACTGGAAGAGCTGGCAAAAAAGGTTTAGCTTACAGTTTAATTAGCCCAAGAAAAGTAAGCCAACTTAAAAAATTAGAATACTACTTAAAAGAAAAAATTACTTTACTAGATATTCCTTCTGTTCAAAGCATAAAATTACAAAATGCCAAAGATTTAGAAAAAAAGCTATTAAACATCATTGAAAAAAACAACAAAGACGCTACTCCAAATCCATTAGCACAAAAGTTATTAGAAACTTTTTCTTCTGAACAAATTATCCAAGGATTATTGAAAAACTTTTTACCAAAAGAAAGAAATTACACTGACATCCTTCCTCCAAAAATGACTACTAACAATTCTTTTACCAGATCACGTTTTGGTGGCGAATCTAGATTTGTTTCTTATAGTTCTAACAACTCTTACGGCAATAACTCTTACCAAAGAGCAAATAGCAACTTTATAGAAGTAGTTATTAATTTAGGCAAAAAAGACAACATTAATCCTCCAATATTATTAAAATTATTAAAAGACCATTTCCAAATTTATGGCAAAAATATTGGCAATATCAAACACTTAACTCACGAAACTATTTTTGAAGTAGCAAGTCGTTTTTGGAATCAAATGAAAAGCAAAACTAATATTCGTTTCCAAAACAAAACTTTAATTCTTAACAAAAAAGATTAAAAACTAATAAATTAACAAAATAATAATTTAATAATAACAAAAAAGCTAGCTTCAACAAGCTAGCTTTTTCTTATATTTGCATAATTTAAAATAAAAATAAAAAATCAATTAATTTCAATTAATAATTTAGATTAATTGCTAATATTATATCTTTTTTTAATTTCAGCAACCAAATGATTATAAATTTTAGGATTATTAGTTAAATATTTTTTAACACTTTCTATTCCTTGACCAATTTTTTCATCTTTAAAACTATACCAAGACCCACTTTTTTGAATCAAATTAAGGTTAGTTGCTAAATCAATTACTTCTATCATTTTAGCAATACCTTTACCATAAATAATATCAATAGTAGCAGTTTTAAGAGGAGATGAAAGTTTGGATTTAACTACTTTTACTTTGGAACGAATCCCTACAACTTGGTCCCCTTGTTTAAGGGTTTCTGCTCTTCTAATGTCTAAACACAAAGAAGCAAAAAATTTTAAGGCTTTACCACCTGGAGTTACTTCAGGATTACCAAAAACCATCCCTGTTTTTTCTCTAAGTTGATTAATATAGATAAAAACTGTATTAGTTTTATTAATGATTCCTGACTGTTTACGCATGGCTTGCCCCATCATTCGTGCTTGCAAACCCATAGCCATATTGCCCATATCGCCTACTAATTCTGCCTCAGGAACTAATGCTGCTACAGAATCAACTACCAAAAGACTAATTTTGCCACTTGCAATTAATCTACAAGCAATATCTAAAGCTTTTTCACCTGAATCAGGTTGTGAGATTAAAAGTTTATCAAGATTTACTCCAATAGCCTTTGCATAACCTGGGTCTAAGGCGTGTTCTGCATCAATAAAAGCAACATTACCTCCCTTTTTTGAGCCTCTGAAATGGCATGCAAAGTTAAAGTAGTTTTGCCTGAACTTTCAGAACCATAAATTTCAATAATTCTTCCTTTAGCATAACCAACAATTTCTAAGGCAATATCCAACGACAAAGAACCAGTAGAAATAGATTCAATTCCTTTATGAGTTTTGGAGTTGAATTGCATAATGCTACCTTTACCAAACTTTTTTTCAATATCCTTAATAGTGTCTTATAAATCGTTTTTGTTTTGTGTATTTTGCATAAATAATTTTCCTTTGGTTTTTTATTTTAGTTTTGATGAAATATAATTTTTAAATATTGTAAGTAAAATAATAAAGATAAAAGAGTAAGATGAAAATAATTATTAAAGATAAATGTAAAAATTTAGAAACATATATAAAAGACAGATTTTAAAATATAATAAAAACAGCAGTAACAAAATAAAGATCTCACTGAACCCCAAAAACTAGACAATAAATATTTTAAAAAAATAGGGTACAGTGAGGATCAAAAAATGAATTACTCAGGAGCAAAATTTTTACGAATAATTTTATAATTTTTAAAAAAATAATCAAAACCAGAAACAATAGTTAAAACAACTGAAACAAGCAGGCAAATATCACCTATATTACTTAGATATCCAAACCATTTTTTTAAATTTGCATCACAAGCAAAAGTAGAAGAAGTATACAACCCAAAAAAAAGGCAAATGATGGCAACGAATGTAAAAACGGTTTTGGCTTTACCCCAAAAAGATGCACTAATAACAACTCCTTCTTTATTAGAAGCTACCAATCTTATTCCTGTTACTAAAAATTCTCTAATCACTATAATCATAATAACAGCAGTAAAAAATTTTTTAGGCATTTGAGTATCTGCAAATAAAAAAGTTCCTTGCGTAGCAGACAAACGACATTGACAAATATAAAAAAGTGTGATAATAACTAATAATTTATCGGCAATAGGATCAAAAAACTTACCAAAAACAGTTTGTTGTTGATATTTTTTAGCTATATAACCATCCAAATAATCAGTAATAGCAGCCACTATAAAGATAATTTGAAAAGTCAAAACATTAGCAAATTCAGGCTCACTTTCACTTACACACATCAAAGGCAAAAGCACAAACACTAAAACAATCCTAAAAACAGTAATTAAATTAGCCAACAAGGGAAACATACATTACTCCTGTAGTAATTTTGTAAAAAAACTCATATTTTTGTTTAATTAAATATGGTTTAAAAAGACAAATCATTTCTTTGAATATCAAAAAATAAAAATAGTAAATGTTTAAGGAAAAAAATAAGATTTTCAAAAACTCTTATATACCATTATTATAACATTATTGATAAATGTTTTTAGTAAGTGTTTTTATATACATAACATAATTGTTATTATTTTGAGTAATTATTACAATTAAAAGATACATTACAAAAACTCTACATTTATCTACATTTAAAAAGTAAATTAAATTTGTTCTACATTTATAAATAAATTTTGTATAAAGAAAACATATTTAACTTAATTTTTAAATGTTTATAATATAAATAAATTAGCAAAATGTTTTATATAGTTTTTTGTGTTTAAAAATCTCACGGCACCCAACTATTAGCATAAACAAATCGAAGGGCACCACAATAGTTAAAAATGTTTTATAATTTTGATATAAATATGTTAGCTATTTTGCATTGCAATAATTTCAATCAAATCAACTAATAATAAAATACTAAAATAATATTAAATAATCATAAATACTTATGATAAATATTTTTCATATTTATATATATAAAATATAATTAATATAACAAAGGATAAGCAATACTAGCTACTACTACTACTAAAGCTCCACCAATACGAGTAGCTATTTGAGCAAAAGGCATTAATCCCATCAAATCAGAAGCTGATAAAATAGCAACATTACCAGCACCTCCAATACTATTGGTACAAAGCCCTGCAGTAATTGATGATTCTACTGGATAATAACCTAACTTTTTGCCTAAATACCCTGCTACTAAAGCAACTGATAATACACACATTATACATGTAAAGACAAATTTAACATTTAATTGTTTTAACATAACTTCCATTGGAATACTAGAACCTAAAATTACTAAAAAAGCAGATGTAAAATTAGTAGTAACAAATTTAGAAGCTTGATTAATACAACTATTATAATAATCAGATACTACATTAAATAATTTCATCAAAACAACTACAAACACTAAAAAAACAATATATTCTGGTAGGTATTTTTTAATATTTGGTAATAATAAAATTAAGGATTCCCTTATTAAAACACTCAATAAATATAAAGTAAAAATAGCAATTAAACCTGTAGTTATTTGAGGATAACTTAATTTTTCAGGAACTGATTTAGAAATATTTTTATCTGGATTTTTTGGAGTTTCTTTAACTTCCAATTTACCATAACCACTATATTTAGTAGTTTTCAAAAATTTCTTAATAAGCCCAGAAGCAAAAATACTAAAGATTCCTCCTACTAATAAAGCAGGAGTCATATGAGACATAAAAGGTTCTTGCCAATCTAGATTCTGCCGAGCATAAGCATTTTTTAAAGGAGTAACTCCAGATGACATACCACCACTTGCTAAAGGAGCAAAAATATAAAAGACAGCATCTAAAAAGCCCCCTTTAGAAGTTTGAGAGGCATTTTCTAAACCTCCAATAGGATTTAATAAAGCCCCCAAAGTTCCTACAACTAAAGCACCAGTAAGCAAAGATACTAATATTAAAGGAATAAATTTTTTAAAAGAACTTTTTAATAACTTTTTATCCATACTTAAAAAACTACCAATAATTAAAGCAGAAACGAAAAAATTAGCAAAACCAATAGCTTTATAAGTATATTGAGTTTCTTTTATTATTATAGACTCAGCATTTAAATGTTTCATAATACTTTGCATAAACTTTTGCATTTGCAAAAAGATAGAATCATCTTTAAAAAAAGGATAAGTAAACAAAATAGAAGGTACTAAAATACATAAAATAGAACCACCTCCAATATCTTTTAAGAGGGGAGTTTTAGCACCTATTTTTTGTAAAACAGCAGCTAAAAGCATAGCTATTAATAAAGGGGTAATTAATGGATGAAATGCAGGATTAAATTTCTTAGTAGTTTGAAAACTTACAAATCCCAAAACAAAAACTTGCACAAAAACTACTAAACTCATCAAACAAAAAAGAGGTACACTAAACCCTAAAATAGTTTTTTGAGGAACAAAAATACTATTAACTTTTTTAGAGTCTTTATTATCTTTATTATTATTGTTTTCTTTATTATCTGGGGAACTTTGTTCCTGTTCTATACTCATTTTCTTACTACTCCAGTTTCTTTAGCTACTTTACAAACTGCCAAAGCAATTTGTTTAACTACTTCTTTATTAAAGGAAGTTGGTAAAATATTATTTTCATTTAAATCTTGTTCTTTAATGATGTTTTTTAGAGCATAAATAGCAGCTTTTTTCATCTCTTCGGTAATTTTAGTTGCTTTAGCATCTAATGCCCCACGGAAAACACCTGGAAAAGCAAGACAATTATTTACTTGATTAGGAAAATCAGATCTCCCAGTAGCAACAATTCTAGCCCCACCTTTTTTAGCTTCATCTGGCATAATTTCTGGTACTGGATTAGCTAGAGCAAAAACAATTGCATCTTTTGCCATAGTAGATACCATTTCAGCTGTAACAATACCAGGAGCAGATACACCAACAAAAATATCTTTTCCTTTAAGTACTTCTTTCAAAGTTCCTTTTTCTTGATATTTATTAGTTACTTCAACTAATTTTTTTTGCGGCTCATTAAGATTGGCTACTCCTTTATATAAAGCTCCTATTTTATCAACTAAAACAATATTGTTAACTTTTAATAACAACAACATTTTAGCAATTGCCATCCCTGCAGAACCTGCTCCATTAATAACTACTTGAACATCTTCAATAGATTTTTTAACTACTTTTAAAGCATTTAGAATTCCTGCAGAAACTACAATAGCAGTACCATGTTGATCATCATGAAAAACAGGAATATCAAGTTTAGCTTCAAGAGCATCTTCAACTTCAATACATTGAGGCGACTTAATATCTTCTAAATTAATTGCTCCAAAAACAGTTGAAATTTTAGAAACAATATTTACTATTTCTTGAGAATCAGTAGAATCAATACAAATAGGAAAAGAATCAATCCCTGCTAATTCCTTAAACAAAATAGCTTTTCCTTCCATTACTGGCAAAGAAGCTTTCGGACCAATATTACCCAATCCTAAAACTGCAGTCCCATTTGTAACAACACCTACCATATTACCTTTAATAGTATAACGATAAACATCACTAGGATTTTCCTTAATTTTTAAACAAGGCTCTGCTACTCCTGGAGTATAAGCTAATGCTAAATCATCTAAGTTTTGTACTTTTACTTTACTTACAATACCTACTTTACCTTTATTTTTTTCATGTATTTCTAATGCTTTTTCTTTGATGTTCATTTAACTGAAAATCTCCTTTTATATTTCTTTATGTATTTTATATATATTTGAAGGGTGATTTAATCTTGAAATTATTACCAAAAATAATCATCCGTCTATATTTTATACCTTATTTAATAAAATAATTAATATTTTTTTTACTTTTTTAACATTTATTTAAATTTAATACATTAAAAAAATAACAAAAAAATCAATAATTACATTATTTTTTAACGTTTTTTACTCAAAAAAAAATAGTAAAATAAAGGTAAGGGAGATTTTTTTGTGCCCTATTAAACCCAAAGGATACAAAAATGTATCAAAATAAAAAATAACCTAATTATACTTTATGGACTATTTTATTACTTATTTTTATTTCTACTGGAGTTGTTTGTGTAGTTGTTGCAGTAGCATTTAAAAACACAAAAGAGCCCCAAGAAGAACAAATACAAACCCCAACCTCTTACAAACCTAACTATACCCCCAATAAGGGAACTTAAACAGAAAATAAAGAAGAAGCTGCCAACTCCCCCAATAAAGCACCCATCAATACCAAAAATTCTACAACATCATGCAAGAAGCAGCAGATTTTTATTCTCATCAATTAAAACACAACAAACAAGTCCTCAATTATTTAGAAAAAAGAGGATTTGACAATGACATAATAAAACATTTTAAATTAGGTTATGCTCCCCAAAGCTTCCCATTTATCACGTTATTTAATGGAAGGTACCAAATTTGACCCTGATGACCTCAAAACATTAAGTCTCATCAATCAAGACGACAAAATCGCACTTTTTGTAAAAGATATGAAAGATTTGATCCAATCCACCCTTTCCGACAACAAAGAACTCCTTGCACAAAAAGAACAAGAACTAGCAAACTACTCCAATCAACCTTAAAACAATAAGGACCTCTATAAAATAGAGGTCTTTTCTTATTATATATTAACTTATATATTATAATTAATTACTAAATATTTGTTTATCATTTTCAACAATAACAAATTTTTTATTCATCAAATCAGCATCTAAAACAGCAACATTATTACCTAATTTATCTTTACGCAATATTTTAATTTTAGATGCAGAAGTACTACATTCCATAACACCATCTAGATCAAAGGAATTAGATTTATTTCTCCAAGCCAACAACTTAAATAAATTAGCTACTACAGGACGTTTAACTTCTTCTTTTATTTCTTGTCTAGAATAATAATGACGATTAGTATTTCTTCCTTCTTTATAAGATTCTAATAATTTAATATCATTTTTCCCAGCAAAAAGACAAACATAATAAACTTGATGTATTGAGAAAAGATTTGAAAAGCTCTACTCAATAAATAAGCATCATCATTTCCTAAAGCAGAATAATAAGTAAAATTAATTTGATAAATATCTAAATTATTATAAAGAGATGAAGAATATACTTTTTTAACATTAGCACCTTGTTTATATAATTGTTCAGAAGTATACTTAATTTCTTTATCAGTTAAAATATCATAAACATCAATTACTCCAATACCATCATGAGTATCTAAGGTAGTAAATTATTTCATTGGAGATTTTTTCAACCACTCCACTAAACGTTGAGGATTTTTAGAATAAAGAGTATAAAGAACAACAAGAGGAAGAGCAAAATCATAAATAAAGTATCCATGCTCACTAATCTTATGTGAAATACTATGATTTTCATGAATTTCTGGTAATAATTCTACATCCAAAGGCTTTAATACATCTCTTACTTCATCAAGTAATTGCCATATATCAGGTTCTACAAAAAAACAACTAGTATCAGCTTTTTTACAAGCATAAGCAAAAGCATCAAGACGAATAATACTTGCACCTTGTTTTATCATATTAGTTAAAGTAGTTTTAATAAATTATTTAAAAATAGGCTCTTTAACATTAAGATCAATTTGAGGTGTTCCAAAACTTTGGACAACTTTTTACTTTCTAAAAATTCTTTAAGACTAATTATTTAAGTTATTCTTTTTTTCTTTTCAAGACTAAAAAAATAATTTCTATCTTTTCTAAAAATATTTTTAGGAAGGAATAAAATGTTAAGACAAAAATTATTTAAAGATTTTTTAAAAAATAAAAAGAATTTAGCAATTCGCGATCAATTAATCGAAATGCATTTACCATTAGTAAAAAAATAGTTAAACAATTTAAATATTTCCCTAAAGTACTTCAAAGAGAAGATTTATACCAAGAAGGAATTTTAGGTCTAATCAAAGCTTTAAATAATTATCCAGATTTAGGATGTGATTTTATTTTCTATGCTACCCAAACAATTAAAGGTGAAATTACAGAATTTATCAGAGGCCTACAAGCTACTTCTACTTCCAGAGAGGTTTTTCAGAAAGAAAAACAAGTAAATAATATTCCTTTTGAAGAAAAACAACACCAATCTATTAATATCAACAATCCAACCCCTCATCAAATTTGGCTAAACCAAGTTAATCACGAATTATTCTTAAAAAAATTTAAAACTATTTTAAATCTCCAGGAATTCGAAATTATTAGATTAAGTTTTGGTATTCCTTTAGGAAATGTTAATGAGGATCCTCAAATTAAATATTCCAACGAAAAAATAGGAAAAATGATAAATTTATATCCAAGGCAAGTAGAAATTATCAAAAACAAAGCAATTAATAAATTAAAAATATATATAAAAAGGAAATAAATAATATGAATTATCAAAAAAATACAACTACTTATTATAATGTTGATGGTAAAACAATTTGCGGTATTCACGAACATGCCCCTGATACATGGAATTTTATTAAAACAACCTGGTTTAATAAAGATGGTAAAACAATTGACTGTATTACTGAATATGATCCCATAACAGAAGAACCAATCAAAGAAACCTATTAAAATCCTGACAGAACAATTAAAGAAGAAAAAACTTTTTAATCAACATAGAAACTAAACCCCTTTTTGAAGGGGTATTTTTTATATCCCAATTTAAAAAAGGAGTTAGAAAGATGATTGAAGCCGAACGTGCTTTGTTGGGGGTTGTACTTTTAAACCCCAAAATAATTTCCTTAGTTTTTAATGAAATTACAGAAACTGACTTTTACAGTCCTCATCATAAATATATATTTAAAGCCATGAAAACCTTACATCAAAATAATAAAGAAATTGATTATGTTTCTATAAGTGCTATTTTAGAAAATGAAAAATTATTAAAACAAATAGGAGGAATTGATTATTTAAATGAATTATCTTATTCGATGCCTTCTCCTCGACACTTAGAAACATACATTGATTTAATTAAAGAAACATCTTTAAAAAGATAAATTGGCGGTATTGTTACTAAATTATCCCAAATTGCAAGAAGCAAAATAACTCCCCAAGAGTTTTTAGAATTAATAGAAACAAATACTGCAAAATAAAGCAAAGTAATTATGGCAATAAAAATAATTATAACAAAAGTATATATAATATATGAAGATTTAATTTGTTTCATTTTTTTACTCCTTTTTAAATTCGGTTATGATCTCAAAATATTCACTCTATAATAATTTATAGTTTTGAAAATAAATCAATCAAATAATTATCCAGTTTACAACACAAATATAATCTCCCATAATTTTTTTATACATTATCGCAATTGATTATTTTTATTATAACATATCACCTAAAACCAACAACACCAATAAACAATCTTTAAATAATAAAATAATAACTTACAAATAAGGAAAAGACCAACTATTTTTATAGTTGGTCTTTATATTTAATATTAATATTATATCTTATTTTTGAAATTGACTTTGATATAGTTTATAATAAAATCCTTTATAATTTAATAATTCTTGATGTGTTCCTTGTTCAATAATAGCCCCTCTATGAAGCACTAATATCTTATCAGCATTAACAATAGTAGACAATCTATGAGCAATAACAAAAGCAGTTTTATTTTGAATTAACTTTTGAATGGCTTGTTGTAACAAAATTTCAATTCTAGTATCTACATTAGAAGTAGCCTCATCCAAAATTAATATTTTAGGATTACTTAAAATAGTCCTTGCAATAGTAATTAATTGTTTTTCTCCTTGTGATAAGTTATCTGCTTCTTCATTAATTTGCATCTGATAACCATTAGGCTTAGTATTAATAAAATAATTAACTTGAGCTTGTTTGGCTGCTTGTATTACTTCTTCATCGGTTGCATCTTGTTTACCATATTTAATATTTTGCCAAATAGTATCTTTAAAAAACCAAGTATCTTGTAATACCATTCCAAAAATAGTTCTTAAATTATCTTTCTTTAACTCACGAATATCAACTCCATCAACTTTAATAGACCCTGCATTAATATCATAAAAACGCATTAAAAGATTAATTAAAGTAGATTTACCTGAACCTGTAGGACCTACAATAGCTATGGTTTGTCCTGGCTTGGCAACAAAATTAATATTCCTTAATAACATATCTCTTTTATTATAACCAAAAGAGACGTTTTCAAAAACAACTTCTCCTTGAGGATTGGCAATAACTTGAGGTTTTAGCACTTCAGGAGCTTCTTCAATTTCATTTAAAAAAGCAAATACTCTTCTAGAAGCAGCATTAGCAGATTGTAATAAAACTGACATATGACCTATTTCAATAATGGGATTTCCTAAACGCCACACAAATTGTAAAAAACATCTAAAAAGTCCTATTCCAATAACTCCTACTCCTAATTTAGTTAAAAAAAGAGGTATATTATGTCCTTCAATCAAAAAAAATCCCATCATACTAACTGCAATTAAAGTAAAATGAGTAAACAAACATACAATTGGCGAAGTTAATCCAGACAAAAAATTAGATTTCGAAACTAACTTTTCTAAATACTTACTTTGATAACTAAACTCTTCAATAACTGTATTTTGTTGATTATATAAAATAATTTCTTTATATCCAGTATATTTTTCTTGTAAAAAACCATGATGATTCCCTGATGCATCAAACCTTTGAATAAAGATTTTCTGTGATTTAGTAAACACTTTATAAATAGCATAAAAGGAAAAAGGAATCATCATAAAGACAATAATACCTAAAAAAAGATGTAAAACAAACATAAAAAAAACAATCATTACAATCATTAAAAAAGAAGCTAACATAATAGAAAAAGATTGTTGCAAGGCATTAGAAATAACTTCAATATCATTTGTCATCCGACTCATAATATTTCCTAAAGTATTAGAATCAAAGTATTTAATAGGTAAAAGATGAATTTTTTTTTGCACATCTTGACGCAAATCTCTCATCCCTTGATGAATAGATGAAATTAACATTTTATTAAAAAAGACACGACACATAACAACAACAAAATATAAAAATAAATTAATACATAAAATAAAGATAATATAAGACATAATATCATTGCCAAAAAAAGGAACAGAAAAGGAATTTTTATCTTTATAATAATTTTGAATTTTATCAGTAATAAATCTACCTTCAAAATAAAATAAAAAAACATTAAAAAGGGAAGCTACAAAAATTAAGAAAAGCCCTAAATTAATTTGTTTTTTAAAAGGTTTTAAATATCTCAAAATTCTTTTCATACAACAACCTCTAAATTTTGGGATTTGGCAATTTCTTGATAAAGAAGACAATTTTTCATTAATTCTTGATGAGTTCCTATAGCTTTCATTTTTCCTTCTTCTAAAACAATAATTTTATCAGCATTAATAACAGAAGTAAGTCTTTGAGCAACAATTAACACTAAGGCTTGATCTTTCATTTCAAAAAAAGCTTTTCTAATTTCATATTCAGTTTTATAATCAAGAGCTGAAAAAGAATCATCAAAAATATAGATATCAGGTTTTTTAAGAAATCCTCTTGCCATAGAAAGCCTTTGTTTTTGACCCCCTGAAAAATTAGTACCCAATTCACTTACTCTTTCATTAAATTTATGATTTTTATTTTGTACAATTTGATAAGCTTGAGCAAGTTGCAATGCTTCTGTCATTTGATTTTCTTGAGGATTTTGTTTGCCAAAAGCTAAATTACTTCTAATAGTTCCTTTAAATAAAACATTTTTTTGAGAAATAAAACTAATTTTATTACGCAAATAATTAAGATCATATTCTTTAATATCAATATCATTAATTTTAATAGCACCTTCGCACACATCATAAAGGCGAGGAATAAGCCCTATTAGGGTTGATTTTCCTGAACCAGTAGCACCTACAAAAGCTACAATTTGTCCTTGTTTCATACTAAAATTAATCTTTTCTAACATGGGTTGTGTAGCATCAGGATAAGTAAAAGTGACATTTTCAAAAGACAAAGTTTGAAAAGGCATTTGCGGTTTTAAAGGTTTACAAACATTTTTAATTTTAGGGGTAATATTTAAAACATTTTCAATTCTTCTAACAGATACCAAAGTTTTAGGAAACATCATAAAGAGTAATAAAAAATCTAAAATAGCAAATAAAACATGAAATTGATAATCAATACATGAAAGAAGTTTTCCCGTAGTAAAATCAGGATGACTTTGAGTTAAATAATATACTCCTACTCCAACATTAATCAAAATAGAACAATTTAAAAACAAATAAAAGATAGGATCAATAGAAACCATAAAATTAAATAATTTAATAGAAAAAAAACTATATTTATGATTTACTTTAGAAAAACGAGAAGTTTCATATTGACTTTGGCGAAAAGCACGAATAGATTTAATCCCAATTAAATTTTCGCGAGTAATAACATTTAATTCATCTAATTTTTTTTGTTGTTGCTGTGATAAAATATAAGATTTTTTAAGAATAATAAATAAGGTTAAAACTAAAAAAGGAGCAACAAAAAGGATTCCTAAAAGCAAAAAAGAAGCTACATAAAAAATAGCAACAACACTAACTACAAGCATAATAGGAGACACAATAGCAGTACGGTAAAAAACAGAAATGAAATTCATTATTTGAAAAACATCCAAAGTAGTATAGTTAAGGATAGAAGAAATCCCTAATTGTTTCATCTCAGTGGGTGAAAAAGTTTGTACTTTTTTAAAAATATCGACGCTTAAATCTTGAAAAAGCAAGGATGATACTTTGGAAGCACAATAATTAAGAATTAGATTTCCTATAAAACCACAACAAGCACATAAAGCTAAAAGCCCTAAAAGTGCGAAAGGATCAATTTGATTTTTATTATAATCAATAATAAATTTACCAATTATAAAAGGAATTCCCAATTCACTACAACAAACAAACAAAACAGCAATTAAATTTAATAACAGCAACATTTTGTATTTGAATAAATATTTCCAAATAATTTTCATTAGTCTAAACTCACAATTCCTTTGTTTATATGGTTAATTTTTTTGTTGCAATTTCTTTCAAGTAATAATGGTCAAAAATAAAGATAAAAAGGGTGAAAATATAAATTAAAATAAAAAAAATAAAACGTAATAAAAAAAGACTATTAAAAATAGTCCCTTATAATTATTTTAATAACAACTAAATAATATTTATTGTTAATACTAACTTGCAATTACTTATTTGATTTCAAAATATCTTTAATTTCTTCTAATAAAGCAATTTCTTTATCAAGACTTTGTTGTAAAAGTAACATATTCTTATCGACTTTATTCTTTTGCAAAGGATTTTTCCATGACATTAAAGTTAAAATAGTATAAATAATAAAAGAAAGCAACAAAAACTCTAAAATAGTTTGCAAAAAATTACCATAACCAAGATAAGTATTAGCTTTAATTTCCAATTTCAAATCTTTTAAAGCCCCAGTATAATTAAACAACAAAGAAAAAAGAGGCATAATAATATCTGCTACCAAAGAACTTACAATTTTGGCAAAAAGTTGTCCTATTACAACTGCAACAGCTAAATTAATGACATTACCACGAGCAATAAAAGCTTTAAAACCTTTAGCAAATTTCAAAGATTTAGAGGTAAAATTATAATTTTCTATCATTTCAAAACTCCTTTTTAATAAAAAATTAAAGATAGGTTTTGTAATTATTTTAGTTATTGTATCAAAATAAAGGCATAACAAAAGTCAAAAAAAGGATTCAAAACTCTTTAAAATTTTAGATTTTAATATTTTTATAAAACAATTTTAATAAATAACAAATATGAAAAAATAATTTGAAAAATCAAAAATGGGATGTTTTTTTAAATGGTTTGAAATTAAATTATTGCAAAACTCAAAAAGAAAAACACAAAACAATACTTTAAAATCAAAAGATCAACCAATAAAAAACCAACTTTTAACACTTTAAATAAAAGGGTTTTTTACATTTGTATTATAACATTTTTTAATTATAAAAATAGCAAAATATCTAAAAAATATTTAATTATAAGTGTTTGGGGTTCAGTGAGGTTTTTTCTTTTGTTCTTTATATTATAAACAAAATTAACTAACATATTAAAAAAATATTAAAAGTTCTATAATCTATTAATAAACTAGATATTAAAAAAGGAAAGAAACACACAATAATATTAAATATTTTATATAATTAATATAATTAACCTAATTCTTTATTTATACCATAATAAAATAAAAAAAGAGCAAACAAATAAGAAATGCTGCCAACTAATCTAGATCATTCAAAAATTTGAATTTCAATTAATCTTTTTCCCTTTTGTTCTTGTTTTTGGGTTTCTTTCAAACATTTCTTTAAACTATTAATTGATTGTAAAACATAAGTTTGTTTTTTAATAATTATTGTAAGATATAAAAAACTCAAACTAAGTAAATAGTTTGAGGTTATAATTATGAATTATGTTTTATTTGTAGTTAATGAATTTATTTTTTACCCTTAAATAAACGAAAAAATAATTATAATAATATTAAATACCTCTTTCCAATTTAATATAAATACTTAAATTTTTATCTTTTATCATTTTTTATATTACCTAAATAAGTAATAACATATATAAAAAGTTCAAATATACTACAAAATACTTACATACTAGAAAGCCATAAAAAATTAACTAAAATCCATTCGCATTCTTTGGCAAGCACTTTATTTTAGCAAAGTTATCTAATTGATGTAAAACATAAACCCATCTTAAAATACCTATGATAAAAGTTATTAAGGATAAAAATATAAGGATAATAAGAAAAAAAGTTAGAAAAATAATTATGATAGCAGTATAAAGAAAAACAAATAATTTCACCAATAAAACTAATAAGAAAAAATATTTTTAAAACTTTAATGAATCCATGATAAACTTTAATTTTATTTATTTTATATAAAACAGTAATAAAAACTAAAATCAAAATAGTAATTAACAAAGATATTAAAGGAATTAAATGTTGAATAAAAGGGGAAAAGTTCAAATATTGTTTCCCATAAAAGCGGTAAAAGCAAAATAAAGCAGCATACAAAAAAACCCACTAATATAACCATCAAATGAAGAGCTATCGGCAAAAAACAATTCCAATAATAAAGACTTAATTTATAAAAACAACATATCAAATAATGATTAATTTAAAGCCAATTAAAAATAAAATCAATTCCTTTATATTTGTTATTTTGGTTTGTAAAAAAGAATATAATGTACTGTGATAGTGGCTTAATAACTGATAAATAATTAATCCTGATAGTAAACAAAATAAATTAAGGATAAAAAAATTTATAAAAACCATCTTATAAGAAACTATTTTATCAGTTTTATTAGAAACATGTTTTTGCATTAATTTATTTATTTTTTGATTTTTATGATTATGAGATTTTTTTAACAATTTATTAAAATACTCAGGATTATCAAAAATGAAATCTAAGAACTTCATATTTATCAATCCTCCTTATAATTTTAGTTTGTTCTTTTACCACAATAAAGATTTAAATATTGAGGACCGAACCTGTGTTTAGGTTTTAAAATATTAATTAAAACATGCGAAGAATTAGAAATTTCACTTTTTTGGACTAACCTATAAGATCTTTTGTTATTATCTAAAAATAATTCATAAACTTCTATAACATCTTCAGAAGGAAAATGAACTGAAAATCGAATTGTTTTTTATAATAATTATTTGTTATATCAAAAAATAATTTTTTTATTTATATACGCATAAGATTTGTATTTTCTTTCTGCTGCCTCAGCTGCTTCAAAAACCTCAGGAAAAAATACTTTGCCCCAAAAACTACCTACTGCTTTTTTAGTACTTTTTTTCAAAGTTGTTTTAGCAATAGCATGTCCTACTTTTTGATTAATCTTTTTCTTAATATATTCTTTAATTCTTTTTTTAACTATTTCTGTTTTTATAGAATGTGGTAATGTTTTAACAATATCTTTGCCAAATTTCTCAATTTGTTGAGGGGTTACTTCGAAATTGTTATCTATTATTCCTTCAAAAAAATCTTTAGCTATTTTTAAAAGGGTAGAATCTGTAGGACAATCACAAAAAGTAAGTTCTACTTGTTTAATTTCGTCTAATTGAGAAAGATCAAAAAAGAAAAAACCTTGTTCTACATTTTAATTCAAATGATAATCTAGCACATCGTTAAACATAGCAATTTTAGAACTTGGCAAAAATTCATCTTTAGCATCAAACCCAAAGCTAACTACTTTTTTAAAACTAGGAATTGGGACAAAATTACTTGCTATTAAAGCAGTATTTTTATTAAATGATTTGCATTTACAAATTCTTTATATGAATGAAAAGGAATGGGTTTGATTCCTGAAAGACCATAAAAAACTCTAGCATTATCTGAAAAAGTATGCCCATCGGAATGACGCCAATCAAGTACATTATGTTTTTGAGAATAATCTGGTTCATAATCATCAGTATTAAAAGCCATAACTTTAGAACTTGTAAATGAATAAAATAATATTAAAAATAAAAAACTAAATAATTGTAATTTCTTAAAATAAAGTTTTTTTAATAAAAACAATATAACCTCTTTTTAAATTTTATTTTATTATGTATTTTATATTTAGCATAATTAAAATATTAATTAAAAAAAATTGATTACTTTCATATAAACCACCACCATTTTATTGAATTTATAAAAATATATAAATCAATCAAATAATTATCTAGTTCACAACACATAATATAATCGTCCATAATTTCTTTATACATTATCGTGATGAATTATTTTTATTATATCATGTTTATAGTGTATTTATATAAATATTTAATAATATAAAATATTTAATTTTAGTGGCAAAAGTTATTTTTCTTTAAATAAAAATGCAAAGCATGTTAAAATTTTAAAAACAGAAAGAAAAATTTGAAAAAAACTACCAAACAAAAGACATATAATAAACCATTCATATTTTTTAGGAATTTGTTCTTTTACAAAAAGATCGAGATTTTCTAAAGTAATGGTCCACATTAAAATACCTATAATTAAATTAAAAAAAGACCACAATAAAAAAGCAAAAATAGTCCATGGATTTTGTAAATTGATACCCAAACCAAATAAAGCTAATAATATTGTACCAAAAAAAAGAAATCATAAAAAGGATTTTGGTTTGCAAACGAAATTGAGTTTTTTTAATATTATATAAATAAGTGGCAAAAGCAACAATTAAGGAAGTTGCTATAATAGGGATTATTATCAAAACCAAAGACAAAGATTTTAAAAAAGGATCATTATTTAATTCCAAGAGAGTAGGGACAAAACCTATAAAAATAAAACCTGAAACTAAAGCAAATAATGAAATCCCAAATTTTAATAAAGGATTGAAAAGATAAAACCCAATGCCTACAAGAAATGATGAAATTGTTAAAAATCAAACCCCAGGGTACCATTAAGATACCAAAATAAAGTTTTATTTTAGCATCTATATTATTTACTTTTAATAAATCATCAATAACAAATTGACAAAATGCAGAGATATCAATAATATAAATTTTTAATTTTAAAGATTTAATAAATTCTAAATATTTATAAATATTAGATTCGGTTTTGAAAAAAAGATAAGCAGATAAGATACCAAATACAAAAACACATAATAAAATAAAAAAATTAATAAAAACAGTATTATGAGTTACTAATTTGATTTTTTTACTTAATTGGTAATTTTTTTTGATTTTTAATTTCTTCAATTTTTTCTTGTACTAAAAAAGTAATATCGTCATCAGGATTACGTGGTTTTAATATTTTTTTTACTCTTTTAGAAGGATTAATTAAGTGTTCAAAAAAACCCATATTAAATACCTCTTTTTTAGAATTTATAAGTTGTTTGTTTTCTAAAATAATTTATGGCGAAAATGATTTAGTTTTGGGTTTGATTTGAAAGTTATATATTTGGAATAAAATAAGTTATTTTCTTTGGGATAGATTAGTGCAACAAAATAAAGGATAAGAATAATGATAAATATTTATAACAATAAATATAATAAATTATGAATTAATTTTTTGTTAGAAATGATAAATTGCAAAATTATAAAACACGCAAGAAACAAAAAAAACAGCAAATTATTAAGTACATTCGCATGTTTTATTTTCTTGTAACATGTTTTATAACCTCCTTTTTAATCTTTCCCTCATTGATATGTTTTTTTCTTCCCAAAAAAACGCCAATGAATTAATTTTATTTTACCACTAAAAATAAAGTTTCAACACAAAAATACTTATTTTAGTATAAAAAGAAAGGAATTATGATAAAAATAAATGTTTTTAAAAACAAAAAAAGCTAGTTTAAAAACTAGTCTTTTTGTTTATTGTTGATTGTGTCTTAAAAATAAAAATCTTCATCTTGCAACGCCTCAGAGCGCATTTTTTGATAACCATTTCCCTTCATAGAAAAGTTATCCATAGTTTTAGTCTCAGTATTAAGTCCATTAATGATAACAGGATTTACATTTTCGGATGGAAAAAAAGCATCAAATCCCAAATTCATTAAAGCTTTATTGGCATTATAACGCACAAATTTATTAACATCATCTTCTAAATTTAGTTTATGATAAATGGCATGAACTAAGGAAGTTTGGGTTTGATAGAGTTGTTGCATCAAATCATCTAACCATGTTTTTAAAGTTTGTTGGGTAGGCTTATCAAACAGTTTATAAATTTCAGTTGCAAGACGCCCCACATAAACACCATGAATACTTTCATCACGAATAATTAAATTAATAATTTCTCCTGATTGCATCAATTTACCTTGACCATAAAAATATAAAGAATAGTAAAAACCACTGTAAAACAACCAAGTTTCTAAAAAAACCGATACTGCCATAGCTTGCCACTGAGTTTTTTTAAATTCCAATTCACTAAATTGTAAGGAGGATTGTTTTTTCAAATAAATTTGGTCTTCCAAAGCCTCATAAACTTTTACAATTACTTGCATCATAGTTTGAAGGCTTGTTTGCTGGTTGCCCCACAAAAAAAGTTGATTAATTTCTTTGTTAGTTAAATAGCTCATAAAAATATTAGAATAACTTTTAGCATGTACTGCATTTTCCATAGCTCCCATAAAATTAAGGGTAGCTTTTTTTTGGTGTTCATGTTCTTCTAACGAACGAGCAATAACAGGCATACCCAAATCACCTTGATAAGTATCTAAAAAAGTAAGAACTAAAAGATTGCGGGAATAAGCAGTTTTTTCTTCTAAGGTAAGTTCACTCCAAGCAGCAAGATCACCTTGCAAACTGATATCTTCAGGACGCCAAAATTGGCTTAAATTTTGTTCATAAAAAAAATGGGTATATTTGTCTTCTAACACATTCCAGTTAGCTCCTTGAAAAGGTCTTTTAGAAGTTGGGTGGGGTTGGGAATTTTTGGTTTTCATTGATTTACTCCTTTTTTCTTTTAGGGTTTTTGAATTTTTCAGTATAAATTAATTGGGATAAAATTGAAAGGGTTGTGATTTGGGATTGTAATTTGGAAAATAATGAAGGTATTTATTTTGATATAAAAGGGGTTGAGGCAAGAAATAATCTTTGTTAAGAATAAAAAAAGACTATCCATTTGATAGCCTTATTTTAGCAAAAACAAAATCACAAAAAACCAAGTACGAGAAGCAATCAAACTTGCCTGAGATTTATAAATATAGTGTATTAATGAAAGTTTTATTCCATTAATTATTTTTTATTCGGTTTTATAGGGTGTTTTTAAACACCACAAGCCTCACATTCATCAATTTTTAGCTTTTGGGTTCGTGTGTAATAAAGGGTTTTTATCTTTTTATGATGAGCATAAAGATAGTATTTTTGTAATTCACGCGTAGTAATATCAGATGTAATACCAAGTTCAAACGAAATACCTTGATCAACGTGCTTTTGGGCAATGGCAATAACATCAATGAGGTCGTATTTGTTCATTTTATAAGCAGTGGTGTACATAAAGGAAGCTTGTTTTAAGGCAGGCATTGGACAGTAAGTTTTGGAGTTGCCATAGGTGCGTTCCTCTACTAATTGTTTTACAGGAGTCAAAGAAGGAGTTGCTCCCATAATGTATCCAATTGAGCCGTTTGGAGCCACTGCGAGGCGATGAGAATTGTAGAGCCCAAATTGCATAACATCTTGTTTGAGTTGGTGCCAATCGTTTTGCGTGGGCAAGGTGATGTTTTGGAACATTTTTTTGATTTTGGCAGTTTTGGGTAAAATTTCACCGCGATTGTCAAAATAACTACCATCAGCGTATTTGGATTGTTCAAAACGATAAAACTTTTTACCTGTGGTTTTAGCTTTATTGCAAGAATGAAGAAGGCTGTAAAAATTAACGGCATTGAAAAAAACATCAATTAAATCTTTGTTTTCTTCACTTCCAAAAGCAATGTAATTTTGAGCTAAAAAACCGTGATGACCCATAATTCCAAAACCTACACTGCGGTTAAGAAAATTAGCTTTGGCAACAGCTGGCACATAACTAATGTTAGTGTTTTCAGAAACACAGTTCATTACTTCCATCGCCATAAAAACAGTTTCTTGAATGGTATTGTTAGTAATCATGTTTCCCATGTGTCCTGATGCTAGATTGCATGAAACATCCATACCAATTTCGTCTTGTTGGGTTTGATGGTAATCTTTGTAATGTGAAGTGATAGTGGGTTGGAGGATTTCAGTACATAAATTAGAAAACTTGACTTTCAGATCGGAAGTGTTTGTTTGATTGGTGTTGTCGCAAAACATTAAGTAAGGATAGCCTGATTCGCCTTGCATGTGGGCAATAAGTTCTAAGAGTTGGCGTGGATTGATGGCTTTTTTTTGCACTTTGGGATTGGCAACTAGAATATCGTACCAATAGTCCATATCAACTGCGATGTCAGCAAAATTTTTGCCGTATTCTAAGAAAACAGTGTGCGGGAAAAAGGTATACATAACTTCTTTGTTGCGGGCAAGTTCAATCATTTTATTAGGAACTACAACGCCCAAAGATAAAGTTTTGACACGAACATCCTCGTCAGCGCTTAATTTTTTCGTACTTAAAAAATCAATGATATCGGAGTGAAAAACGTTCAAATAAACAGCGCCAGCACCTGTACGTTGTCCCATTTGATCAGCATAACGGAAACTGTGGTCTAATAATTTGCACACACCTACAACACCTTTACACACGCCTTTGATGCCTTTGATAGATTCACCTTTGGCACGCAAATTAGTGATGTTAATCGAAACACCACCGCCAATTTTGGAAAGTTGCATCGAAAATTCATTAATGCGGGCAATGTCGTTTAAAGAGTCACCAGCTTCTAACAAAAAGCAAGAGACAAATTCGCCACGATGTTTTTTGCCTGTGTTGAGCAAAGTGGGAGTTGCAGGAGTAAAGTCTTGGTTGATTAAGGATACAATGAGGCGTTTGGCAATTTCAAAGTCACCTTTGGCATGATAAAGGGCGTTTACTGACAAGCGGTCTTCGTAGGTTTCTAAATAGTGTTGTTTGTCACAAGTTTTAAGGGCGTAATCGTGGTAAAATTTGAAAGCTCCCATAAAAGTTGGGAAAGTGAAATTCTTTTGGTAGGCAATTTGGTAGATTTCTTTAATTTGCGAGTGGGTGTATTTTTGCAAAAAAGCACTTTCATAATATTCGTTTTCTTGTAAAAAAGTTAATTTTTCTTGCAAAGTGGCAAAACGTTTTAGTTTGGGCAAAACTCCTTCTTGCAAAAAACTTTGTAAAGCTTCTTTATCTTTATTGAGGTCTTTGATGTTTCCTTGTTCGTCAATAATTTGATTGTTGAGTGTAATCCAAGGTGGCAAGACGGTTTTTTTTTGGGTGAGTGTTTGAAGTTGTGCTTGCGTTTGGGATTGATAAGAAGGCAATTTTTGGTCGTTACAATAGCAAGCAAGCCATTTTTTTAAAAAAACTCTTTCTTCTGGCATGCCCGAACCTTCGAATTTGAGAACCAAAGGCACATTGTAAGTAGAAGCGATGGTGTCGCCTGCTTTGCCATAGTTTTTGCCCCAATTTTTATTGCCAGACACAGCAACACCTATTACTTTGGTAGCGTTTTTGTCTAAAAAAGTTTTGGCATCATCAGATACTTGTCCAAATTTCACACTGCGAGTAAGTAAAAAAACGTTTTCATCGGTTAATTTGGAAAGGGCATCTTGGATATGTTGAAATGAAAAGTCTAGACTTTGAGCCATTTCATAAACTTGACCTTGCAAGAGACCATCATAAATAACTTTAATTTTTTTGGGAAATAAGGCTGGCATTAAAAACTCCTTTTGCTTCTTTGGCTTTTTTTGTGATTTTTTTTTTGCAGTTTGATTTAATTCATATTTGCATTTCAATAATGCATTTCAGTTAATTTAATACATGAAAAAGTTAAAATTGTTTGAAATAAGTTAGCTTACTGTCAAATATATTACGTATTTTAAATAATAAATTAAATTTGCATGCATTATATTATTATTCTAATAATATGTATTTTATATTAATATTATATCAAAAGAAAAAAATATAGCGGCATTAAATGGCTTAAAAAACATATTTTAGAAAAGGCTTATTCGTCAAAATAATTCGTCCCAGTATAGAATAAATATTTAAGCTACCAAACTATTTAGGTAATTGAGCAGATGCAAAATGAAAAAAAGTAAGAAAAAGATGAATGTAGGAGGGAATAAAACATGCAAATGGGCTTTTAGAAATGCAAGAAAACTCTTTAAAAAATATTAAGTTGTCTAAATAAATGAAACAGTTAGAAAGTTTTGAAACAGTTAAAAAATATGAACGTAACTTATCCACTAACTCTTTATTATTGAGCAAAATCCTATTTATATCATTTGGATATAAAGTTTTTTTATTATATAATTCTTGAGCTATTTTTCCCCAAAGTTCTTTATTATTTTCTATAATGGTGCAAGCTTGTTTGTATAATGCTTGAATATCTACTTGGTCAAAACCATTATTTTCCATCAATTTTTTTCAATACCATTTGTATAATCATCATCAATGCCAGAAAATATTTGTTCTTTTGAAATTTTGCCTTGATTAGCCAATATTTGTTGAGCTGCAGCCCCACCCCAATATAACAAAGTCATAGGTTTACAAATACCTTGTGCTTGAATATTTGTCAATGAATTATAACCCAAAGTTGTTGATCCATCAGAAGTGGTTTTTTGAATACAAATTTTATGTATAGCAAACATAGAAGGAAACTTTAAAGTTAATATAGATTATAACCACCCGCAGTTCCCCGCGGAATAATAGTTATTTTTTGCACCTTTTGAGAAAAAGGCAATTTCAACCCTATAATAGCATGTCCTGCTTCGTGATAAGCTACCATTTTCCTTTCTTCTTCATTGTATTTCGCTGATTTTTTTGCAGGACCCATTAAAACACGGTCAATTGCTTCTTCTAATTATTGTTTAGTAATTAAATCTTTATTATTTCTAACAGTCAAAATAGAAGCTTCATTAAGAACAGCTTCCAGTTGAGCTCCACTCATTCCAGGTGTCATTTTAGCAATACAAAACAAATCAACTAAAGGATCTATTTTTTTATTTCTAGTATGTACTTTCAAAATAGACTCTCTTGCTTTAAAATCGGGGAATCCTACTATTACTTGTCTATAAAAGCGTCCTGGACGTAGTAAGGCAGGATCTAGAACGTCTATTCTATTAGTAGCAGCAATAATAATTACTCCCAATGATTTAGTAAAACCGTCCATTTCGGTAAGTAATTGATTAATAATAGAGCCATCATCATCTTTAATAGCACCTCTTTTTTTACCAATAGTATCTATTTCATCAATAAACAAAACACAAGGAGCATTATTTCTTACTTCTTTAAATAAATTTCTAATCTTTTTAGCTCCTACACCAAAATAAGGATCTACCATTTCAGAACCAGAAACAGCATAAAAAGGCACTCCTGCTTCTCCTGCTAAAGTTTTTGCAAGTAAGGTTTTTTCTGTTCCTGGAATATTGTAGGCGATTAAAGAACCATTAAAAAAAATACCAACTTTTAAGTTGGTTTCCTTATTGTTTCTAAATACTAAAAAATATTTTTCTTATTAAATAATAAAAAAGGAGATTAAAATGGCGAGAAATTACAGACGTTCTTATTTCAGTAAAAAATCTTTTAGAAGAAATAAATTAACTTTAGGCAGTTTTTTACATATTGGATTTTACCTACATTAGGCATTGTTATTCCTTTGATTGTTTATTTTGCTTCAAAAGGTTATTTATCAATAGCTAAATAATAAAAAGGAGAAAAAAATGACTTTAAGACAAGTATTAAGTTTAATTGCTCTTGGTTGTATTTTTATATTTGTATCTTATAAACTTGGTTTTATTGTTCCTGATGCAACTAAAATTACATG
This sequence comes from Rice orange leaf phytoplasma, assembly GCF_001866375.1. NCBI lineage: Bacteria > Bacillati > Mycoplasmatota > Mollicutes > Acholeplasmatales > Acholeplasmataceae > Candidatus Phytoplasma > Rice orange leaf phytoplasma. The sequence goes on along the minus strand of NZ_MIEP01000001.1, from coordinate 27,024 downwards.
GATTAAATAAATGAGTGTTTTTTTAAAAAAACACTCATTAAGGATAATATATGAATATATGAATAAATTAAGTTAAAATTAAGGAGTTAATTAAAATGGATAAAAAACAAAAAATAAAGAAAGAATTTCACGAACATTGTCAATGTTGCGGAAGTTATTTGGGAATGAATATCAATGATGTTTATTTGAATTTATTTGGTGTAATAATGGCTTTAATGATTTTAATTAGTTTTGGATTTTTTGTATTATTTGGTTTTTTGAGTTTATTTTTATCTTTTCAAATTAATAATGAAATTTTGGCAACTCTTATTTGTATTTTTTTTACTGGTATTCTTTCATTTTGTTTAATAGCTGACTTTATGCCTAAATTGCTTTTTGAAAAATTAGATTATGAAAAGGTTGAAAAAGAATAAAGGAGAATATATGAAAAAATATAATTTATTTGATAATTTTATTTGTTTCTTGATGGGTGCAATTATTGGTATTTTTTTATCTATCAATTTTTTTTATCAAAAATAATAAAGAATTAGAAATAATTCAAAAAGATAATAAAATAGTTGAAGTAATAAAGAAAATTAAAATCCAATAATTTTATAGAAAGGAATAATTGATGGATATACAACAAACAATTATTAATATTGTTGAATCTAAAGTATTTATTTCTTTTACTTCTTTTATCTTTGGTATTTTTATTTATTGGCTTTATTTTTATATTAAAGAATTGAAAAGTAAATATGATTTTAGTGATGAATTACGAGATATAGTAAACCATTATCTTAAAAAAGGTAAAATTAGTATTAGTGAATATGGTGCCTTAGTTAGATTAATGGCACATATGGGTAATTACTTAGGTATATATAGAAAACATGTTGAAACAATGATTAAAGAATTTGGAGAACATGGAGGTCTTAATTTTTCTGAGGGTATTTTTGATGAAAAAGATAATAATCAAGAAAATAAAGAAAATAATAATTTAGATGAAATTTTAAAAGAGAATTTAAAATTAAAAAATCAATTAAATAATATAAAAAATCCTTTAATTGTGGAATCTATTGATAATACTGAAAATGATTTTTAGTTTTAATTTTTTAAAATATTTAATTTCCTTTGATTTTAAAGATTTTTTTTATTTATTATATAGTATTTTTTATAGTATTTTTTTTACTAAATCATCTTTTTTATTTGATTTTAATGTTGGTTGGAATATTAATTTTATTAATATCTATAATATTATAAAGACAGTAATTGTTTTTATATGGGAAAAATTAATATTTTTAATTTATCCTTTGAAATTATTTAGTTCTTTGTTTAATTTTTTAATGCAAATATTAAAAATTTTTATTGATGTTTTTGGTAGTATTATAGGTTATATTAAAAGTTCTATAACAAGTCTTACTGGTCAAAAATTAATGGACCCTGATGAAGGTTTTTGGGAAAAATTAAAAGAAATAGCAAAACTGATTTTTAGTGTTGTTGTTGGCGGCTCTGTTATTTATTTTTTGAAAGAAATTAATAATTTTCTTTTAAACTCTTTCATTAAAATAGGTGATTTGTTGTTTAAAATTGTTTTAAGAATATTAGATATTATTTCAATTGTTTTAAAATTCTTTTTATTTTTGTTTAAAAAGGTTATAATAATATTGAGTTTCGTTTTATCATTTTTTATTAATTTCCTATATTTATGGGTATTTGAAAATGCTAAAAAAATTCTTTAATTATTTTTTGATAATAAAAAAGAGGTTTAAAAATGTCAAGTTTTAGAATAGGCAATAAACATTATAAAATAATTCCTTTTTTAATTACTACTGGAACATTACTGTTTTTTGTGTTTTGGATAGGTGGGATTTCTTATAAATATCATTTAGAAACCGAAGAAAGACGTAAATTACAAAAAGTAGATATTAAAGCAAAAGCAAGGGAATTAAATAGTCAAATACATGAGGAAAATGAAAAATTAAAAAAAGAAAATGAACATTTAAAAAATACTCCTTATGAGTTTATAAGAGATAATGGAGAAAAAGAATATTATAATTTATTTACTCACAAATTAGTTAAAAAAATCGATAAAGATGGTACAATTTGGGAATATGATAAAAATAATGGTCTTTTGTTGAAAAAAATTGATAGATATAATAATGTTGAAGAGTACGGTTCACATGGTAAATTAATCAAAAAAACTTTATCAGATGGCGTTTGGATGGAATATAATCCCATTAATTCAAAATTAATGAAACGTAAAAATATTGATGGTTCTATTGAAGAATTTGATGATAATGAAGAAAAGTTTAAAGAAATAGATAAAAATGGTAAAGTTAAATTTTTTAAAACTAAACTTTATCAAAMTATTTCGGATTTTRAGAAATTATTTATTAMTGATAARGATTTRGAAAAAACTTTCTTAGAATCTCGTATTTTTAATTTAAAAGATTTTAAAGCTTATGGATATACTTTGCAACAATTAATATCTGTTGGATATAGTTCGCAAGATTTAAAAGCTTCTGGATATACTTTGACAACTCAAAAAATTCATTATCAAAAAGACGGAAAATCTATTTTTTACATATTAACAGTTGACTATCTAACAGGTAAAAAAATTAAAGAATTAACATATGAACATGATGGAGAAACACTACCTTGCATGAAAACGTTTGGCTCTCATGCAGGTGAACGAATTGACGCAGGAAATTACAACCCAAATGGATCTGTTTCATTAATACTAATTTATTAATTATGAGAAGTAAAAAAAGAAAATTAATTTATTTTTTGTCTGATAGTATTCAAAGACGAGCAGAGCGGACTAAGCGGCCAGCCGAAGAACATTACAATTAACCTATTAGACCCCTCCTATAATGACTCCTTAGGGGATCTACGAGGATTTTAATATTATAGAGGAGAAGCCGAATCATTTATTTATCAAATCAACACCACTCCTAATTAGTTCCCTGCGTCATGCATGTATATACGTGGTGGAGAGCGCTCTGGCAAAACTACCATTTTAATTGAAAAATTAAGACAAAAAGAAAAAGAAAAACCTTTAATTTTGGTAGCTACTAATGCTACTAAAAATATTATTTATGATAAATTATTTTCATCATTAAAAGAAGATTATCCTTCTTATAATGATGATGAATTAGAAAAATATTTAAAAGATAATTATGAAATTAGAACATTTCATAGTTTTGCTTATTCTTGTTATTTAAAATATAATATTTTTAATGAAACAGCAAAACAACGAAAATTTATTGATGATGAAACTAAATTAAATATTTTAAAACTGATTTTAAAAGAAAATCAAGATTTAAAATTGTATTTTAAAGAACAAAGAAAATATTCATTTAGAAAGCTTTTACAGGAATTAAATAATTTAATACGTTTAACTTTTCAAAAAGAAAACTGTTATTCATCTATTAAAATTGATGATAAAGTTTTAAAAAAATCTTTTGAATTGTTATTAAATTTGTATTATGAAAAATTAAATTATTATAATTTAATAACTTTTGATGGTTTATTAATTGAAACTAGTGATTTTATTGAATTTGTTGAAAGAAATAATGGTTTAATTTATAATCGTCCTGTTTTTATTGATGAATTTCAAGATTTAAATTATTTTTATTATTTTATTATAAAAGAACTTTTATTTAATAAACCAAATTCTTTATATTGTTTTGGTGATTATACTCAAAATATTTATAGTTCTTTTGGTTCTAGTGAACGTATTTTGGAACTTTTTGTAAAAGATTTTAAACCTGAAAAACATTTTTTAAATGTTAATTATCGTTCCAAAGGTATTAATATTGTTAAAGCAGCTAATGAATTAATTGATAATAAGGAATATTTACAATTATCTTTTAGTGAAAAAAAATATAGAGATTTTATAAATTTTTCTTTTTTTGATAATTTTTATCAACAAATTAATTATTTGTGTGAAAAAATTAAAAATTCTTTAATTTCTTCTACAACTGTTCTTTGCCGTAGTAATGCTGAATTACAAAAAATTAAAGATGAGTTTACAAAAAACCAAATTCTTTTTACTACATCTGATAATAATAGTAAAGAAAATGAAATTATTTTGTCAACGATACATGGATATAAAGGATATGAAAACGAATACGTTTATTTAATTGGTTGGCAAAATCGAAATGAATTACAAGACMAAGTYYTAGAAAAAAAATTAATTTATACTGCAATAACTCGTGCTAAACGTGATATTGAAATTTTAACTTTGAATGATTCTTCTATTTTTATAGATTATTTTTATTCCTTAATAAAAAAAGAATTAATTTCTGATGATTTTACAAAAGGATTAAATGATAAAATTTTTGATTTAGATTATTTAAAAATTTGTTTACCTAATTCAAAAGATATAGAAAATTATGATGAATTATCTACTACTATTAAAATTTATAATGAAAAAGTTAACCAATTAGAAAAACAACATAAATTTAATCAAATTACTGAATCTTATTATAAGAAATGTTATTTAAAATTATGTGTTTTATTTAAGGAAATTTCTAAAAATATTTATAAAGTAAATAAAAAAGATAATGGTTATGAAACTCGTTTAAAAGGGTTTAATTATTTTATGTTTGAACCTTTGGAACGAATTAAATGTTATAAAAAATATTTAAAAGAAAAAAAAGAAGAAAGGTATTTGTCATTAAGTGATGATGATTTGAAATTGGATTATTCTTTAAAAAAACAATTAAAAGAAAATAATTTGCAAGAAATTAAACCAAAATCAAAAATTTTAAGGCATTATCGAGATTCTTCACAAAATGCTAAGGATAAACTGTTATATAATTTTAAAGATTCTAAAAAAATATCTTTTATTACTTTGACAGCTCCTTATGATGATTTACAAGGTAAAACTATAAAATATACTCATGAACCTGATATTATGGGACAAGCAAGAAAACGTTTTATTCGTTTAGTGAGAAAAAAATATTATCAAAGTTTATTTCAACAATTCTTTCAAAAAGATTTGGTTTATTCTAAAATGCAAGATTTTCGATATTTTTGGTCTTTGGAAACTACTAAATTAGGAGTTATTCATTACCATATTATTTTTAATATTGATGTTTTAAATTCTTTTGGCGTATACTCTCGTTATTTGTGTACTGATAAAGATTATGCTTTGGGTTTGAAAAACCGACCTATTAAAGGGAATAAGAGTATTTTTTATGATGATTATTTAATGCATAAAATAGATGAAAAAGGTAATATTAAAATACCTCAAAATTATTATGAGAAAAATAATGTTAAAGTTCCAAAAATTACTTTGCTTTGGGCTAATGCTTATTCATCTGTTATGAATAAAAATAATATAAAACATTATAAACATTTAAATCCAATTAGTCAAAACGTTCAAATTTTTAGACCATCAAAAACAAATCTTTTATTTGAAAAAATTGAAATTAGCAAATGTAAACCTTTTTATAAAGGCACTTTTGATAAAAAAAATTATGTCAATAAAATTGTTTCATATGTTAGTAAATATGTTTCTAAAAATGATAAACTAATTGAAACAAATTCTAATAAAGGAATTGATTTTTATAGTCGTCATTTGTTTGGATTTTCTCGTACATGTGTTTCTTGTCCGCAAAAATCCTTTTTGGCATTATTTCCTTATGATATAATTAAAGAAATAGAATTAAGTTCATTTCCAATTGTTAATTTTAACTTTTCTAATATATTTGAATGGAATATTAAACAAAGAGTCAATGGAAAAAATATTAAAATTCCACATAATTTGACTTTGTTGTGTAAATCTTATATGAATTCACAACAATTTCAAAATTCTAATTATTTTAGTTTAAATTTATCTGGTATTCAACCAAAAAATCATTTTCTTAATAAGAATTTTAAAAAATATTTTAAATTACAAAAACTTAAATTAAAACTTAAAAAAGATTATGAAAAAAAAGATACAGATATTAAAATATTGAAAAAAATTGAATGTCAATATTGGTATAGATATCTTGAAAATAATTATATTCAAAATTTTCAAATTTCTCTTTAATTTAATTTGATTAAATTATTTTAAATTCAATATTTTTAATTAATTTTGCTGTCTAATTGTTAGACGGCTTTTGTTGTTGGAAAAAAATAAATAAAATTATTTATAAATTTTAAAAAACTTAAAAAAACTTTAAATTATTAAAATTATTAATGCTATAATATAAGTAATAAGAAAAAGATTTTTTTTAAAAGAAACAATATTTTTAAAAAACTCAGTAATCGCCTACAAAAAACCCTTGAGGACCTGAAAGAATAACACCTTTAGGAATTGATGCTCCCATCTTTTCATATGTTTGTTAGGATGCTTTAAAAAATCAACTAACTCTTTGAGCTCTTCTTGTTCTTCTCTATTTCCTGCTACATCTTCAAAGTTAAAAAGAAATTTTTGTTTATTAGAAATTTGTTTTTTTTAGATGAATTATTTGTAAGAGTTTTAATAGAATACATAATATAGATGCCAAACAAAAAAATATATAAATTCTTAAATAAACTTAAAATAATTTCTAAAGGATTAAAACTAAATTTTTTTCTGTCATATTATCTAATAGATTACTATTTTTTAATATAGAACTGTTGAAAAAATATTTTTTTAATTCGTAAGTCAAAATACTATTAAACCAATTGTCATTTTGATCTTTAATTACTATAAGATAGTATTCTTGATTATTGGCATTATAAAAACTATTTTGTTTATAAAATAATTGAATTCCTTTTACTTTTTTATTTTCCAGTTTTTGAAACACTTGATCATATCTTATTTTTTTTCCTGATAAAAATATATTCTTTAAAATCGTTCCTTATTATTTGTTATTGTAAATTATAATATTTTTGGTATTTATAATTATTTAATTACTTAAAAACTTAATGACTTAAAAACTTAATGACTTAATTAATTGCTCATTAGTGAAAAAAACCTAACAAAAAACTATTAGTAAAATCTTTATTCAAGTCACTATAAACCCTAACTTTATTTTTATTTAATAAAGGAATCAAATTCATATTTTGAAAATTATCCATTTCAATTTGTTGCAAAATCTTAAGAAAAAATTGATTTTCTTGTAGGGTTTGGTCAGAAGAAACAACTAAATAAGTTTTTTTCTATAAAATCTACAAATTCCCCAATATTAAAAATTAATTCATTATTAGAAGTTATTTTGTCAAAAAAATAAGTTTTCCAATCATCATTATTAGCATATTTTTTCCTAAAAACTTCTACTAAAGGATCATTATTTAAATCAATTACTATATTTCTTGATTCTTCATTTACTTTTTCTAAATTAAAAATAAAAGCTAATCTATTAGTTACATTATTATAATACACATCACCTATATTTAAAATAAAATCACAGTACTCTTCATCACTAATGATAATTTCCAAATTGGAATTGGTAAAAACACTTTCCAAAGATTGTTTTAAATATGAATAGACCATATTTTCAATTTCTTTTTCTGGTTTTGGCAATAAAAATTTTATTTGTGCTTCATGGTTTGCTTGTGGATTTTTTTCTTTGTATTCTTCTTGCACTTCATTAAATAATTGTCTAGCTTTGGTTGGATCAAAACTTTTGTTCAAAGCTTCATCAAAATTATAATTATCAAGTCCTAAAAAAACTTTTAAAACATCACAATGTTGTTGGGTATTATTATAAGTAGTATTGTTAGTTATTAAGGCTACTTGACTTACATAAGACAAACTAGGATAATAAAAAAGTTTATTTTTTTAGCTAATGCATTTCTATTAATTTTATAAAATAATGCTTTTCTAAATTTAGGATGATTTATAAAAAATTAAATTTAGGGTTGTCCTCTGAAACTTGTTTTTCTAAAAATATATTTACTTGTTCTACTGAATCAAACATTAAAATATTATTTGGGTTTATAGGATTTGTTTGTGCCAAAGCAAAAAAATCTTTTTCTTCCATTATATGTGTTTCATTCAATGAATTAGTTTGCCATAATTGATTTTGATCATCTACATTTGACACCATTTTATAAACAACTTTTTCTAATGGATATTTATCAACATTAAAATGATGTTTGTTTTTAACAAATTCCCAACATTTTTCATTATATCCTTGTGATAAATAAGAAGCTCCATAAGAGATAAAAGGATGTTTTTTGGTTGCATATTGAGATTGTATTTCTTTTTCTTTATTTGTAAAATAAGCAGCTTCAAATTCTTGTTGCGGAAATAAAGTTAAAATATTTAAGTTCTTAAATAAAGTTAATAAATGTTGGGTTTCAGGATAAGTTATTATAGAAGAAGTATCATTTATTTTTTCAAAAACAATATCTTTTAACAAAACATTATTTTTATCACATGAATAAATATTGTCTTCATTGGATTCTAGAGTTTCTTTAATTATTTGTTGATGTTTTTCCAAACAATATGCAATTACATCAGCATTAATGGGTTTTTCATTTTCAAACTTTAAACCATCTTTTAAAACACATTTGAACTTTTTAGACTTAATATCTCTTGCTTTGGTCTCATGATAATGTTCTTCTTTCAAAAAAGAAGTGGCTACAAAATCATTTTTTTATCATCAAAATATAAAGAGAATGCTTTTAACAAAACTAAAGTATATTGTGGTTTGAATTTAGCTACTTGAAATTTATTATTTTGAATCAATTTAGAAAAATCATTTTCTTTGGAAGCCAAACCTTCTTGTATAGCTAAATGCCAGTTAGGTTCAGTATTAATAAAATTAGTTTTTAAAAGAGCAAACATTTCTTTTTGTGCTGAATTTCCTTCACTAAATGGATGTAAGGAGGGGATGTTTTCTTCTAGAAGACTTTTTTGATATACTTTATCATTTATAACTTGCAATTCTTGTGTTTTTTCATTTGTTGATTGCAAAATTGGGTCTTTTTGAAATTTTTTCCAGTTTATAGCAACTACAAAAGCAATAATCAATATTGCCAAAAATCCTACTATAAATAAGATTATTTTTTTATTTTTGTCTAAAAATTGTTTGATTTTCATGATAAATATTATCCTTTGAATTATTTAGTTTTTGATTGAATGTAATTTTCTTGCATGTCTAAACTAATTTATCTATTTGTTCTTTGGTAATTGTTTCTTGTTCTAACAATAAATTAGTTATTTTATCAAGCAAGGATTTATTTTGGGAAATAATTTCTTTGGCTTGTAAATAACAATTATCAATTATTTTTTTAATTTCTTGATCAATTAATGTTTTATCAGAAAACTCTGAATCTTGGCTTACTCCAAGGTCGCTCATGCCGTATTTAATAACCATTAAGCGAGCTATTTTAGTGGTTTGTTTAAAATCATCATAAGCACCAGAAGAAACATCATCAAAAATTAATTCTTCAACCACACGTCCCCCTAAATAAGATGTAATTTGGGCAAGAATACGTTTTTTAGATGAAAAGAAAGTTTCTGTTTCTTGTGTCATTAAATTATAACCGCCCGAATTCCCACGCGGAATAATAGTTATTTTTTGCACCTTTTGGGCATGTTCCAACTTAAGTCCTATAATAGCGTGTCTTGCTTCATGATAAGCTACCATTTTTCGTTCTTCTTCGTTGTATTTAATTGATTTTTTGGCAGGACCCATCAAAACACGGTCGATTGCTTCTTCTAATTCTTGTTTAGTAATTAATTCTTTTTGATTTCTTACAACTAAAATTGAGGCTTCATTGAGGACAGCTGCAAGTTGAGTGCCACTCATTCCTGGAGTTTGTTTTGCTATTTGATAAAAATCAACACTTGGAGCAATTTTTTTTGTTTCTGGCGTGTACTTTTAAAATAGCTTGTCTTGCTTTTATGTCGGGTAAGCCTACATTAAATTGTCTATCAAATCTTCCTGGACGAAGTAAGGCAGAATCTAACATATCAACTCTATTGGTTGCTCCAATGATAATTACTCCTAATGATTTAGTAAATCCGTCCATCTCTGTTAAAAGTTGATTTAGGGTTTGTTCATGTTTGTTATCTAGTCCACCACGCTTTTTGCCTAAAGTATCTATTTCATCAATAAATAAAATACAAGGAGCACTATATTTAATTGTAGTAAACAATTTTTGGATTTTTCTAGCGCCTAAACCTACTAAAATGCCATCAAACTCCGAGCCAGAAGCGGCATAAAGGTACTTTTGCCTCTCCTGCAAGTGCTTTTGCAAGTAAGGTTTTTCCTGTTCCTGGAGGACCTGAAAGAATAACACTCCTTTAGGAATTGAGTCTCCTGCATATTCATATTTTTTAGGATTTTGTAAGAAGTCCACTAGTTCTTTGAGTTCTTCTTTTTCTTCTTCGTTTCATGCCACATCTTCGAAAGTAAAAAGAGATTTTTGTGAAGCAGAAATTTTAGTTTTACCTGACATATTCCCACCTAATAAATTATTTTGTCGCAAAATATAAACTACAAAAATAATAACTTGAGCAGGAACTAATATATCAAATAAAAGCACAATAACATTCAAATGAAAAACCTTTTGCGAAGGAACTTGTTTAATTAAATAAATCATATCCATATGATATAATTTGGTTTTAAAAAAATTATCATCAATTTCTTGGATTTCTACATTATGATAAGTGCTAAAACTTTTCATTTGGCGAGTGCCGCCTTTACTATAACGCACAGATTTAATTTTACGAGATTCTAATTTTTTCCAAAGTTCATGTTCAGTAATTATTTGTCCTTTGGGTTTAAACTGCCCTATACCTAAAAAATTACCAATAATAACAATCAATATTGTTAAAATAATTAAACTGATTTTTAAATTTTTTTTAATTTGAATAAATATGGATTTGCCTTTTTTATCTAAAATGAATTTTGTTGTTAATATTGTTTAAATATTTAGCATAAATAATATATAATTTTAAAAATCAAAAAGTTGTAAATAATTAGGATAATCACGATTAATATCATCAAAAACAAGATATTTTTGAATAGTTGTTAAAGGAATACGATAAAAACTTTGATATAAATCTTTTTCTAAAGTTTGAGCTATATAAGTAAAAGCTCTTCTTTAGTCTTAGCATCAATATTTTGAACTTGTAATAAACAAGTACTTACAATACCTATTATTTGGTTTGCATTTCCTTTCCAATCACCATTTTCTTCAATTTTTGGAAAGTTTACTGTTTTTGTATTTATTGTTCCTTGTTCCTTAGTTTGTGCAATAGTAGTATTAGAAGGCAGTGAGAAAAAATTCTGGAAAGCTTTGGAATCGGTTAAATCTAAAATTTCCATTTCGCCACCTGTATTAATTAATTTATCATACCATTCAGGTTTTGCTAAATCATTTTGAAATTGATTTACTAAATAATCTCTAAATGATTTTAAATTGAAATTTATTTCTTTGTCTTTGTTTTTATCAGGTAATAACTGATAAAGAATAGTATCTGAATCATCTTTATCCTGATATGCAAAACCTAAATAATTGCTTGCTGTGTCCAAATTTTCAAAAAAAGCCGCCTCTTCTTCTGGTGTCATATCATCCATGCTCACTATATTAAGTTTGAATTTTATTTTATTTGGACCCAAAGCATCTTTAAATAATGTTTCCCAAAGTTCAGCCATTTTCTGCACTTTATCACAATTAAAGCCGCCTTCAAAATTTATTTGAATTTCTAATGTCTGAGGAGTTTCATTATTATAGAATTGTTGTAAAAAGTTATTATAAGATGTTTTTAATAATTGTTTTGCAACCTCATAAGTTTGTTGGGACTTTAATACTTTCATATAATCTAAATTAGTTTGGTTATTGGCATTTAGAACGCCATCTTCTTGTAATAATTGATTAACATTATCTTTATGTTGTTGGGTTAAATTATAATAAGAAGCAGTTTTAGACACTTTAGCTTTATCAGAAGATAAATTAATAGTAGGATTGTTGTCTAATTTTTGACGTGCCATACCATAAAATAAAGCTTTTCTAAAATTAAGATCTTTTAATAACCCAGAACCTTTTTTAAATAATCGTTTTCATCATTTTCTATATTAACTCGAAATAAAGATATAAAATCAGAAGAAAAAATTGGTTTTAAACCTGGATGATTTGTATAAATATCTAAATAATTAAATTCTCTTGGCATAAAAGGAACTACAAAACTCAATTTATGTTGTTTTAATAATGTTTTGTGTTCTTCTAAAGGAGCAATTAAAACCTCTACTGTTTTTGGTAAATTAGTTTGAGGATTATCATAAGTAAAATCATTTTTATTTTTAACAAAAACCCATTTTTTAGGATTATAACCTTCTTGGACTTTATAAGGACCATAAGATACAAACGCGTACCGCACTTAACATCGCTTCCTACACATGAATCTTGAAAATTTTGAGGAGATAAAAGAACTAAATTATTAACTTTTTTAATACTTCTAACAAAGCTTGAGGACTTTGATATTTTATTTTAAATTTATAATTATCTACTTTTTCAAAACATTGATTTAATTGTTGTACTTGTGTTAAATTTTGATCTTCTTTCAGATCTAGACCAAGGTTTTTTAATCCTTTAACTTTGTTTTTGAATTGCACTGTTTGATCTTGTGTATTGGAATTAGAATAATACTTATCATAATATTTAATATATTTTTCAATGGTATTTTATACCACATCACAATTAATTTCTTCATCATTTTCAAATTTTAATCCTTGTTTTAATTCAAAAAGATAATTTTCACTTAAAACTGTTTTAGCAGCTTGTACTTGTTCGGAATTTCCCATGATATGTTCTTGTTGTTGTTCTTCATTGCAACTTTTAACACTAAAAACTAAATTAGGCAAAAAAACGCTATTTTCATTTTCCATTTTTTCTTTAAAAAAGGGTTGCGTCAATAATTTGTAAATATTTTTATGAAATCCTTGTTCGCTAGGATCAGCATTGTGTGCACCTAATGGATATAAAGGACATAACTGACTTAATTCTTTAGGAAAAGCAACTCTCATCAAATCTTGATTAACTTCTTGTAAATTATTTGCTGTTTGAGTTTGGTTATTTGTTGGTGTTTTGGCATATTTTTTATATAAATAAACTCCTAAACGCAAAGAAACAACACAAAATAATAGTAGTGTAACTAAAAATAATTTTTTCTTTTTCATCCAAAGTTGTTTTAAATTATCATTCATATTCTTTAAGGCCTTCCCTTTTTCTTTTGTTTTATAAATATTTTTTGAAATTTAAATAGTATTTTTTAATCGATAAAAAATGTTATAAATTTTATAAATTTTTAAAAAGTTATTCTTAATGATAAATATTTATTTTAACTTCATACAGCTTTAATTTGGCATGATTAAAGATTAATTATTACCAAATTCAAGATAAAAATAAAGTTGTCTATCTAGATTTTTCATAGAATCAGTGAGCAAATTGCCATTTTGATCCAAAGTTTGCTTATACAATAACATTTGAATTGTTATTTTCCATATTAATTTATGATTGATTAATTTTTTTAATTTCATTATAACAATAATCTAAAACATCTTTTGTTGCTTTTGTTTTATTGCCATCCCTTTGTTGTAAATAGTGATTATTTGGGAATTTGTGAAACATTTTTTCAATTTCTCTTTTAGCTTGAAACGCATCATCTACACAATTCTTTGAACCGCCATCCGTTTGAAATAAAAGTACTTCAGCAGCACGCCCGCTAAGATTAATAATAACTTCATCTAAATAATCTTTTTCTTTCATAATGCTATCATCTAGTCGATAATAAGAAATTCCACCATCAGCATTATAATTAATCAAAGTTTGGGCAGAAACTGAATTAATAATTCTGCCTACACTCAAAGCAACAACTTTATGTCCTGCTTCGTGTACTGCTGTTTTGAGCATTTTTTCATCAATTTGGTTATAATCAAGATTATTAAAATCTAAAGTTTTAGAAAAGTTAGGTTGTGTGTGTTCTTCAGATTTTTTAACATTATATTGAAGTTTGTCTGTTAATATTAAAAACCCAAAAACGCTACTTTCTATTAGAATTAAAACCACCAAAATTCCTAACCATACATATACATTTCTTTCCTTTTTCAATATTTTAATTTTCATAGTTAATTTGCCTTATTTTCTTTGAAATTAGGTTTATTTGTCAAGATTATTTTTTATAAATTTCAATATTTTTTTCTTTCTATTTATTTCTTTTTTAAAAAATGTTAAAATAAAATGAGCTAATTGCAATTGCAAAACTAAAAACTAAAAAAAGATAATGTTAAAATAAAATAATTGTTGTTTTCTTCATGGTAAATTTTTTACATCCTTTTTGCTCCTTTTTTAAAAATTAGCAGTAGTGATTAAAAAAACTGTTATTAATGTCATTTTATCAAAAAAAAACGATAAAATTTGCTCACTAATCCTTATATTCTGATAGTTTTCCTTGCAATTTTATAAATAAAAAAAGAGACTTTAAAAAAGCCTCTTTTTGGGATTTAGATTTATTTTGGCAAAATATTTTAATTATTCAATAATTTTAATTCTAAGTTGATAACAAAAACAAAAACAAATCGATAAAATTAACAAAAAAATAAATTAAAATTATTTATCCAATTCTTAATTTAGCAACCAACATATGATTATCTTTAATAATTCTTTCTATATCTATTTGTTGTAAAAGTTTCTTTTGGTCTATTTCTTGGGCAATAATATCTAATAAATCTTTATTATTTGCAACAATATTATAAGCTTGTTGAAATAATTTATTCAAATCTACTTTATTTAATTGATTATTTTCCATTAAAAGTTTTTCTATAAATTGAAAATCATCATCAATTCCTGAAAATATTTTTTCTTTTGGAATTTTGCCTTGATTAGCTAAATACTGTTGCGCAGCTGCACCTCCAAAAGCTTGTAAAACTAATCTTTGCCAACCTTGATTTAATTTTGGATGCCTAACAACTGTTTGTCCAAAAAAAAACATCGAATCAGCGGTCAAATCAGTAGTTGTTTCTTGAATATAAATTTTGGCAACCGAACATAATGCAAAAGGAAATTGCAAAACTATTAAGGCATGTCCTGCTTCATGATAAGCTGTTAGTTGACTAGGAGTAAGGGGTGTTGGTGTTTGCATCATAGAAAAATGCAAAATATGAGAAAAATCAGGTTTTAGGATTTGTCCATTAGCACACCAAATTTCTTTAATAGTTTGTATATTGTCTTGTGTTGGCATATAATATTTAAAAATAGATCCACTTGGTAAAATCACTTGTGTAAGCAAACAAGAGTCTAAAAAACCTTCAATAATTATGCCATTTGGTTGGATTTCTCTTAAAAATTTTTTTTCTTCTTGGAAAATAGAACAATTAAACTTTTTATTTTGGTGCTCTTTGGCTTGTATGGCAATTTGCATCACTTTATTATCGCGGTGTTCTTTGCCTTCTTTCATTAACTGAGTTTCCAAAAGTTCAGGCATTAAAGGAATATATTTTTCATCCGTATAAATATTATAATGAGGTTTTGCAAAAGATAAATTGTGTTTTTTTAATGACATATTGATAGAAGGTTTTGTAAAACAAGCCCCTACAGGAACAACATCACAAATAATATGGGTTGGGTTAGTATTTAAATCAATTGACAATTTTTTTGGTAAAACTATAAATTCTTTTATCCCAATTATTACAAAAATAATAATAGCAATGTTTGTCCAAAATAATTTTGGGATTTTAGAAATCATATTTAGTTTTTTATCTCCTTAAAATTAAAAAAGTTAAATTAAAATTTAACATAAAAAAATAACATAATAAAGTGATTAATATTATTTGAAATAATAAAGTTTTTTGGATGATATAAAATAAAATCATATAGCAAATAATAAATAATGTGCTTTATTAATGGATGATAAATTTTATACTTGATAATTAGTTATCAAAATGATATACTACAAATAAACAAATATTAAAATTCTACATCATATATTATTATATTTTATAATATGGATTTAAGAATTATAAATTTGAATACATTTGGGTGATTTATATATTTAATAAAACCACTTTCAAAAAATTTTATAACTAATTCCATCCTTAAAAATTTATTATTTTGTTTCATCCAATCCCAAATCACAACAACTGCCAAAAATTAACTAAAACGGATACAAAAAAATAACAATTTTTTTCAAAATTCACCCAATTCCACCCAAATAATTCCCAAAATAACGGTTTTTGGTTCCAAATTCCCAAAATAATGCATTTTTTTAACATTTATTATTAGCTTTTATTTTTTGTTTTGTTATAATTTAATCAGGCTTATAAAAAATAATTGATCATCAAAAGAAAGATGACTAGAATAAACGAACTAAAAAATAATTTAATTTTGCAAAATTGACCCAAGATAATACTTTATAACTTTGGTTGTGGCACTTTTCTGATTTATTTTTAGTAGTTATAAAAACAATATAACTAATTTATTAAACTTGCAAATGCAAAACAAAAAGTCAAAAGCAAGAAGGCAAAAAAACATACAAATGACTTTGCACACAAACAAGACTAACAAACCACATAAACCACATAACTCAAAACCCCAACCAAACTCCCCCAACAAAAAATTATCTTACTCAATTAGCATCCTTATTATTTTGAATTCCTTTATTCCATTTAATTTTATACACCATTATAGCCTTGCAAATATTTTTTATATATCAGTTAACAAAATACTAAAATATAAAATTTAGTCAAAGGAAACAACTTTATATGAATAAAAAAGAAGAAATTTTGCAAATCAGTCGTCTTGATAAAGATGCTGTTGTCAAACATCTAAACACCGATGCTTGCGGACTTACTGACAAACAAGCCCAAGAAAGACAAACTCTCTACGGTAAAAATATTATCAAAAAAGGCGAATCTTTTCCGTTTTGGCAACAATTCATCAAACAATTTACCTCGATAATGGCTATTTTATTATGGATAGCAGCATTAATGATTTTTGTAATTAATCCCAAAGAAGCAGCCATCGGTATTTCTATTATTTTAGTTATCATTGTAAATGGCTTATTTTCTTTTTCCCAAGAATACAAAGCTGATAAAATGTTGTCTTCCTTAGGTAAAATGATTCCTAAAAAAGTTCAAGTTTACCGCAACAAAAAAATAGAATTAATGGATGTTATTGAACTTACCATTGGAGATGTCATCTTTTTAGAAACAGGAACCCAAGTTCCAGTAGATGCACGTATTATTCAATCTAATAGCTTTTTTGTTGACAACTCAATGTTATCAGGCGAAACCATTCCTTTAAACCGTACTGAAATGCCAAACCTCGAAGATAATCATTCCATTGCTGAAATGCCTAATTTAGTTTATGCAGGTACTACAGTTACTCAAGGTAGTTGTTTTGCAGTTGTTTATGCTATTGGAAATAACACCCAAATTGGAGAAGTTTCAAGCATTGCTCAAAGCATTGAAAAAGGCAAAAGCCTTCTAGACCAAGAAATGCACCACATTGTTAAAAAAGTAAGTATTATTGCTTCTTGTGCAGCTTTATTTGTCTTTATGATTTGTTTTTTCAAAGCAGAAAAATATAATATAGATTCTTTTAGAGCAGCAATTGTTTGTGCAGTTGGTATGTTAGTTGCAAACATTCCTGAAGGCTTACTTCCTACCGTTAATCTAAGTTTAGCAGTTGGTTCTCAAAGAATGGCTAAACAAAACGCTTTAGTTAAAAAAATCTCTTCCCTAGAAACCCTCAGTTCTACTACTGTTATTTGTACTGATAAAACAGGAACTCTAACTCAAAACCAACTTACAGTAAGAAAAATTGTAACTCCTGATGACACTATCAAATTAAAAGGTTCTGGCTATAACGACGAACAAACATTTAGTGTTTGCCCAAAAAATACTGCCTCCAAAAAAGGAATTGAAAAATTCTTAATTGCATCAGTTCTATGCTCTGAGGCTAAATTAGTTCCTACGCCAACTAAACCCCACCAATTTGAATTAATCGGTAATCCTACTGAAGGAGCTTTATTAATTGCTGCTAAAAAATACGGTTACAACATTGAAGAAGTAAAAAGCAACTTAGAAATAATCCAATTAAACCCATTTACTTCAGAACGTAAAAAAATGAGTGTCTTAGTTAAAAACAACCAAGAACCTGCATATGACACCAATTCACAATATCTCTTTATTAAAGGAGCTCCTAATATTGTCCTTGAACAATGTCAAATGCAATACAAAGGTTCTCAAGTAAGTCCTTTTAGCCCTCATGAAAAAGAATCTTTCTTTAAACAAAACGACCAATTTGCAAGCCAAGGATACCGCGTTCTTGCTCTTGCTTACAAAAAAATTGAACAAAATCCTCCCCTAGAAGAAGATATGGTTTTCTTAGGTTTTGCAGTTAATTACGACCCACCAAGAGAAGAAGTTAAAGAATCAGTTAAAAACTTAACTCAAGCAGGACTAAAAATTACTATTATTACAGGAGATTACAGTCTTACTGCTGCTGCCATTGGTAAACAAGTAGGAATAATCCAAGACAAGTTCGTTGGTTTAGACGGTTGTGACCTTGACAAAATGTCTTTAGAACAATTACAAGAAGTCCTCAAAAGCCCTCATCCAGTTGTCTTTTCGCGCACTACTCCCAAACATAAATTAAAAATTGTTCAAGCATACCGCAAAAATGGAGAAGTAGTAGGAGTTACTGGCGACGGAGTTAATGACATTTTAGCCCTTAAAGCAGCTCACATAGGAATTGCTATGGGAAAAGCAGGCACTGATGTTGCTCGTAATGCTGCTGATATGATTTTATTAGATGATAATTTTGCAACTATTTCCAAAGCTGTTTTAGAAGGACGTTGTATTTATGAAAACATCAAAAAATTCATGACTTATGTCTTTGCTTCTAATATCCCTCAAATCTTTCCTTTCATCGCTATTGCTTTTTTAGGAGTTACAGAACCTTACTTATATGTTTTACAAATTTTAGCAATTGATCTTTTAACTGACTTAATTCCTGCTATTGCTCTAGGAGCTGAAGAAACTGACCCAAGTTTATTAGTCCAAAAACCACGTACTAAAAACGACCATCTAATGGACGCTAAAGTATTAAAACGTAGTTATGGCTTTTTAGGAATAGTTGAAGGTTTAATGTCTTTAGCATTTTTTTGTGCAGTTTACAATTTTAATACAAAAGACAACTTCTTCCTAGCTTCTACTATGGCATTTGGAGTTGTTATCTTTGCTCAAGTAGGAAACGCATTTGCTTGTCGTTCTAACAAACTTTACTTTTGGCAAACTATAAAAAAACCTAATAAAATATTGTACTATGGTATTATAATTGAAGTATTATTCTTTGTATTAATTACTAAATTTAGTTCTTTAAGTGATATATTCCATACTAAGGATATTAATATATCTCATTATTTATGTTTATTATTATGTCCTTTAGTTATGTTATTATTTGATACTATCTGGAAAAAAGTATTTGCATTTAAGAACCAAAAACAATCAAAAATAAACTAATACTTACAATTAAATAATTTATAAAAGACCTCTTTTTTAGAGGTCTTTTTTTTGTTTATTAATATAATTATTAAGTCTCCTAAACTCATAAAACTACTTTTTTAACTATTATTGAGCGTTCTTTACGCAAAAAAAAGAGTAAAATAAAAGTAAGGGAAATGTTTTTTGTTCCCTATAAAACTAAAAGGAAATGATAAAGGAGACAAAAAATATGCAACAACCACAAAAAGACAATAAAAATTTTATTGTACTTACAATATCATTTACAGTATTAATGTTAGGATTAATTTTAGGTGTTTGTTGGGTTTTAAAATCTAAACAAGAACAAACAAAAGAAGAAACATTTAAACTGCCCACACAAACTTACAAACCTGATTATAGTAATAACGAAGGAACTTATACAGGAAGTCAAGTCAATTAAAATCCTTACTTGCCTTCTCAAACATTTACAACCACATCACAACCACAAACAACAAACTCTCAACCAACTAAAACCCAAACTCCACAAGGAAAACTAATCAAAAAAACAAGAATATAAATCCAATGGAACAAAAGCTGATTATTGTACCTACGAATACAACTACCAATGATTATTTTCATAATTGAAGCATTTCATAATAACCTCTTATAAATAAGAGGTTATTTCTTTTAATAATATTAATCATATATATATAATAAAAACAAGTTAATTACTTAACTTGTTTTTATTATATCTTAATTTAATTTTATATAACGTTTTTCTTTGGGTTTAACTTCTTTTTTAGGAACACTTAATTTTAATAAACCTTGTTCCAAAGAACCTTTAATATCTTCTAAAAGAAAATCATCACCTAAATAAAAACTACGTCTCAAAAATCCTTGAAATCTTTCTTTACGTATAAAATTAGCTTCTTTAATTTCATTTTTTTTAGAATTTTTAGCCTCAACTACTAAATAGCCTTCTTCCAAAGCAACTTTAACATCTTCTTTTTTAAAACCTGGTAATTCAATAGTAATAAGGTATTGATTATCTTGTTCTTGAATATCAGTTTTCATAATATTGTTGTTGTTAGTTAAAGAATTTGTTTTAAAATCTTCAAATAAATTTTCTAATAAATCTTGATTTCGATTAATTAAATTAAATAGCATTTTTATCACTCCTTTTTTTCTTCTTTCTAACTTAAAAAATGAAAAAACGATTTTCTATAATTTGTTCATTTGAACTTAAAGCGATTTTAGATGAAAATATAAATCTTTACTATCTTTTCTGATAATCTCTTATATTTATTTTATTTTTTATAATATGTATAAAATATTTAATCCTTTAAGCTCAATTTTATTTTAACAAAAATTTTTGGCACTGTCAATACATTATTGCTATTTTTTTTACAAACTAATAAATAAATTTTAGGGTAAAATAATAATGAAGGGTGTTTTAAATTTGAAATAAATCCCAAAAGAAAAAAAATACTTTTATTTATATTTTATTTAACATCGCTCATAATTAGAAAAGAGTTTTATGAAAAGAATTAATTTTTATCGTAAATTTATCTTATTTTTTAACATATCTATTCTTTTTTGGCTAAGTTTTATTCAATTACAAAATTACTTTTATACTATTCAATTTATGAATAATTCCTTATATTTTGATAAACTACATGAAAATAACCAAACTAAAACTATTAAACAAACTATTAAAGCTTTGGAACAAGAAAAAGACATTTTAAAAGAAAAAATTAAAAAAGATATTAAGGAAGAACAAATTAAAAATACTAATCAAATACAAACCAACAAAGACCAAATTTGGCAAATACATACAAATGATAAAACTGCTTTGGGAATTATTTTTTATAGTTTCAAAATCACAAATAATAATGACAATGAAAATGAAAAAACACCATCAATTAACAATTCAGAAAAAAAAATATATTTTGCTCTTACTCCTAAAAATATCATACAACCAAACAACATTATAAAATTATCAAATCCCCAAGGAGAAGAATGGGGCACTATTCAAAATCAAGTATTAACTCAATATAATATTTTTACTCCCTTATTAAAAGATTTTGATATTATCACTTTTAAATCTCACAAACAATATATAATTACTCCTTTACAAAGACAAAACAAATATCACCAAGGACAACCAATTCATTCTTTTTCTACAACTATACCACAAGCAATTGCCTTTCAACAAAGTCATATAAGTGAAGATATTGAAGTTAACAATGAATTAGATGAAATATTTATTGCTATTTATAGTCGTTGTAATTCCAACAATAAACAAACTATGTTTTGGACTGAAAAAGGCAATTTAATTGGTTTTTTAATAACTCCTGAAATAAAAAAAGAAAAAGGAATTAAATATATTAAAGTGATTCCTTCCATAAATTTTAATAAACCTATAATAAATGACGAACTTCCAATAATAAAACTTATCAATGCAACTATCAACCCCAATAATATAAATAATATAGTAGATAAAGATACAGAAACAAAGACAAAGGAAAAAGAACCGCCCAACAACCAAATACTAAAAGACATCAATTTAATTACTTTATTTATCAATACTGGTTATAGCCTAGGAACAGGAATAATTGTTTACAAAGAACAAATAAATAACCACACCATATATTATGCACTAACTAATCGTCATGTAATTGAAAGTTTTTATCATACATCAAATCACCAAAAACAAATAACAATCAAAAACAATCAAGGATTAAACAAGCAAGCAAAACTATATGCTTTTATTAATAACAATCGTGAATACGACGATATAGCTATCATAACTTTTACTATTCCTAACTCCGATACTACTAAAAAATTAGATGAAGTTCTTGCCAAATACATTAATTTTGATAAAGATATACAAATACCTATCCATCAAGGAGAACAAGTTTGGGTATTAGGTTGCCAAAAAGGCTTACAAACTAACCAATTCCAAAAACCAACAAAACTAAAATGGGAACAATGGTATTTTGACCTAATGCCTCACCAAAGACCTCAATTTAGACAAAATTTATTTAAAACAGGAGTTATTGCTTTTCTCAATGAAAAAGAAATTAACTCTGATATGACCCTAGATTCAGGCAATAGCGGAGGACCTCTTTTTAATGCTGAAGGAAAATTAATAGGCATAAATAGGAGTTATCATAAAATTTTGCGTATTTCTCAATCAATTAACATTAACTACATCAAACAACAATTCTATACTTTACTCAAATCCAAAAAAGAAAACATAGCAAATAACAACCCAAATAATATTGCATTCCAAACGACTAACACTAATACAAATCATATTGCAAACGAACTTAACATCTTACAAAATGAAAAACTAAACGAAAAAAAAAATCACATCCAAACCAACATCTTTTTAGAAGACCTACATACTTATATAAAAGAACAGCCCGAACAAAAAATAATTTTTCAAAATAAAGACAACCAAGAAACTCTACTTACAATAAATTGTCATGGTTTGGAAACAATACAATTAGTTAATTTTGATACTCACAAATACAAGCAATTAGAAATTAGTTTAGCAAACACTAATCAATTTAGTATCTCTTTACAAATTCAAATTTTTGATTATAACAATAAAAAAAGTTATGAAGAAATAATTCAAATACCTAAAATTGACATAGATAAAATGTTTTTATCATTTACTAAACAAACTTTTTCTTATAACAACATTTTAGAAAACCAAAAAAAGATTTTAGAAACTAATATCAAATTGGCAAAAACCACCTTCCAAAGCCCCAAAAAACCAAATACTTTTTATAATCTTTTTGATAACAAAGAACAAATAATTAAAGAAGATATGTTAAAAACTATAGTTTTATGCCAAGATTATTACAATTCCCAAAATATCAACTTAGGAGTTATCATTGACAAAAAAACTGTAAATAATTCCGATAATACTTTTATATATACTGTCATTTTACAAAAAAATAGAACAAACCTAGACACTTCTTATCTCTTAGATGTTTTCCAAAATATTTGTAATGAAAACGTTAAAATAACTATCCAAACACCTTTTGGCTTACAAGATGAAAAAGGAAAATACAAAACCATAGCCACCCACAATAATCCTTTTAGCTACATAACTTTTGAATCTAGAACAAATTATCCTGTTTGTACCTTTGTTCCTGATAAAAAAATTTTATTAGGAGAAAAAATATATTTAATTAGTAATCATAATAATATCTCTGATAAAGCCTTAGCGCCTCATATTTTTCAAAGCCATTTAGCATTACTAGATAACCCAAACAGCCAAGCAATTACAATAGATAGTACTTTTTTAGAAAATTATTTTAACTTAGAAGAAAGCCTTTATTATAATAATTGGTTTGCCTTTGATTCTCAAGGAAATCTAATTAATATTTGCTCTCAACAAGATATTTATCATCTACACAAAAGTCAATTTCCTTTTATTACATTTCCCAAAAATAATATTTTCCCAAATAAAATACTAAACATTACTAATGCAAAAATAGCAATATTTTTAATATGGACTTTTATTTGCATTATAGTTTTTGTAATAATATATATCAAAAGTTTTAAAGATAAATACAGTATTGCATATAAATTATAATATTTTTTGTCTTTTTAGAACTAAATAAAAAAAAGAGACTTAAAAAGTCTCTTTTTATCTTAATATCTTGTTTTTAGTATATTGATTTATTTTCCCACACTTCAACTTAACTTAAATTAGCATCTTTCAATAAAGTTTTAGTATATTGATGTTGAGGAAAGACAAAAATATCTTTAACATTTGCCATTTCTACTACATTACCATGATACATTAAAGCACATCTATCACAAAAATACTTAACTATGGATGAATCATGAGAAATAAAGACAATAATAAGTTTTAATTTTTCTTTCAATTCATTTAAAAGATTAAGAATTTGTGCCTGAATGGAAACATCCAAATCAGAAACAGGTTCATCAGCAATAATTAAAGTAGGTTTTACAATTAAGGCTCTAGCAATTACAATTCTTTGTTTTTGTCCTCCTGAAAATTCATGAGGATAACGCGCCAAATCACTTTCTTGCAATCCTACTAATTTAATCATTTCCAAAACTTGTACTTTTCTTTGATTTTTATCTTTAATTCCTTGACAAATCAAACCTTCTTCTACTAAATCTCTTACAATCATTCTTGGATTAAGAGCTTGATCAGGATCTTGAAATATCATTTGAATCTCTTTTAATTTTTGTTTATCTTTAAGATTTTGGGTATTTTTTAAAACCCTGTTGAACTAAATATGTTTTTTTATCCACGATACCACTAAATAAAACTGTTCCTGCAGTAGCATGAATAATACCTGCCATAATGCGTCCTAAAGTAGTTTTGCCTGAACCTGATTGTCCTACTAATCCAAAACATTCACCTTTATAAATAGTTAGAGAAACATCTTTTAATCCTTGAAATTTATTAGGAAAAATTTTAGAAACATTACTAACGTCCAAAATAACTTTATTGTTTTTAATTACAATATCCTCCTTTCTTTTGCAAATCCAAAATTAAATCAGGGACTTCAATTCGGGGAGTAAACTTGTGTAATAACCAACTACTTGCATAATGAGTAGCAGAGATTTTAAACATGGGAGGTTCTTTTTCAAAATCAATTTTTAAAGCATAAGGATTACGAGGAGCAAAAGCATCCCCCAAAATAGGAGCAGTAAGCAGATGAGGATTTCTTTGAATACTTTTTAACTTGTTGCCTTTCTTGGCAAAAACAGGCATAGATTGCAAAAAAGCCCAAGTATAGGGATGTTTACTATTATAAAAACTTCATGAGTAGTCCCATATTCAAAAATCCTACCAGCATAAATAACAGCTATTCTATCAGCTACATATTTAACTACTTCTAAATCATGAGTAATAAAAATAATGGAAAACTTTTTTTCTTGTTGTAATTTTTTAATCAAATACAAAATCTTTTTTTGCACACTTACATCCAAAGCTGTAGTAGGTTCATCACAAATTAAAATTTTGGCTTCATTAGCTAGAGCAATAGCAATTACAATTATTTGACACATCCCACCTGAAAGTTGATGAGGATATTGATTGAAACGCTTCATAGGTTCGGGAATTCATACTTCTTCCATCAATTTTAATACTTGATTTTTGCGTTGTTGATGAGTGCTTTTAGTCTTTTTTAATTGTAGGATTTCATAGATTTATTTACCAACTTTAATTAAAGGATTAAGACTTGAAAGAGTATTTTGAAAAATAATAGAAATCTCATTTCCTCTAATTTTATTAAATTGTTTATCTTTCATTTGGGCTAAATCTAGGTCTTTATAAAGGATAGAACCTTTTTGTATTAAAGCATTATCAGGTAAAAGTCCCATTAAAGCTTTAGAAATAACACTTTTACCACTCCCCGATTCTCCTACTAACCCCAAAATTTCGCCTTCACCAAGAGACAAATTAATCCCTCTTAGTGCATAGATTAAATGTTTTTTAACAAGAAAATTAAGATTTAGATCATATATTTTAAGTATTTCTTTTTTCAAAAATAACTCCTTTATATATTTGTTTAATTTGTATATAAATATATTTTAGTTGGGGGATTGATTGTTTATTAGATGTTTTTTTGGTTGTTTATTTAGATAAAAGATATAAGGATTCAGTATAAATTGTAGTTAAAGTAAGTAATTGATCAATTGTAAAGAATTCATTCACTTGATGAGCTAATTTTTTTAAGTCAATAAAGGCAGGTCCAAAAGGAACTAAATTAGGATCACATTTTGAATAAGAACCACCTCCTATACACATATATTTAAATAAAATGGATGATGCCATTAAATCAAGATTTACTTACAAAATTGAAGTTAAAACCCTTGAAAAAGAACCACGCAAAGACTTTATGAAATTCTTAGTTAAAAATATCTATAAAAACCCCATTTCTGATGATGCACTAAATTATCTCACCCAAAATGTTAATGATGCAATTGAAAATGACATTATGAAGTGTTCTAATCGTACCATCGAAACACTTGTTAATGATGCTTGTATTAATATGTGTAGAAACAAACACACACAAATTGAAGTTCAAGACTTAAAAGAAGTTTGTTTATCAGTTTTAGGTTTTATCCCACAATAAAATAATATATATAATAATTTATAAAGCATTACAACAAAGAAATATTAATAAAAATTAAGTATATTTTTATCTATTTTGCGATATAATAATTTTACATAGTATTTAATACTATTACAATTATAAAAAACAAAATAAGAGATAATTGTATAATTAAAATAAATAATAGCAATTTTTTCAAGTTGGAATTATTTATAATTGCCATATTAGAAAAGAGTTTTTTTACAAAGTGAATAATTTAGAACAACCCAAGCATTTTTTATTGGCTAAGGTGTGCTTGTTGTTATTGGCATTATGGATTTTTATTGTATTATTAGGAAATATAATTACAGTTTGGGCAAATAATCCATTAAAAGAAAATTTAGATATTAGAGTTATAGAAAAAAGAAAATATTTAGAAGAAAGCACGCAAGATAATAAATTAGTTGATTGGCAAAATCCTGATACTTATGATGCAATTTATGATACCAACGAAAATCAAATAGCACAAAGACATT